>NZ_JBITLX010000027.1:0-134003 GCF_044465625.1 Actinoplanes sp. NPDC049599
ACTCCGAAGGGCCAAACCTTCATCTCTCGCACAGCATCAACTCCAGAGCCTGCCTACAAACACAACTCCTTCGCTGTTCAGGGCACAAACACCGCTACAAGGTCCACCACTCGCGCCCCTTTCCTCGCGATATGAAGCCCTCCGCCCCCGCTACCGCCACGCCCTTCCAGAGGTCAAATCCCTCATACCGAATGAAACGGCTACTTGCCGGGTCACGGCGAGTGGTGAAGGTCGAGCGGTCAGTTCCGCACCCGCACCCCACAAGATTGCGGCGATCGACCGCGCGAGCCGTGCAGAAAGGTGCCGGTGATGGTGTCGTCGCCGGAGCTGCCCGCACCGGGCGGGGTCACGGTGAGAGTGGACCGACCAGCTACCGGCCGCGCCGGAAGGGGGCGGAAGTGCCGGCAAGGGCGTGGCACCGGCTGGCGCAGCGACACCCCTAATCGTGATCCCCGCGGCGGCCGCGCTTGATCTCGCCGCGGCGCTTCTTCGCGCCGATGCGCCGTTCGACCGAGCCGCGCGACGGCCGGGTGGCCCGGCGGGCCCGCGGTGGTGGCGCGATGGCTCCGGCCAGCAGGGCGGCCAGCCGGGCCGCGGCCGCCTCCCGGTTGCGCAGCTGCGAGCGGTGCTCGGACGCGGTGATCGTGAGCACGCCGTTGACCAGCCGCGGGCCGAGCTGGGCCAGCGCCCGCTCGCGGAGCGCGGGCGGCAGCAGCTCCGAGCCGGCCAGGTCCCAGGACAGCTCCACCCGGGAGTCGGTCGTGTTGACGCCCTGCCCGCCGGGCCCGCTGGAGCGGGAGAACCGCCAGGAGAGCTCGGCGGCGGGAATGGTCAACCGGTCACTGACCCGTATGTCGTCCGCCACGGGCCCAGCATGGCACCGGGCCGGGCCGGGCCGCCATCCGGTATGTGGATCACGGCCAGGGGCTGGTCGCAGGCGGCGGCTGCTCGTCGGCGCGGTTGGCGGCCGGCAGCCACAGCACGAACGTGCTGCCCTCCCCCAGCGTCGAGAAGGCCGCCACCTGACCGCCGTGCGACTCCACGATCTGCCGGACGATGGCCAGCCCCAGCCCGGTGCGGCGCTGCTGGGAGCGGGCCGGGCCGGCCGACTGCCGGCCGCGCCAGAACCGGTCGAAGACCCGGGGCAGGTCCTCCGGCGCGATGCCCGGGCCCTGATCGGCCACGGCCAGCCACAACCACGAGCCCTGCCGGCCGGTCGCGACGGTCACGGTCGACGAGCCGGGCGCCAGCCGTACGGCGTTGGACAGCAAGTTGCCGACGGCCCGGCGCAGGCCGTCGGCGTCGCCGATCAGGTGCAGTTCCGCGGGCAGCTCGTACCGCAGCTTGAGGCCCCGGTCGGTGATGAACGATTCCTCGCCCGCCTCCCGGGCGATCGCCGTCAGCTCCACGTCGGCGTCGGAGAGCCCGTGCGTGTCCCGGCGCGCGGTGGCCAGCAGGTCCTCGACCAGCCGGGACATCCGGGCCGTCGCCCGGTCGACCACCGCGACCGCGCGTTCGCGTTCCTCCGGGGTCGCCTCCACCGGGGTGAGCGAGGCGTCGAGGGTGGTCCGGATGATCGCCAGCGGGCTGCGCAGCTCGTGCGAGGCGTCGTCGATCAGCTGCCGTTGCTGCTGGAACGCCTCGTCCAGCCGGTCCAGCATGGAGTCGATGGTGTCGGCCAGGTCGCGCAGCTCGTCGCGGGGGCCGCTGAGCTCGATGCGCCGGGACAGGTCGGTGGCCTGGATCTCCCGGGCGGTCCGGGCGATCGCGCCGACCGGCCGTAGCACCCGGCCGGAGAGCACCCAGCCGATGCCGAGGCTGCTGACGAAGAGCCCACCGAGCGCGATCAGCGAGTAGTTCCGCAGCGTCTGCAGGGTGTTGAAGGTTATCGCCGCCTCGATCTCGCTGACCTCGGCCACGGTAACCCGGTCCACGATCACCCGGCCCTGCTTGCGGAAGGCGGTCTGCTCGGTGATCGGCTGCGGGTCGGTGGTGGCCGCCACCGCGAAGTAGGTGATCGCCAGCGCGGTGCCGGCCAGCCCGAACAGCAGCGCGGAGTAGATGACCGTGAGCCGGAACCGGATGGACCGGAACAGCTCCGGGCGCCTCACCGCGCGCCGTCCCGCAACCGGTAGCCCCGGCCGACCACCGTCTCGATCGAGCCCTCGCCGAGCTTGCGGCGCAGCGTCCCGACCGTCACCCGGACCGTCTGGGTGAACGGGTCGGCGTTGGCGTCCCAGACGTGCTCGAGCAGTTCCTCGCTCGGCACCACGTGACCGGGCCGGGTCATCAGGTATTCCAGGACCCCGAACTCCTTGGGGGTCAGGGTCAGCCGTTGGCCGGCGAGGGTCGCGGTGTGCCGGGCCACGTCCAGCACGAGCTCGCCGACCGTCAGCACCGCCGAGGTGCCCGCGGTGTCGCGGCGCAGCAGGGCCCGGACCCGGGCCAGCAGCTCGGCCAGCGCGAACGGCTTCACCAGGTAGTCGTCCGCGCCCTCGTCCAGCCCGCGGACCCGGTCGTCGAGCCCGCCGCGCGCGGTGAGCATCAGCACCCGCAGGTCACCGTCGCCCGGGGTGTCGACCTCGCCGTTGCGCAGCGACCGGCACAGCGTGAAGCCGTCGCCGTCCGGCAGGTTGACGTCCAGCAGCATCAGGTCGTATTCGTTCACGGTCAGCCGGTCGTACGCCTCGGCGGCGTCGAGGGCGACGTCCACCGCATACCCGGTCCGGGCGAGCCCCACCCGCAGGCCCTCGGCCAGGTCTTCCTCGTCCTCCACCACCAGCAGCCGCATCTGTCGACTATCCACGGCCGATGAGGGTCGCGGCCACCTGCCGGGCCCGGTCGATCGGCACGGCGAAGCCGATCCCGATGGATCCGCCGCCTTCCAGGGTGGCGATGGCGGTGTTCACACCGACCACCTCGCCGCGCGCGTTCACCAGCGGCCCGCCCGAATTGCCGGGATTGATGGAGGCGTCGGTCTGCACGGCGGTCTGCCGCGCTGTGCCGCCCAGCCGGACCTGCCGGTCCAGCGCGCTGATGATGCCGGCGGTGACGGTGCCGCTGAGGCCGAGCGGGGAGCCGACCGCCAGCACCGGCTCGCCGACCCGGGTGGCGGTGCGGTCGGCCAGGTCCAGCGGCCGCAGCGCGGCCGAGGGAGTGACCCGCAACACCGCGATGTCGCTGCCCGGATCGGTGCCGACGACCTCGGCGGTGAGCCGGCGCCCGTCCGAGCCGACCACGCTGACCGAGCCCCCGGCCGCGCTGGTGACCACGTGGTTGTTGGTGACGATGTGGCCGCGGTCGTCGAAGACGAAACCCGAGCCGGACCCGCCCCCCGAGCCGGTGCGCACCTGCACGGAGACCACGCCGGGCAGCGCCCGGGCCGCGGCGCCGACCAGGTCGGACGGCACACCGGCGGGTGCGGGCGCGGGCTGCGACCCAGCCGCGGGCTCCGGCGCCGAGCCGGCCAGGTAGCCGGCTGCTCCGCCGGTGCCCGCGGAGACCGCGACCACGACGAGCCCGGCGGCGGCGAGCATCGGCCAGCGCCGGGTGAGTGCGGGCCCGGGCAGGGCCGGCGACGGTACGCCCCCAGCCGGCGAGACGAGCCCCGGCGAGACGAAGTCGGGTCCCCGAGGCTCCCCGCCCAGTCCAGTGGTGATGGTCATGAGAACCCCTTCACGGCAGCCGAGCGAACCAGAACATGGAGGCCAGCGCCGCCAGCACCGCGAGCAGCAGGCCGAATCCGATGAAGCGCGCCGACACGTCCTGCGTCTCGGTCTGGTAGCCGACCGAGCTGCCGATGTCGGCGTACGCGGACCGCAGCTCCTCGGCGCTGCCGGCCTCGAAGTAGTTGCCGCCGGTGGCGTCCGCAACCGCCTGCAACGTCTGGCCGTCGACCGGCACCGGCTGGCTGCCACCGCCGCCCCCGCCGAGCGCGCTGCCGCCGATGGTGCCGTTCACCGTGCCGAAGGAGATGGCGTCGACCGGCACGCCGAACTCGGTGGCCTGGGCCGCCGCCTCGGCCGGGTCCTGCCCGGCGGTGTTGGCGCCGTCGGAGAGCACGACCACCCGGGCGGGCGGCACGTCCTCGCCGGCCGCGGCGTCCAGGGTGCGGATCGCCTCCAGCGAGGTGGCGATGGCGTCGCCGATGGCCGTGCCGGCGCGGCCCGCGGTGCCCTCGGCGAGCCGGTTGATGCCGGCGTCGACGGCGGCCCGGTCGGTCACCGGCGGCACGAACACCGAGGCGGTGCCGGCGAAGCCGACCAGGCCCACGTTGAACTGCTCGGGCAGGTCGGCCACGAACTCGCGGGCCGCGGCCTTGGCGGCGGTGAGCCGGTCGGGGTCCACGTCGGTGGCCAGCATCGAGCGGGACACGTCCACGGCGACCAGCACGGTGGCCCGTTCCCGGGGCACCTGCACCTGCGACTGCGGGCGGGCGAAGCCGACCACGAGCAGCGCCAGCATCGCCAGGAACAGGCCGGCGGGCACGTGCCGGCGCCACTGCGGGCGCTTCGGCGCAACCCGGTCGAGCAGCTTGAGGTTGGTGAACCGGACGGCGTACCGGCTCCGGCGGCGTTGCAGCAGGACGTACGCGACGGCGAGCGCCGCGACCCCCACCAGCAGCCACAGTCGTTCAGGGGACAACCACGTCACGTTCTTGCTCCTGTCCGGGAAGCGCGGCCGAGGCGGCGCTGGGCGTATACGTGCCGGACGATGTCGGTGACCCAGTCGCGGTCGGTGCGCAGCGGCAGATGGGCGGCGCCGGCCCGCTTCAGCGCCGTGGTGATGGACTCCTGCTGGGTGCGGGCCGCGGCGGCGTACCGCTCGCGCAGCTTGCGGCTCGCGGTCGGCACCTCCCGGCGCCGGCCGGTCTCCGGGTCCACCACGGTGAGCAGGCCGACGTCCGGGAGCTCCTGCTCGCGCGGGTCGCGCACCTGCACGGCGAGCACCTGGTGGCGGGCGGCGAGCCGGCGCAGCGGCAGCTCCCAGTCGGGGGCGCCGGGCCCGAGCCCGTCGTCGTCGAGGCCGTCGAGGAAGTCCGAGACGACCACGGCCAGGCCCCGGCGGCGCACGCCCCGGTGCAACCCGTCGATCGCGTCGGCCAGCGGCACGTGCTCGGCCGTCGGCGCGGACCGGGGCACGGCGAGCAGGGTGTGCAACATGCCGAGCAGGTGGTTCCGGCCGCTGCGGGCGGGAAACCGCCGTACCCCGGCGGGGCCGAGCAGGTGGGCACCCAGCCGGTTGCCGGCGCCCGCGGTGAGGAAGCCGATCGCGGCGACCGACGCAACGGCCAGCTCGCGCTTCTCGAACTCGGCGGTGCCGAAGTCCATGCTCGCGGTGGCGTCGACCAGCACCCAGGTGGCCAGCTCGCGGTCCGCGTCGACCTGGCGGACGTGGGCGACCGCGGTGCGCGCGGTCACCGACCAGTCCATCCGCCGGACTTCGTCCTCGCCGGCCCGGTACTCCCGGCTGCCGGCCGGCTCGCTGCCGATGCCCGGCAGCAGCCCGAGGTACGAGCCGTGCAGCATCCCGTCGAGCCGCCGGGTGACCATGAGCTCCAGCCGCCGCAACCGCCGCTCGGGCGCCAGCTCGTTGACGGACGCACCCTCGTTCATGCTGTACCACCGGGCATGCGCTCCTGGCCCTGCCTTCGTTCCCTGCGTCCGGTGCAGTCGCTCATGCTGTACCACCGGGCATGCGCTCCTGGCCCTGCCTTCGTTCCCTGCGTCCGGTGCAGTCGCTCATGCCGCAATCCCCAGTCCGGGGCCGTGCTGCTCCTGGGCGGGGGCGATCACCGGCAGCGGCACGGAGTCGACGATGCGGCGGACGATGGACTCGGGCTCGACGCCGTCGGCGACCGCGTCGAAGGAGAGCACCAGCCGGTGCGCGAGCACGTCCGGCGCGAGGTCCAGCAGGTCGCCCGGCAGCACGTAGTCGCGGCCGCGCAGCAGGGCCAGCGCCCGCCCGGCCGCCACCAGCCCCAGCGTCGCCCGCGGGCTGGCCCCGTACGCCAGCTGGCCGGCCACCTCCGGCAGGCCGAAGCGCGCCGGATCCCGGGTGGCGAGCACCAGCCGGACCACGTACTCGGCGAGCGCGTGGTGCACGAACACCTCGCGGGCCCGGGCCTGCAGCGCCAGCAGCTTGCCGGTGTCGAGGACCGGCCGGGCGACCGGCCGCACGCCGCCCATCCGGTAGAGGATGCCGAGCTCGTCCTGGTCGCTGGGGTAGTCCACGACGATCCGCATCAGGAACCGGTCGCGCTGGGCCTCCGGCAGCTGGTAGACGCCCTCGCTCTCGATCGGGTTCTGGGTGGCCAGCACCAGGAACGGCTGCGGCACCGGGTGGGTCCGGCCGCCGATGGACACGTGCCCCTCGGCCATCACCTCCAGCAGCGCCGACTGCACCTTGGCCGGGGCCCGGTTGATCTCGTCGGCCAGCACCAGGTTCGCCATCACCGGGCCCAGCTCCACGTCGAAGGTCTCCTTGGAGGCCCGGTAGATCCGGGTGCCGATGATGTCGGAGGGCACCAGGTCCGGGGTGAACTGGATCCGGTGGAAGCTGCCGCCGACCGCCACGGCGAGCGTCTCCGCCGCCAGCGTCTTGGCCACCCCCGGCACGCCCTCGAGCAGGCAGTGCCCGCCGGCCAGCAGCGCGGTCAGCAGCCGCTCGATCAGCCGGTCCTGCCCGACGATCACCTTCTTGACCTCGAACAGCGTCTGCTCGAGGAGCCGCGCGTCGGTGTCGGATGCGATGTCTGTCATGGGTCCCCTTCTCGGCGGGCGGTGCGACGGACGGGCGCCGGCACCTGGGGGAAAGGCCGGCGCCCGCCCTTGGGTATCGATGACACCAAGCGGGGCCGAAAGCGGAGCGAAGGAGCGCGGTGAGCTGCCCAGCCGGGATACTGGGGTCGGCGCCGCCGGAAGGCGGCCGCCGCTAAGGGAGGTTGTGTGTCTGCTCAGCCCGCGCCGGTCGCCGAGACCGGCTATCCGTGGCCCATCGAAACCGCGCGCCTGGACAACGGGTTGCGCGTGGTCGTCAGCGAGGACCACACCGCGCCGGTGGTGTGCGTGAACCTCTGGTACGACGTCGGCTCCCGGCATGAGCCGGCCGGCCAGACCGGCTTCGCGCACCTGTTCGAGCACCTGATGTTCGAGGGTTCGGTGCACGTCGCCAAGACCGAGCACATGCGCCTGGTGCAAGGCTCGGGCGGCTCGCTCAACGCCACCACGAACCCGGACCGGACCAACTACTTCGAGACGCTGCCGGTCGAGCACCTGGAGCTCGGGCTCTGGCTGGAGGCGGACCGGATGGGCGGCCTGGTGCCGGCGCTCACTCAGGAGACCCTGGACAACCAGCGCGAGGTGGTCAAGAACGAGCGGCGGCAGCGGTACGACAACGTGCCGTACGGCGACGCGTGGCTGCGCCTGTTGCCGCTGTTGTATCCGCCGGGGCACCCGTACCACCACGCGACGATCGGGTCGATGGAGGACCTGAACGCCGCGAGCCTGGACACGTTCAAGGCCTTCCACCAGCAGTACTACGCGCCGAACAACGCGGTGCTGACCGTCGCCGGCGACACCACCCCGGCCGAGGTCTTCGCGCTGGCGGAGAAGTACTTCGGCGCGCTGGAGTCGGTCTCCGACATCCCGGCGGCGCCGCGCGGGCACATCCCCGGCGCGGCCGCCGAGCCGGTGCGGGAGACCGTGACCGGCAAGGTGCCGGCGCCGCGGATCTACCTGTCGCACCGCACCCACCCGTTCGGCACGGCCGGATACGACGCCATCACCGTGCTCGCCACGGTGCTGGGCAGCGGCCGGGGCAGCCGGCTCTACCAGCGGCTCGCCGACGGCGCCCGGATCGCCCAGCCGGACTACATCGGCGCGTACGGCGTCGACCTGGCACACGCGCCCGCCCCGCTGATCGTCACGGCCACCGCCAAGGACGGCGTCACCGCGGACCGGCTGGAGTCCGGCGTCGCCGAGGTGCTCGACAGCATGGCCACCGAGCCGGTCACCGAGGCCGAGCTGGAACGCGCCAAGGCCCTGCTGACCACCTCGTGGTGGCGGCAGATGTCCACAGTCGGCGGTCGCGCGGACACCCTGAGCCGGTACGCGACCCAGTTCGGCGACGCGTCCAGCGCGGCCTACCGGTTGCCGCAGTGGCAGTCGGTGACGGCCGGCGACATCCTCGACGCCGCCCGCACGCTCAACCCGGAGTCCCGGGTGACCCTGACCTACCTGCCCGACGAAGGGAACGACCAGTGAGTCTCGTCGCCAGCCGGCCCGGCCCCGGCGACGCCCGGCCGTACACGTTCCCGGCGGTCCAGCGCGTCTCGGTGGCCGGGGGTGAGGTCGTCGCCGCGCACCTGCCGGGCCAGCACCTCGCCACCGCCGCGCTGCTGCTCGACGCGGGCGGCGCCCGGGAGTCCGCGGGCCGCGAGGGCACCGCCACGGTGCTCGCCAAGTGCCTGGAGGAGGGCACCACGACCCGGGACTCGGCGGCGTACGCGCTGGCGCTGGAGGGCCTCGGCGCCGAGTTGTCCACCTCGGTCGACTGGGATGCGTTCCGGGTCGGGGTGTCCGTACCGGTCGCGCTGCTGCCCCGGGCGGTGGCCCTGCTCGCCGAGGCCGCGCGCACCCCGCGCCTGGACCCGGCCGACGTCGCGCGGGTGCGCGACGACGAGGTGACCGCGCTGCGGATGGACTGGGCGCAGCCCGGCCCGCGGGCGGACGCGGCGCTGCGGCTGGATCTCTTCGGCGCGGCCGAGCGGTACGGCCGCCCGCTGCACGGCGATCCCACGTCGGTCGCGGCCGTCACGGTCGAGGACGTGGTCACGTTCCACGAGTCCTGGCTGCGGCGTCCCGGGGTGCTGCTGGTCGCCGGCGACCTGACCCGGCTGGACCTCGCCGAGCTGGGGGCGGCCGCGTTCGCGGGCGCCGTCGGCGAGCCGCTCGTGCCGGCCGGGCCGCTGGGCGTGCCGATCGCCGCCGGCCGCCGGGTGCTGCTGGTGGACCGGCCGGACTCGGTGCAGTCGACGCTGCGGCTCGGGCACCGGGCGCCGGAACGCGCGAACCCGGACTACGTGGCGATGACGCTGGTCTCCACGGTGCTGGGCGGGGCGTTCACCTCCCGGCTCAACCACCTGATCCGCGAGGTCAAGGGCTACACCTACGGCATCCGCGCCGACTTCGCGATGACCCGGCGGTTCGGCCGGTTCGGCATCAGCACCTCGGTGCAGACAGCGGTGACCACGCCGGCGCTGACGGACACGATCGCCGAGGTGACCCGGACCCGGCTGGACGGGGTCACCGAGGAGGAGCTGGACGTGGCCCGCACCTGGCGGGCCGGCCAGCTCACGGTCGACATGCAGACCTCGGGGGCGATCGCCGGCGCGCTGGCCACGCTGGTGGTGCACGGGCTGCCCGACGACTACTACGCGACCCTGCGGCGGAGCCTGCTCGACGCGACCGTGGCGGAGGTGTCCGCGGCGGCCGCGCGGCACCTGCACCCGGACGCGCTGACCGTGGTCGTCGAGGGTGACGGCGCGGTCATCCGCGAGGAACTGGCGGCGAGCGGGCTCGGCGAGGTCGTCGACACCGAGATCTGAGGGTGCTGCGGGCCGCCATCGACATTGATGGCGGCCCGAGTATTGCCACGCGGTGTCCGAGGCGTTTCAATGGCGCGTGAGAGCGCTCTCACGTCCGTCAGGAGTACTACGCCATGCCGACCAATCTCTCGACCTCGGGAGCGTTCTCCCGCCGGAGCCTGTTGGCGCTGCCGGCCGCCGCCGTGGCCGCCCCGCTGCTCGGCCCCGACTCCGCCGCCGCCGGCACCTGCAAGCCCCGGCACCTGGTGGACCGGACGCTGGCCGAGCCGGTGAGCCGCGCCTACCACTACCTCGACGTGGTGCAGGACGCCTACGTCAAGGGCGGCGAGCCCCGGCTGCTGCAGAGCTACAACAACGAGAGCGAGCTGATGACGACCGCGTTCGTCTACGACAACGCGCTCGCGGCGCTGGCCTACCTGGCCAACCCGACGGTGGCCAACGTGCGCCGGGCCCGACTCATCGGCGACGCCCTGCTCTGGATCCAGGCCAACGACGAGAAGTACACCGACGGGCGGGTGCGCCAGGCGTACGCGGCCGGCCCGATGCTCTTCTACGGCGGCGGCCCGTTCTTCCCCGGCCTCAAGCGCGAGGACGGCAAGGCGGCGTTCCTCTGGCCGTACGGCTTCGGTGGCTCCTCGACCGGCGACATGGCCTGGGTGGCGGTCGCGCTGGCCCAGCTCTACATCGACACCCGGATCGCCAAGTACCTCGACGGCGCCGTGGCGCTCGGCAGGTGGATCGCCGACAAGCGGTCGCCGTACCGCTTCGGCGGCTACCACGGCGGTCTCCAGGGTGACGGCGAGACGCCGCAGCCGTGGGCCTCGACCGAGCACAACATCGACGCGTACGGGCTCTTCACGCTGCTGGCCAAGCTGACCAAGGACCGGCGCTGGACCGCCCGCGCCGAGGTGGCCGAGGGCTTCGTGCGCGCCATGTGGAACCGTTCGGAGCGGTTCCTCTGGACCGGCACCCTGGGCGGCAACCCCGGCGAGGACCCGAACCAGATCAACACCCAGAACATCCCCGAGGACGTGCAGACCTGGGCGCTGCTGAGCCTCGACAACCGGCGGTACGACGACGCCGTCGACTGGGTCACCGAGAACCTGGCCACCACCGACGGGGCGGTGTCCGGCGTGACGTACAGCAGCCAGGCCAAGATCCGTACCGGGCCGGTGCCCGGCGGCACCGTGGAGAACAACCGGAACGCGGTCTGGCTGGAGGGCAACGGGCACACCGCGCTGGCGCTGCTCAAGCGCGACGACCGCGGCGACACGGCACTGGCCAAGCGGCTGCTCCGGCAGACCGCGGTGGCCCAGCAGAGCCTCGGCGCCGGCCAGACCGTGGGCCTGACCGCCGACGCGGACCAGGGCAAGCTCTCCAACCCCGGCGAGGGCGGCACCTGGACCGGCACCCCGCTGCCCGCCGGCGCCGGCATCGTGGCCGCGACCAGCGCCTTCGACACCGGCTTCGGGTTCGGCTACTTCCCGCGCCAGCACGTCGGCGCGACCAGCTGGTTCCTGATGGCGGGGCAGAACTTCAACCCCTACCGATGATGTGACGTGCGCCGGGATCGCTCGGTGATGGTGGCAACCGCCGGATACCGTCGCCGCCATGACGATCACCAGCTCGGCGCCCGTGGCGAAACCGGTCCGGGTCCGGCGGGCCGTCTGGCACGTGCTGCTGTGCCTGCTGGTGCTGCCGGGCACGGCCTGGGTGCTGGTCCGGCTCGGCGGCTGGGAGCGCGGCGCGCTGGTGCAGCTGTTCGCGTTCACGCCGTACGTCGCGGCGTGGTCGGTGCTGCCGGTGCTCGCGGCGCTGGCCACCCGGCGCTGGCTGGCGGCGACGGTGGCGGCGGTCACCCTCGCGCTGTTCGCCGCGGCGGTGCTGCCCCGCGCGTTCGCCGACGCTGACCGCGGGCCGCAGGGCGGCGTGGCGCTGCACGTGATGACCTCGAACATGCTCTTCGGCAACGCCGACGCGGGGAGCATCGTCGAGCTGGTCCGCCGGCACGACGTGGCGGTGCTCGCGGTGCAGGAGTTCAGCCCGAACGCCCAGCGCAGCCTGGCGGCGGCGGGGCTGGGCGAGCTGCTGCCGTACTCGTCGCTGGGCCCGGAGTACGGGGCGAGCGGCTCGGCCCTCTACTCCCGCTTCCCGATCACCGACCCGGGCGTACGGCGCAACAGCAGCGGCTTCAACCAGGCGTACGGGACGGTCCAGCCACCCGGGGCGCAGGCGGTGACCGTGGAGTCGGCGCACCCGCTGGCGCCGTACTCGCTGGAGGTGCTCGGCGACTGGCGCGACGACCTGGCCGCCGAGCCCCGGACGGACCCGGACGGGCCGCCGCGCATCCTGCTCGGTGACTTCAACTCGACCCTGGACCACGGGCCGCTCCGGGACCTGGTCAAGGGCGGCTACCGGGACGCCGCCGACGCCGCGGGACAGGGCCTGATCGGCACCTGGGGCCCGTACGACGGTGACCCGATTCCCCCGGTGACCATCGACCACGTGCTGGCCGACCGCCGCCTGGGCGTGGGGGCGGTCAGCGTGCACGACATCCCGCAGAGCGACCACCGCGCGATCGTCGCCACCCTGCGGGTCCCGGCCGCCTGAGCGGTTACCCGGCGAGCTGCCAAGCGGCCGGGCGGATCAGGCCCTCGGTGTTGCGCAGGTTGGCGACCAGCAGGCCGGCGTCGGTCAGCTCGACCACCGAGGCGACGTCCCACCCGCTCGGGGTGGAGAGCCGGGTCCGGACGCCGTCGCGCCACAGGGAGAGCCGGCTGGTGCCGTCGTCCTGCTGCGCCAGGATCACCATCCGACCCCCGCCCGCCGCGGCCACGCCGGCCGCGGACTGCTCGCCGGCCTGCAGCGGGATGACGGTCTGCTCGTCGGCCGCGTTCCAGTACGCGGCCGAACGGGTGCCGGCGGCGTTGCTCAGGAAGCCGGCGATGCCGCCGTCGGAGGCGAGGCTGTTCGACGTCAGCCCCGGCGTGCAGGACAGGCCGCCGACCGGCTGCCCGGGCACCGCGGCCAGCGACAGAGTGACGTCGGTGCCGGGCACGCCGCCGGTGTGCCGCACCAGCGTGTAGCTGGGCGTGCCGCCGCCGAGGATGAACCCGCTGTAGACGAGGCTGCCGTCGGCGTGCACCCGGGTGACGCAGGTGTTGCCGAGCAGGAAGGAGCTGACCACGGGGAACCGTACGGTCGCGCCGCTGCGCCAGAGCACCGGCCGCGCGGTGGCGCCGCGCCCGACCCCGTCGGTCACCCAGACCAGGGCGGTCTCCGGGCCGCCGACCGAGCCGACCGAACGGCGATAGCCGGTGCCGAGCTCCGGCGTGCCACGCAGCGGCGTCCGGGCACCGGCGCGGGTGACCAGATCGGCCTCGCCCGCGATCGGGCTCTCCGCCGTAGAGGTGTTCACACCCCACGGGCCGGCCGGGCCGACCGCGTCGACGGAGCTCCGGTCCTCGCCGAGCAGCGTCGCCGACCGGCCGTCAAGCGACCAGCGGACCGCCCGCGTGCCGTCCCCGGACACGGATCCGGCCGCCTCGCCGAGGTCGGTCAGCCCGTTCACCCGGCCGGAGGTCGCGCCGGCGGGCAGCGGGAGCTGCTGGCGCAACCACCCGGCCCGCGGGATCTTCCCCCAGCGCTGGGGCAGGTCGGTGAAGGTCGAGACGCCGTCCGGGCCGGTGATGGTGACCTGCGCGGTGCCGGCCACGACCCCGAACGGCGAGACGTCGACGGCCGTCACGGAGATCTGTCGACCCGGTCCGCCGGCGGGCACCGGCAGCAGCTCACCGCGCACGGCGGGAGCGGCCGCGGCGGGGACGGCGGCGCCGGTCGCCCCGAGCGCACCGGCCAGCAGAACGGCGGCGGCGACACGCCACGCGGGAGATCCAATGTCGACCATGGCTATGTCTACCAAGGAGTAACGTCCGGCAACAGCCCCGAAACGTCCAGCGGACTCACCCCGGCCGCGGACGGCGTAGTCGCCTCCGCGCCGTTGCATTCGCGGATCGTCGCAGCCACCCGGCGACGGCGTCCTGGTCGCACTCCTCGCGCATCCGTAGAGCCACAGCATGGAAGCTGGTCTGTGCCAGCAAGCGATGAAAGTCGTCCACGTCGAGGACTAGGCGGTAAGGCCGGGTAGCCGCTGTTCCCAGCGGCGCGTGATCTGCGACGTCATGGCCCGGCGCAGACGCGGCCATTCACGGCGCAGCAGATCGGCGTTGACGTAACGCCCGACGTCGGCGCGCTGCCCGCAGTCGAGCAGGATACAAAAGAGCGCAAAACGGTCACCCGGGTCCGACACGTCGAAGTCAGTCAGACCAGACCATGCGAGCCGGTTCGGAAGGTGGACGACGCCGGAAGCAGGTCCCTGCAACTCGTCCCAGGCATGGGGAATGCGGGCCTGCACGCCGGCGTAGCGATCCGGCAGTCCAACGGCTTCCACCTTTTCATCATGCCCGGCCAGCGCGCGAGGAACGGCGACGCAGGGCACAAACGGTCCGCGACACCCTGACCACGCCGCCGGAGGGCATCGCGGTGCTGCCGTTTGTCGTGCTGGCCGTGTGGTGCGCCGCGGGCCTGGCCATCACCGTGCGGGTGATGACCAGGCGCGGCTAGTCAGGACGCGGTGCCGGCCGCGGCTGCGGTGCGGGCCAGGCCGAAGGTGAGCGCGTCGGTGAGGGCCTTCCAGCTCGCTTCGACGACGTTCTCGTGTACGCCCACCGTGGTCCAGTCGCGGGTGCCGTCGCTGGTCTCCACCAGCACCCGGGTGATCGCGTTCGAGCCGTGCGAGCCCTCCAGGATGCGGACCTTGAAGTCGGCCAGCTCGAACGTCCTCAGCTCCGGGTAGTGCTTGGACAGCGCCACTCGCAGCGCCTCGTCCAGGGCGTTGACCGGTCCGTTGCCCTCGGCGGTGGCGATGACCCGCTCGCCGCGTACCCGGACCTTGACCGTGGCCTCGGAGACCACCGAGCCGTCCTCGCGGTGCTCGACCTGCACCCGGTACGACTCCAGCGCGAACGGCCGCACGAAGTCGGCATCGGGCAGCTCGCCGCGTACCAGAAGCTCGAAGGACGCGTCCGCGGCCTCGAAGGACCAGCCACCCGCCTCCAGTTCCTTGACCTTGCGGGTCACCGCCGTGAGGGTCTCCGGGTGGCCGGCCAGGTCCAGCCCGAGCTCGCGGCTCTTGAGCTCGATGCTGGCCCGGCCGGCCATCTCGGTCACCAGGATCCGCATGTCGTTGCCCACCACCGACGGGTCGACGTGGTTGTAGAGCAGCGGATCCACCTTGATCGCGCTCGCGTGCAGCCCCGCCTTGTGAGCGAATGCCGCGGCCCCGACGTAGGCCTGGTGGGTGTCGGGGGCGATGTTGGCGATCTCGGCGAGCGCGGTGGACACCCGCGTCGCCTTCTCGAGGCATCCGTCCGGTAGGACCTTCAGCCCGAGCTTGAGTTGCAGGTTGCTGACGACGGCGAACAGGTCGGCGTTGCCGGGCCGCTCGCCGTAGCCGTTGGCCGTGCACTGGAAGTGTTCGACGCCCGCCTCGACCGCGGCGATGGTGTTGGCGACCGCGCAGGAGGTGTCGTTCTGGCAGTGGATGCCGAGCTGGTCGGGGTTGACCCCGGTGCGCGCGACGACGTCGTGGATCGCTGCGGTGATCATCGACGGGAGCATGCCGCCGTTGGTGTCGCACATGACAACCCGCTCGGCGCCGGCGGCGAACGCGGCCTGCACCACGGAGGCGGTGTAGTCGGGGTCGTAGCGGAACCCGTCGAAGAAGTGCTCGCAGTCCACGAACGCGCGGCGGCCGTTGGCGACCAGGTGCGCGACGGTGTCGCGGACCATCGCCAGGTTCTCCTCGCCGGTGGTGCGCAGCGCCCGCTCGACATGCCGGATATCCGACTTGGCCACTACGCAGACGACCGGCGTCTCGGCGTCGAGCAGCGCCTGCACCTGCGGGTCCTGCGCCACGTCGACGTGCGCCTTGCGGGTCGCCCCGAACGCGACCAGCACCGCGTTCTTCAGCTCCAGCTCGGTCCGCGCCCGGGCGAAGAACTCGGTGTCCTTGGGCATGGCACCCGGCCAGCCGCCCTCGATGAAGCCGACGCCGAACTCGTCCAGCAGCCGCGCGACCGCGAGTTTGTCGACCACCGAGTAGCTGATGCCTTCGCGTTGCCCGCCGTCGCGCAACGTCGTGTCGAACACCTGATACGTCATGGAGGATTCCTTTCCGAGACTGACGACCCAACAAAAAGACCCCCCGCGGATGCGGGAGGTCTGCACGACGGCGGAGGGTCAGCCGGCGCGCTAGGTGCGAATAATCAGCACGGAGTGGGTCACGCCACGAAGCATGCCACGCAGAGTCGCCGGCGGAACCCAGAATCCACAAGCTGAGACAGCCGATCCCGTACGGGTGACGTCCGCGGGTTAGGTTGGGGGGCGTGGCCGTCGACAATCACCCCCGCAGCCTGCCCTTCTCCACGAGCTACAACTTCCGCGACGTCGGCGGGTATGCCGGCCTCGACGGGCGCACAGTGAGCTGGCGACGGCTGTTCCGCGCCGACTCGCTGCACCGGCTGAAGGGCACCGATCTGGAGGCCTTCGGCGCGCTCGGGGTCCGCACCGTCATCGACCTGCGCCGGCCGTTCGAGATCGAGCTGCACGGCCGGGTGCCGCACTCCGACGGGCTGGACTACCGCAACCTGGTGGTCGAGCACGTGGACTGGGACTCGGTCGAGGAGCCGGCGGACCTGCCGCACGAGCGCTGGCTGGCCGACCGCTACCTGAACTTCGCCGAGGACGGCCGGGCCGGGCTGGCCGCGGCGCTCAGCGTGATCGCAGACCCGGCGGCGGCGCCGGTGGTCGTGCACTGCATGGCCGGCAAGGACCGCACCGGCGTGGTGTGCGCGCTGACCCTGTCGCTGCTGGGAGTGTCCGATGCGGACATCGCCCAGGACTACGCGCTGACCGAGGTCGCGATGGCGTCGCTGACGGAGTACCTGCTGAAGACCAGGCCCGAGGTGGTCCAGGACAAGTACCACATGTTCGACTGCCCGCAGGACGCCATGCTGCTGTTCCTGCGCGACCTGCGCGACCGGCACGGCTCCGTGGCCGAGTACGTCCGCGAGATCGGCGTCGGCGCCGACCAGGTGGCCGCCCTGCGCGCGCACCTGCTGACGCCCGCCTGACAGACCATTGACGTGGGACATAGATGATGTGCGATGGTGGGAGCGCTCCCATGTCGTCTCCGAAGGAGAATCGCCTTGTCGCCCATCGGCCTGCTGACAGCCGTGTCCACGTTGGCCCTGTGCCTGCTCACCGGCAGCACCAGCGCAACGGGTAGCCCCGGCACCCGGGACTGCGCGCGGCCCGGCGTGCTGTTCTGTGAGAACTTCGACCGGCTGCCACCGGGCGGGGCCAGCAGCCTGGACTGGGGCATCGACACCCGCAACGGCACGCTCACGGTGGAGCGCAAGCCGGGCCGGGGCAAGGTGCTGCACGTCCGGACGCTGGACAACGGGCGCGCCTTCCTGCGGGTCGACGACCTCACCGTCCCGCCGACCGGGTTCTACGGCCGGCTGCGGCTGCGCGTCGACGCGTTCCCCACGGCGCCGGACTGGGCCCACTTCACGCTGGTCGAGGCGACGGGCAGCGGCAGCACCGAGGTGGTACGCCCGGTCGGCGGCCAGTACGTGCCGACGGTCAACCGGGCGCTCTGGGGCATCGGCGCCGACGGCGGACCCACCGGCGACTGGACCGCCTGGACCGAGGCGGCACCGGCGGTCGCGGACACCTGGCAGTGCGTCGAGTGGCGTCTCGACCCGACGACGAACACCGTGACCACGTGGTTCGGCGACGATGTCACGCTGACGGCCACGGAACAGGCGCACGGCGGGAACGCCGTGCCGTTCGTGCTGCCCACGGTCGACACCGTGAAGATCGGCTGGCAGCTCTACCAGGGCGGCACCACACCCGCCGGTTTTGACCTGTGGATGGACGACATCGCGCTCTCCACCCGCCGCCTCGGCTGCTGACCATCGACCGGCGGACAAACGTCGACCGGCTGGGCGGCGGGCCACCCGGTCCGCCCCCACCGGCCTCCTCGCCCTTCACGCCGCCGGTGACGGTGGCCATCTCGCGCGGAACACCCGCGGAGTGACCCTTGTGGACCTGACCGGAGCGGCGCCGGGCAGCTGGTGCGCTGCCCGGCGCCGTACCGGAAGATCTGCACTCAGATGACGCGGTGCACCCAGCCGAACGGGTCCGCGGCCCGGCCGCGCTGGATGTCGACCAGTTCCTGACGCAGCCCCATGGTGACCTCGCCGGAGCCGCCGTCGGCGATGGTGAACTCGCCCTCGGGCGAGCGGACCGTGCCGATCGGGGTGATCACCGCGGCGGTGCCGCAGGCGAAGGCCTCGCGGATCCGGCCCGAGGCCGCCCCGCTGCGCCACTCGGAGAAACTGACCGGCCGCTCCTCGACCCGCCGGCCGGCCCGCTCGGCCAGCTTGATGACCGAGTCGCGGGTGATGCCCGGCAGGATCGTGCCGGTCAGCGGCGGGGTCGCCAGCGAGCCGTCGTCCAGCACGAAGAAGACGTTCATCCCGCCGAGCTCGTCGACGTACTTGCGCTCGACCGCGTCCAGGTAGACCACCTGCTCGCAGTTGTGCTCGAACGCCTCGGCCTGGGCGGACAGGCCGGCGGCGTAGTTGCCGCCGCACTTGGCCGCGCCGGTGCCGCCGGGAGCCGCGCGGGTGTAGTCGGGCGTGACCCAGACGGCCACCGGCTTGACCCCGCCGCTGAAGTACGCCCCCACCGGGGACGCGATCACCAGGTACAGGTATTCCATCGCCGGGCGCACGCCGAGGAACACCTCGCTGGCGTACGCGAACGGCCGCAGGTACAGGCTGCCCTCGTCGCTCTGCGGGATCCAGGCCTTGTCGATCTTGATCATCTGGTGCAGCGACTCGAGGAACATGGCCTGCGGCAGGACCGGCATGGCCATCCGCTGGGCGGACTGGCCGAACCGGGCGGCGTTGGCGTCCGGGCGGAACATCGCGACGCCGCCGCCCGGTGTCGTGTACGCCTTCAGCCCCTCGAAGATCTCCTGGGCGTAGTGCAGCACGGCCGAGGCCGGGTCCATCGGGATGGGGGCGCGGGCTTCCACCCGGGGCTCGTACCAGCCCTTGCCCTCGGCATACCGGATGGTGACCATGTGGTCGGTGAAGATCCGGCCGAAGCCCGGGTTGGCCAGCAATGTGGCTCGGTCCGCGTCGCCTACGGGCGCCGGGTTCGGACGGATCTCGAAGTCGAGGTTGTCACCACCACTCATGGCAGTTGACCTGCTTTCTGTCACGAAGAACGAAGAGGTAGCACCCGTAGTGCTCCATGAACTTACCCCGAACGGTCGTTCAAAGCCGACCTCCGGGCGTGCGTCATCGACCCCCGTCCAACCACCCCGCCGCCACCCAAAGGCGGACTAAAGGCGGACTGATGGCCCGGCGGGACGACGCGGGGAGAGGTGAGGTCAGGCGGCCGCGGTAGCGGCGACCCGGTCTCCGACCTCGGCGGTGCGCAGCGGCTCGCCCGGCGTGCGGGACGCGACCTCGGCCGCGACCGCCTCGGATACTCGGCGGGCCTCGTCGGGGTGCCCGAGGTGTTCGAGCAGCAGCGACGCGGAGAGGATCGCGGCCGCCGGGTCGGCGATGCCCTGGCCGGCGATGTCCGGCGCGGAGCCGTGCACCGGCTCGAAGGTCGACGGGTACTTGCGCTCCGGGTTGACGGAGCCGCTGGCGGCCATGCCGATGCCACCGGTCACGGCAGCGGCGATGTCGGTGAGGATGTCACCGAAGAGGTTGTCGGTCACCACCACGTCGTAGCGCTGCGGGTTGCTCACCATGAACATGCTCGCGGCATCGATGTGCTGGTATTCCGTGGTGACGTCGGGGAACTCGGCGGCGACCGCGGCGAAGGTGCGCGCCCAGAGCCCGCCCGCGTGGGTGAGCACGTTGGTCTTGTGGACCAGCGTCAGGTGCCGGCGCTCGCGGCGCTGCGCCCGGCCGAACGCGTCGCGCACGACCCGCTCGACGCCGTGCCGGGTGTTCAGGCTCTCCTCGGTGGCGATCTCGGCGGGCGTGCCCTTGTGCAGCACGCCACCGGCGCCGACGTAGAGACCCTCGGTGCCCTCGCGCACGACGACCATGTCGATCTCGCCCGGCTTGAGGCCGGCGAGCGGGCTGACCGTGCCGGGCCAGAGCCGGGACGGGCGCAGGTTCACGTACTGGTCGAAGTCGAAGCGGAGCTTGAGCAGCAGCCCGCGCTCGAGCACGCCGGGCGGGACGCTGGGGTCGCCGATCGCGCCGAGCAGGATGGCGTCGTGCGCGGCCAGCTCGTCCTCGATGGCCTGCGGGAGCACCTCGTGCGTGCGGTTGTAGAAGCGGGCGCCCAGGTCGTAGTCGTCGAACTCCGCATCCGGGAGCACGGCCTCGATCACCTTGCGGGCCTGCGCGGTCACCTCGGTTCCGATGCCGTCGCCGGCCACCACCGCGATCCGCGCCACCGTCACGTCCACTCCCTCAGTCGATCCGACCGCTCGACCTTAGTCCGCCATCCCGATCTCTGACACGGCGGTCCCAGAGTTTGGGTGAAGATTCGTTAAGGACCCCGGACGCGAACAACCCCCGTCGATCGCGGCAACGATCGCGGGGGCTGTCACGACAGGTACGCGTGGCTCGCGCCCGCCGGGGGTGCATCCTCCGCACGGAGCGACCACGGAAGTGTCACCCGAAGACACGCCCACGTAGCCCGTGCGGCAGGACCAACGCTAGCGATGCGGACTAATGTCGCGCAAGACGCATCCCCCGCGTGTCGGGGCGACAACCGACTCCGCCGCCCGGCGGTATGGCACCATGCGCCGGTGAGTTTTGACCTCGTGGTGTGGGCCATGGACAACGCGGCGCTGCCGGACGACGTACGCGCCGCCAACGCCCGGTGCGCCCGCGGTGATCACCCGCAGCGTCCCGCCGATCCGCGCGTCGTCGCCTTCTATGACGCCCTGACCAGCAACTACCCCGACCGCGGCCCGCGCGCCACGCTCGCCGGCTCGCCCTGGGCCAGCGCCCCGCTGCACGCCGCGGCCGACCACATCCAGATGCGGCTGGACGAGGGCTGCCCGGACGCGGTGCTGGAGACGATCGAGCGGCTCGCCGGTGAGCTCAATCTGGACCTGCTCGACCTGCAGGACGGCACGGTGTATCCGCCGCCGGTCAAGACTCGTTAGTCCTCGTCGCGCAGGTCGGCGATGCTGCCCTTGGCCGAGCCGATCGCGGCCGCCACCGCCGAGAGCAGCTCCGCGTCCACCGAGGAGTCGACGGTCAGCGCCATCAGCGCCTCGCCGCCGGCCTCCCGCCGGGCCACCTGCATCGCCGCGATGTTGACGCCGGCCTCGCCGAGGATCGTGCCGATCGCGCCGACGACGCCGGGGCGGTCCGGGTAGCGGAAGAACAGCAGCACGCCACCCGCGCCGAGCTCCAGGTCGAACTCGTCGACGTGGGTGAGCTTGCACGACTCGCGGGTGCCCGTACCCGTGACGCTCCCGGACACGCTGACCGTGCGCCCGTCCGGGAGCGCGCCGCGTACCGTGACCAGGTTGTGGTGGTCGGAGACCTCGCGGTCGACGACCAGCTCGACCTCGACGCCGCGGTCCGCCGCGAGCTGCGGGGCGTTGACATAGGTGACCTGCTCCTCGACCACCGAGGCGAACAGGCCCTTGGTGGCGGCCAGCTTGAGCACGGCCACGTCGTGCGACACGATCTCGCCGCGCACCTCCACGGTCACGCTGGCCGCGATGCCGCCGGCGACCGCGGTGAAGACCTTGCCGAGCTTCTCGGCGAGCCCGAGCAGCGGGCGCACGTCCTCGTCGACCGCGCCACCCTGCACGTTCACCGCGTCCGGCACGAACTCGCCCTGCAGCGCCAGCTTGACGCTGCGGGCCACCGACAGCCCGGCCTTGTCCTGCGCCTCGACCGTGGACGCGCCCAGGTGCGGGGTGGCCACCACGTTGCTGAAGGCGAACAGCGGCGACTCGGTGGTCGGCTCGGTGACGAAGACGTCGATGCCGGCGCCGGCGACCCGGCCCTCGGCCAGCGCCTCGGCCAGCGCACGCTCGTCGACCAGGCCGCCGCGGGCGGCATTGATGATGCGCACCCCGGGCTTGACCGTGGCCAGCTCCTTCTCACCGATCAGCCCCAGCGTCTCGGGGGTACGCGGCAGGTGGATCGAGATGAAGTCGCTCTCCCGCAGCAACTCGTCGAGCCCGACCAGCCGCACCCCGAGCTGCGCGGCCCGGGCCGGCTGGATGTACGGGTCGTACGCGATCAGCCGGGTCCCGAACGCGGCCATCCGCTGCGCGAACAGCACGCCGATCCGCCCCAGCCCGACCACCCCGACGGTCTTGCCCTGCACCTCGACGCCGGTGTAGCGGGCACGCTTCCACTCGCCCCGCTTGAGTGACGCGCTGGCGTCGGCGGTGTGCCGGGCCACGGCGAGCAGCAACGCGATCGCCTGCTCGGCGGCCGACACGATGTTGGAGGTCGGCGCGTTGACCACCATGACGCCGCGCGCGGTGGCGGCGGCGACGTCGACGTTGTCCAGGCCCACGCCGGCCCGGGCGACCACCTTCAGCCGCGGCGCGGCGGCGACCGCCTCGGCGTCGATCCGGGTGGCGCTGCGCACGATCACCGCATCGGCCTCGGCCAGCGCGGCGAGCAGGGCGGACCGGTCGGTGCCGTCCACGTGCCGGACATCGAAGTCGTAGGCCAGCACATCGATGGCGGCGGGGGCCAGTTCCTCGGCGATGAGTACCACGGGAGTCATATGTCTCCACTTGTTCGTCTCGCAGGCGGCCGGCCGCCGACCTTTCCGCGATCGTAGGGTGTGGCGTCGGGGTTACGGCATGTCATGGTGGAGTGACCGGCCTCACACGCACGAAACCTTGCGGTGCGTCGGGCGGCCCGGTCTTTGTCGCACCGGACCGCTAGCCTCCACGGCATGTCTGAAGCACCGGCCGAGGCCGAGGAAGTCGACGAGGACCACGGCTCGGCCATTCCCGAGCCGCCGCGGCGGGTGCCGTTCGGAGTGGCGGTCACCGTGGCGCTGCTCGGCATGCTGGCCCTGCCGCTGATCCTGCTGGCCATGGTGACGCTGTTCTCCGGCGCCTCCTACTCCGACGACGTCGGCGAGGCCACCCTGCGCGGCCTGGGCGCCTCGGCCGTCGCGGTGTGCGCGGTGCTGGTGGTCGCGGTCGCCTGGTCGTTCGTCCGCGACGGCAACACCATCGGGCCGATGGTCGTCGGTGTGCTGGTGGTGGTCGCCGGGCTGATCATGCTGGCCGTGGGGGTGGCCGGGGAGAGCCCGGACACCGAAGGGCTGCGGGTCGGCGTGCTGGCGCTGGTGCTCGGGTTGGGGGTGCTGCTGGTGCCGCTGCTCGGGCAGGGGCCGGCTTACCTGGCGGCGCGCAGGGTGTGGTCGCGCGCGGAGCGGGACTGGCTGCGGGAACTGACCACGCCGGAGGCGCCGCCGGTCTATCAGCAGCAGTGGCAGTATCCGGCGCCGCAGCAGCAGTGGGGTGGCGCACCGCACCAGGTTTATCCGGCCCAGCCTGGATATCCGGGCCAGCCGGGATATCCGGCTCAGCCTGGTCATGCGGGGCAGCCGGGGCATCCCGGGGGCCGGCCGGAGCAGTCCGGCTTTGCTGCCCAGCCCGGTTATCCGGCCCAGCCGGGGCAGTCCGGCTATGCCGGGCAGCCGGGGTATCCCACGGCCCAGCCGGGGCAGGTCGGTTCTGCCGGCCAGCCTGGCTATCCGGGGCAGTATCAATACCCGCCGCAGCAAGGTCAGGGGTGGACCGGGCAGCAATACCAGGCCTGGCCCGACGCCGCGGCCGCGCCCTGGTCCGGCCAGCAGCAGCCCACGGCGGAGCCTTCCTCGGCGCCGCCGGCGCAGCCTCACTCCGCGCCACCGGCGTGGTCATCCTCGGCGCCATCCGAGGGTGCTTCAGCCGGCACCAACCCCGCCGACAACGGGCCCAACCCCGCCGACAGCAGGCCCGGCCCCGCCGACAGCGGACCCACGCCTGCCGACAGCGGACCCACGGCGGCCGACAGCGGACCCACGGCGGCCGACAGCGGACCCACGCCTGCTGAGAGCGGACCCACGGCCGCCGACAGCGGACCCACGCCCGCAGAGCCCACCGCGGCCGTGACCGAACCCTCCGCCGATCCCACTACCGCCCTGTCCGACCCTCCGGCCGAGAGCACGCCGGTGCCCCTGGCCGCCGCCCAGCAGGCCCCGACCGAGCAGATCCGCCCCGTGCCGCCTCAGCACCAGTAACAACGCCTGAGGTCCCGGCAGGCGCACCGCCGCCGGGACCTCAGGCGTCAGACCGTGGGACGCGGGATGCCGTGCCGTTCGATCGATGGCGACGGCGCGTAGCCGGCCGAGGCCTGGCCGTCGAACTGCCGGAAGGTCAGCGCCTCCGCGTCCAGCCCGTCGTAGAGCAGCTCAAGATCCAGGCTGCCGACGGGTGGGTAGACCCGCTCGCGCGGCGGTTCCTGGCCGACCTCCAGCGCTCCCTGCGACACCATGAACTCGATGATCGCCTGGCGTACCGAGGGCAGCGTGACCGGCGAGTGGTAGACCACGTTCAGCGCCTGCATCCGCATGCCCTGCACGTGCTCCTCGCCCTTGTTGTCGTGGAAGTGCGGGTTGCGGGTCTCGATCTGGAGCACCGGCACCGAGCTCGCCATCACGTCCGGGCTGGCGCTCTCCAGGATCCCGCCGAACTGCTCGAAGAGGTCCATGTACTCGTACGGCTCGACCGCGAAGCCGCCGGCCAGCCGCAGCTTCAGGCCCAGGTCCAGGGTCATCGCGTGCTCGCCCGCGTTGCCGGTGGCGATCACCTCGGTGCCGAAGCCGGAATACTCGGCGAGGAAGCGGTTGAGCCACTCGTTGGTGATCTCGGAGCTGCGTCCGCGGCGGCTGAAGAACAGCCGCCCGTCGCGCAGCTTCGGCTTGGAGTGCCAGGAGATCCGGACCATCGAGTACGGGCTGGCCGCCAGGTGCAGCCCGGCCGCGTACGCCTTGCAGTACTCGTGTACCGCGCCCGGCACGTAGTTGTCGGCGTCGACGTAGCCCAGGTAACGCCGGCCCGTCATCGCGGCCAGCGCCATGCCGATCAGCATCGCCTCGCCCTTGCCGGCGCGGACCAGCCCGTCCTCGCCGATCAGTTCCTCCATCCCGGCGGCCTTGAACGCGGCGGCCAGTCCGGGGTCCTTCTGGTGCACGCTGATCGCCGACCGGCCGGCCAGCCGGCAGAACTGCTCCAGCGTCTGCGCCTCGATCTCGTATCGGTCCACCGGCAGCTTGTCGCTGTTGGAGACCAGCACAATGAGGCAGTCGTGGGGAATTCCGGAGAGCACCCCTTCGATGACGCTTCGTGACTCATTCATGCACGGCACGACGATTACCATTTGCGACTCGACCGCGCGTAATGCCTCCGGCGGCACGATTCGGCTGCCCGCCGACGAGGCGTCATGCACGGCGCCCGAGTCGAGCTCGATCACCCTCTGGAGCTCATGAATCCGGACTGCGCCGAAGCGCTCACTCCGGAAAGAATCAGCCAGTCGCATGCGGCGAATCTACCTGCTGTTGTCACGGCCGCAGTGCCCGAACAGTACACAATTCGATGACGACGCCGGCTTGGTAAGCGGGACGTAACGCCCAGGTTTCAGGTAATCGAATGGTCACGCAAAACGCCGGGTCGCGGTGCCTTACGGCACGGCGACCCGGCGCCTGAGGACATTAAAAGTCAGGCTGTTTCGGTGATCGGGCGGTCCACCCAGCTCATCATGTCGCGCAGCTTCTTGCCGGTCACCTCGATCGGGTGCTCGGCGCCTTCCTTGCGGAACTGCTGCAGCCGCTGGCCGCCGTTCTCGTCGTCGGCGATGAGCGCCTTGGTGAACTCGCCGGACTGGATCTCGGCGAGGATCTTCTTCATCTCCTGCTTCACCCCGGCGTTGATCACGCGCGGGCCGCTGACGTAGTCACCGAACTCGGCGGTGTCCGAGACGCTGTACCGCATCCGGGAGATGCCGCCCTCGTACATGAGGTCGACGATCAGCTTCAGCTCGTGCAGGCACTCGAAGTACGCGATCTCCGGGGCGTAGCCGGCCTCGGTGAGCACCTCGAAGCCGGTCTGCACCAGCGCGGCCGTGCCACCGCAGAGGACCGCCTGCTCGCCGAAGAGGTCGGTCTCCGTCTCCTCCTTGAACGTGGTCTTGATGACGCCGGCCCGGGTGCCGCCGATCGCCTTCGCGTACGACAGCGCGAGCGCCTGGGCGCCACCGCTGGCGTCCTGCTCCACCGCGATGAGCGCGGGCACGCCCTTGCCGTCCACGTACTGGCGGCGGACCAGGTGGCCGGGGCCCTTCGGGGCGACCATCGCCACGTCCACGTCGGCCGGCGGCTTGATCAGCTCGAACCGGATGTTGAGGCCGTGACCGAAGAAGAGCGCCTTGCCGGCGGTCAGGTTCGGCGCGATCGACTCGGTGTAGATCTTCCGCTGGGCGGTGTCCGGCGCCAGCACCATGATCACGTCGGCCCAGGCGGACGCCTCGGCGGGCGTGAGCACCTTCAGGCCCTGCTCCTCGGCCTTGGCGCGGCTCTTCGAGCCCTCCTTCAGGCCGACCACCACGTCGACGCCCGAGTCGCGCAGCGACAGCGAGTGCGCGTGGCCCTGGCTGCCGTACCCGATAACAGCGACCTTGCGTCCCTGGATGATGGACAGGTCGGCGTCGTCGTCGTAGAACACTTCGGCGGTCATTGGTTCCCTCTCGAATCTTGGTTGAATCAGGCCGCGCGCAGGGCGGGGCCGGTGGTGATGGAACGCGAGCCACGGCCGATGGCCACGAGACCCGACTGCACCATCTCCTTGATGCCGTACGGCTCGAGGTCGCGCAGCAACGCATCGAGTTTGTCGGGGTTGCCGGTCGCCTCGATCGTGAGGGTGTCCGGAGCGACGTCGATCACCTTCGCCCTGAACAGCTCGACCGTCTCGAGCACCTGGCCGCGCACGGTGCGGTCGGCCCGCACCTTGACCAGCAGGAGCTCGCGCTGGACCGACTGCTGCGGGTCCAGCTCGACGATCTTCAGGACGTTCACCAGCTTGTTGAGCTGCTTGGTCACCTGCTCCAGGGGTGAGGAGTCGGCGTTGACCACGATCGTGATGCGGCTGACGTCCGGGTTCTCCGTCTCGCCCACCGCCAGCGAATCGATGTTGAAGCTCCGCCGCGAGAAAAGACCCGAGACCCGGGCCAGCACGCCGGGCTTGTTCTCCACGAGCACGGACAGGGTGTGTTTGTTCATGGCGGTCACAGATCGTCCTCGTCGAAGGCCGGGCGCACGTCCCGGGCGAACATGATCTCGTCGTTGCTGGTGCCGGCCGCGACCATCGGCCACACCATGGCGTCCTTGCCGACCGTGAAGTCGATGACCACCGGCCGGTCGTTGATCTCCATGGCCGCCTTGATGGTCGCGTCCACGTCGTCCTTGGACTCGCAGCGCAGGCCCACGCAGCCCAGCGCCTCGGCCAGCTTCACGAAGTCGGGGATGCGGTGCTTGTGGGTGCCCAGCTCGGTGTTGGAGTAGCGGCCCTCGTAGAACAGGGTCTGCCACTGCCGGACCATGCCCAGGTTTCCGTTGTTGATCACGGCGATCTTGACCGGGATGCCCTCCAGCGCGCAGGTGGCCAGCTCCTGGTTGGTCATCTGGAAGCAGCCGTCGCCGTCGATCGCCCACACCGCGGTGTCCGGGCGGCCCACCTTGGCGCCCATCGCGGCCGGGACCGCGTAGCCCATGGTGCCGGCGCCGCCGGAGTTGAGCCAGGTGCCCGGCTTCTCGTAGCGGATGAACTGCGACGCCCACATCTGGTGCTGGCCCACGCCGGCGACGTAGATCGCCTCGGGGCCGACCAGCTCGCCGATCCGCTCGATCACGTACTGCGGGGCCAGGGTGCCGTCGGTGGGCTCGTCGTAGCCCAGCGGGTACCGCTCGCGCAGGTCGTCGAGCTGGGCCCACCAGCCCTGGTACGCGGTGACGCCGCCCGCCGTGCCGGAGACCGCGGCGATCAGCTCGTCGATCACGTGCCGGGCGTCGCCCACGATCGGGACGTCGGCGTGCCGGTTCTTGCCGATCTCGGCCGGGTCGATGTCGGCGTGCACGACCTTGGCGTCCGGCGCGAACGAGTCCAGCTTGCCGGTGACCCGGTCGTCGAAGCGGGCGCCGAGGGTGACCAGCAGGTCCGACTTCTGCAGCGCGTACACCGCCGGGACGGTGCCGTGCATGCCGGGCATGCCCAGGTGCTGCGGGTGCGAGTCGGGGAACGCGCCGAGCGCCATCAGCGTGGTGACCACCGGGATGCCGGTCAGCTCGGCCAGCTTGCGCAGCCCGTCGGTGGCGCCGGCCTTGAGCACGCCGCCGCCGACGTACAGCACCGGGCGCTTGGCCGCGGCGATCAGCCGGGCCGCCTCGCGGATCTGCTTGCCGTGCGGGTGCAGGGTGGGCCGGTAGCCGGGCAGGTCCAGGGTCGGCGGCCAGGCGAAGGTGGTCGCCGCCTGCAGCACGTCCTTGGGCACGTCGACGAGCACCGGGCCGGGCCGGCCGGTCAGCGCGAGGTGGAACGCCTCCGCCATGATCTGCGGGATTTCCTCGGGGGTCTGGATGAGGAAGTTGTGCTTGGTGATCGGCAGCGTGATGCCCTGGATGTCCGCCTCCTGGAAGGCGTCCGTGCCGATCGCGGGGCGGGCCACCTGGCCGGTGATCGCGACGATCGGCACCGAGTCCATGTACGCGTCGGCGATCGGCGTGACCAGGTTCGTCGCGCCCGGCCCGGAGGTGGCGATGCAGACGCCGACCTTGCCGGTGGCCTGCGCGTACCCGGTCGCGGCGTGCCCCGCGCCCTGCTCGTGGCGGACCAGGATGTGCCGGACCTTGGAGTCGTACAGCGGGTCGTAGGCGGGCAGGATGGCCCCGCCGGGGATCCCGAACGCCACCTCGACGCCGAGCGCCTCGAGCGACCGCACGAGCGAGCCGGCCCCGGTGGCCGGGGTCGGCGCCACCGTGACTACGGCCGGGGCGCCGGCTGCCGCCGCGACGGTAGCCGGGGTGGCACGGTGAGCGAGAGTCTCGGGAGTGGGTCTTGTCATGGCGTTCCGACCTTCGTTCGGGGTGGGTCATCCTCATACGTGAGCAACAAAAAAGGTCCTCGTGCCGAAGCACGGGACCTAGCGCACTGTCATCTCTCCGGAGGAGGGACAGTGCGCTCACATAAGTACTCGGGACGACAAGCACATGCGTCTAAGACTGCCCCATCTCACGGGGTGCGTCAACTGATCTCACATCTTGGTCACCCGTTCGCGAGCCGTCCTCGATGGCGAACGCCGGATCGGTCGGCAGCAACGCTCTGACCTGCCGCATCCCGGGTCCCAGCATGATCACCTGACTGCGCGCGGGCGCGCTCGGCGGGGCCGGCGGCCGGGCCCGCTGCACCGGCACCGGCCGGGCCCCGGAGGACCGTACGGTCTCCAGCTGGGCCTGCAGGTGCTCGGCGGGCACGCCCCAGCCGAAGAGCGAGCCCTGGCCCAGCCGGCAGCCGGCCTCCTCGACGATCGCCCGCTGCGCCGGGGTGCCGATGCCCTCGGCGAGTACCTCGAGCCCGAGCCGGTGACCCAGCCGCACCACCACGTCCACCAGCGGCGCCGCCGTGCCGGTACGCGACTCCGGCTCCGCGACCAGCGCGTGGTCGATCTTCAGGATGTCCACCGGCAGGTTGCGCAGCTGGCCCAGCGACGAGTAGCCGGCGCCGAAGTCGTCCAGCGCGATCCGCACGCCGGTGGAGCGCAGCTCGCACAGCCGGCGGATCAGCTCGTCCATGTCGGTGGCGACCGCGTGCTCGGTCACCTCGAGGACCAGCCGCTGCGGCGGCACGTGGTAGCGCTCGAGCACCTCGGCGACCTGACCCGCGTAGTCGGCGGCGTGCAGCTCCTTGGGCGACAGGTTCACCGACACCCAGACGTCGTGCCCGCCGGCCAGCCACTGGGCGAGCTGGCGGCAGGCCTGGTCCAGCACCCAGGAACCGATCATGCCGATCAGCCCGGACTCCTCGGCCACCGGGATGAACTCGTCCGGCCGGACCGCGCCCAGGTCGGGGTGGTGCCAGCGGAGCAGGGCCTCGGCGCCGACCGGCCGCATCGACGGCAACGCCACGACCGGCTGGAAGACCAGGCGCAGCTGCTCGCGTTCGATGGCGTGCCGCAGCTCGTTCTCCAGCACGCTGTGCCGGCGCAGCAGCTCGTCGTAGCGCTTCTGGTAGCGCTCCACGCGGTTCTTGCCGCGCTGTTTCGCGTACCGCAGCGCCAGGTCGGCGTCGCGCATCAGCTCGCCGGTGTCGCCGGAGACCGGCGAGTCGGCGACGCCGACGCTCGCGGAGAGGAAGACCGAGCCCTCCTCGGTCTCGTAGGGCTCGCTGAGCACGGCCAGCAGCCGCTTGCCGGCGACCATCGCCTCCTCGGGCGTGGCCCACATGAGCACCGCGAACTCGTCACCGCCGAGGCGCGCCGCGACGTCGCCGTCGCGCAGGTTGGCGCCCAGCCGCCGGCCCACCTCGGCCAGCACGGCGTCGCCGACGTCGTGCCCGCGCATGTCGTTGACGTTCTTGAACCCGTCCAGGTCGAGGCCGACCAGCACCCGGGCGCGTTCCCGCACGGCCGGCTCGCGCAGCGCCCGGACCAGCCCGCGCCGGTTGGCCAGCCCGGTCAGCGGGTCGGTGTGCGCGAGCTCGCGGAAGTGCGCCTCGCGCTGGCCCAGCCGCAGGGTGTGCCGCTTCACGTCGACCAGGGCCAGGTATTGCCGGGCGACCAGCGCGAAGCCCTCGATGCTGACCCCGAGGAAGCCGAACACGTCGAAGACGCCGCCGACGGCCAGGTGGTAGCCGAGCGCGCCGACCAGCGCGGACATCGGCACGAAGGCGTACCCGGTGTTGCGCTGGGTGACGTCGCCGATCACCTCGACCGGGCGGTCCGCGACCTTGACCGCGCGGGCCACCACGACCAGCCCAGCGGGCAGCAGCACGGCGCTGAGCAGCACCACGACCGGCCAGCTGCGGCAGATGCCGCTGGAGAGCGCGGTCGCGGCGACGGCGACCATGGTCACCCCGGCGGCCACCCGCACCGTGATGTGCCGCGGCCGGTGCGCGTGCATGGCCAGCACGGTGGTCAGGCCCAGGGCGATCGCGGCGACCCCGGCCGGCAGCAGCATGGACAGGCAGCGCCCGGGGGTCTGGTCGCCGAGCAGCCGGGTGGGCTCGGAGACGAGCACCCAGCCGACGAACCACAGCGCCGCGGCGACGACGAACCCGTCGAGCAGGTGCCGCGCCGCCGCGCCCGGGGTCTCCGCGGCGCCCGGCAGCATCAGGGTGCCGGTCAGCAGGGTCAGCGTGCCGAGCGCCATCGCGACCGCCACGGCCGAGGCCAGCTGCGCCGGGGCGTGCATCAGGAAGAGGTTGCTCAGCAGACCGGCCAGCGCGGCGGCGGTGGTGACTGCGGCGCCCGCGGCCAGCAGCAGATGGGCGCGCCGTGCGGCGCCGGTGTGTTTGCGGCCGGAGTTGGCCAACAGGGCGACGGCCGGGACCGCGACCAACAGGCTCGCCAGCCCGGCCAGCTCCACGCCGGACGGTGAGTGCACGGGAACACTCTGCCGCACTCTTCACCGTTTCGGGAGCCAACGGATAGACCGGTTTCGAACCGCAACACATGATCGCCGTCCCGCGCAGTGGACGCAGGGTCGCCTGACAGCACTGCGGTCCTTACCGGCGGTGGCAGTATGTAGTCATGCCTGAGCTGCGCTCCCGGACCTCGACCCACGGTCGGACGATGGCCGGCGCGCGCGCCCTGTGGCGCGCCACCGGCATGACCGACGACGATTTCGGCAAGCCGATCGTCGCCATTGCCAACAGCTTCACCCAGTTCGTGCCCGGTCACGTCCATCTGAAGGACATGGGCGGTCTGGTCGCCGACGCGGTGTTCGCCGCGGGCGGCATCGGGCGCGAGTTCAACACCATCGCGGTCGACGACGGCATCGCGATGGGCCACGGCGGCATGCTCTACTCGCTGCCCAGCCGCGAGCTGATCGCCGACGCGGTGGAGTACATGGTGAACGCGCACTGCGCCGACGCCCTGGTCTGCATCTCGAACTGCGACAAGATCACCCCGGGCATGCTGATCGCGGCGCTGCGGCTGAACATCCCCACGGTGTTCGTCTCCGGCGGCCCGATGGAGGCCGGCAAGACGGTCGCGATCGAGGGCGTGGTGCACGAGAAGCTCGACCTGGTCGACGCGATGAGCGCCAGCGCGAACGAGAACGTGACCGACGCCCAGCTCGACACCATCGAGCGGTCGGCCTGCCCGACCTGCGGCTCCTGCTCGGGCATGTTCACCGCGAACTCGATGAACTGCCTGACCGAGGCGATCGGCCTGGCCCTGCCGGGCAACGGCTCGACGCTGGCCACGCACGCCGCCCGCAAGGCGCTGTTCGAGCGGGCCGGCGAGCTGATCGTGGACATCGCGAAGCAGTACTACGAGCACGACGACGAGTCGGTGCTGCCGCGGTCGATCGCGTCCCGGGATGCCTTCGAGAACGCGGTGGCCCTGGACGTGGCGATGGGCGGCTCCACCAACACGGTGCTGCACCTGCTGGCCGCGGCCCGCGAGGCCGAGCTGGACTTCAGCGTGACCGACATCGACGCGGTGTCGCGCCGGGTGCCGTGCCTGTCGAAGGTCGCCCCGAACAGCCCGAAGTACCACATGGAGGACGTGCACCGGGCCGGCGGCATCCCCGCGCTGCTCGGCGAGCTGCACCGCGGCGGCGCGCTGCGGACGAACGTGCGCTCGGTGCACTCCCCCGACCTGCAGAGCTGGCTGGAGACCTGGGACATCCGCAGTGGCAACCCGAGCGAGCAGGCGCTGGAGCTGTTCCACGCCGCGCCCGGCGGGGTGCGCACCACCCAGCCGTTCTCCACCGAGAACCGCTGGGCGACGCTGGACACCGACGCGGCCGAGGGCTGCATCCGGTCGGTCGAGCACGCGTACACGGTTGACGGCGGGCTGGCGATCCTGTTCGGCAACCTGGCCCCGGACGGCTGCGTGGTGAAGACCGCCGGCGTGGCCGAGGAGCTGTGGAAGTTCAGCGGCCCGGCCCGGGTCTTCGAGAGCCAGGACACGGCGGTCGAGGGCATCCTCGGCAAGCAGGTGGTGGCCGGCGACGTGGTGATCATCCGCTACGAGGGGCCGCGCGGCGGCCCGGGTATGCAGGAGATGCTCTACCCCACGAGCTTCCTGAAGGGCCGCGGCCTCGGCAAGGCGTGCGCGCTGATCACCGACGGCCGGTTCTCCGGCGGCACCTCGGGCCTGTCCATCGGGCACGTCTCCCCGGAGGCGGCATCGGGCGGCCTGATCGCCCTGGTCGAGACCGGCGACGAGATCTCCATCGACATCCCCGGCCGCACCATCACGCTCAACGTCTCCGACGAGGACCTGGCCCGGCGGCGGCAGGCCCAGGAGCAGCGGCCCAAGCCGTACACGCCGGCCGACCGGCAGCGTCCGGTCTCGGCGGCGCTGCGCGCCTACGCCTCGATGGCGACCAGCGCCAGCGACGGCGCCTACCGCAAGGTCCCCGAATAACTCGGTACGCGAGACCGGGGCACCCACCAGCAGCACCCACCGGCCGGCCGCCACGCACGAAGCTCCGTGCGTGGCGGCCGGCCGGTCGGCTGCCGGGCTGAATCGTCAGTAGGAGCCGGTGCTCTCGGAACGCGACCACGCCCCGCACGGCGTCTGATACCGGCCCTTGATGTAACCCAGCCCCCACTTGATCTGGGTCGCCGGGTTGGTCTGCCAGTCCGCCGCGACCGAGCTCATCTTGCTGCCCGGATACGACTGCGGGATGCCGTACGCGCCGGAGCTGGGGTTACGGGCGCGGTGGTTCCAGCCGCTCTCCTTGGTCCACAGCTTGTTGAGACAGCCGAACTGGCTGATCGGGAAGCCCGCCGCGATCATCAGGGCGCAGCCGATCTTCCGGTTGCCACTGAACTCGTTGCAGGACGAGGGGATCGGCCCGTCGTACGGCACGGTCCCGGCCTTCTTCGCCTCGGCCCGGCGCTTCTCGTCGGCCTTCTTCTCGACCACCTTGCGATCCAGCATCCGCGCGTTGCCGGCGGCGACCTGGGCCACCGCACCGGCCTTGGCGGCGGCCTCGTCCTCGGCCTCCCGCTGGTGCGCACGCGCGGCAGCGTGCCGGCCGTGCCGTTCCTTCAGCAGCCGGATCTCCGCGGCGTCCACCGCGACGGAATCGGCCCGGTCGCCGAGCGCTTGATCCTGGTGCTGCCGACCGACGTGCACGCCGCCGGCGAGACCGCCCACGAGCAGGCCCACCGAGGCCACCCGGATTCCGATCCGGCTCCAGAGCCGTTCCACGAACATGCCTCCGATGGGGTCCGACGCAGCGAACGTTCACCTTGGCCTATCGGGCGGAGGAAGGGAAACAGCGCCGAGCGGCTATGCACTGAATCACACTGCCTCTGCCCGCGAACCCGGTTTCTGGGTGGTCCCGGCGATCGGCCCGCTCCAGGCCACAGTTGGCCCGTAGCCCTGGGTGGATGCGAGGATGAGCGGGTGGGTATCAACCAGATGCTGTCCCGGACGGGCGGTGTCGACAGCCGTATTCCCGGCCGGGGAGAGTTCGCTGGTCCAGCGGTCGGCCTGGTCGAGCTGCCCAATCGCCTGTGCTGGTCCGGTAGCCCCGTGTTCGACGTCACTGATCCGCGTCGGCGACTGACCCTGTACACGACGCTGATCGGTGAAGGGCAGCGCGCTGACCTGGCGCAGTGGATCAACTGGACGCACCTGACCGAGGACTGGCCGAAGATCCGACGACTGACCGCCAGAGACCTCATCGGCGTCTGGGAGAAACAGCTCCCAGACCTCGCAGCGGTCTGACCTGGCGTGGACCCGTTCCACCAACGGCTTGCCCGGACAGCCTTCGACGCCTCCGACGACCTCGGCCTCGTCCTGGCCGGCGGGTATGCGATCAGCGCTCACCACCTGACCAGCCGCCCCTCTCGCGACCTTGACTTCGCGACCATGTCCACGCTGCCTCTTGACGTCATCACGGACCTACATCGTTGGTCCCGATCCTGGGCGGACGACCTGCGCACCCGGATCGCCACGGACGACGTTGCGAGCCAGCCGTCCGCACGGGATCCAGACTGGGACTCGTATCTCGACGGTTGAGCAGGCGGGCCGACAACGTAGATGTCACCGAGCCCGGTTGCCTCCACAAGCTGCGTCGTCCCCCGTGCCCGGCCTCGATCAGGCCGGGCACGGACGGACTTCCGTCACGTCAGGTCGTTGACGCAGCGCAGCACCGGGCGGGTGGTCAGGGCCGTCGGTTCCAGCCCGGCGCCGCCGCGGATGAGGAAGGTCGCCGACTCGCCGGGCAGCAGCGTCACCCCGTTGTCATCCGCCTCGGCCGCCGGGTCCAGCCGGTCCGGTTGCAGGGTCAGGTCGCGCAGGATGTGGTGCGCGGTGATCTGCACCCGGGCGTCCGGGCCGACCGCCTCGAACGTCGCGTCGAACTTCGCCGGCGGCCAGGCGATGTCCTTGTCCTCGGCGAAGAACCACCAGGCCCGCTGGTCCCCGGCCGCGGCGACCAGCAGCTCCCGCGTCGCGTCGGCGGCTGCGCCGACCTCCGCCGGCAGGTCCAGGGTGGTGGCCGAGCCGGGTGCGACGGTCGCGTCGACCGTCACCCGGGCCAGCACAACCCCGTCGAGGGTACGGCGAGACACGGTCGCCGACAGCTGCCACGGCAGCCCTGAGTCGTTGACCGCCACCAGCGCCGGCCCGTTCTCCCGCGGCTGCACGGTCAGCAGGCGCGGGGCGAACGAGCGGCGCAGGGCGTACCAGAGCGGCTTCTTGCGGCCGTCGCCGTCCACCGCCGCCCATGAGGTGACCGGCCAGCAGTCGTTGAGCTGCCACATGATCGTGCCCATGCACAGCGGGCGCAGCGACCGGAAGTGCTCGATCCCGAGCGACAGCGCCCGGGCCTGGTTGAGCTGGGTCAGGTAGTGCCAGTCGTCGAAGTCGCGCGGCGCCGGCAGGTGGGCGTCGAGGCCACGCTGGAGCTTGGCGTCGCCGTCCGCGGCCTTCTGGTGCGCCCGCATCCCCGGCGAGTTGTGGGCCAGCGGCTCGTCGGAGATGGCCCGGCGCAGGGTCGCGTACGCCGGGGGTGCCTGGTAACCGAACTCGGCGACGAACCGCGGGCGGTACTCGCGGTACTTGGTGTAGTCGTCGGTGTTCCAGACGTCCCAGATGTGCATGGTGCCGTACGCCGGATCGTTGGGGTGCTTGTCGTCGCGCCCCGAGTACGGGCTGCCCGGCCAGTACGGCCGGCTCGGGTCCTCCTCGGCCACGATCCGCGGCAGCAGGTCGAAGTAGAAGCCGGCGCCCCACGACTTCTCGCCGAGCTCCGCCTGCCAGCCCCAGTCCTGGTGGCCCCAGATGTTCTCGTTGTTGCCGGTCCACATCATCAGGCTCGGGTGCGAGGCGAGCCGCACCACCTGCTCGCGCGCCTCCGCCGCCAGCTCGCCGGCGAACGGCTCCTCCTCCGGGTACGCCGCGCAGGCGAACAGGAAGTCCTGCCCCACCATCAGCCCGAGCTCGTCGGCGAGGTCGTAGAAGTCCTCGGACTCGTACCGGCCGCCGCCCCAGACCCGCAGGTAGTTGACGTTCGCGTCGATCGCCTGGGCGAACCGGGCGGCCAGCCGCTCGCGGGTGACCCGGTTGGCGAAGACGTCGTCCGGGATCCAGTTGACGCCCCGGACGAAGATCGGCGTCTGGTTGACCACGAGGGTGAACGCGCTGCCGTCCGCGTCCGGCGCGGTGTCGACCCGGACGTCCCGGAACCCGATCTTGCGGGTCCAGCTGTCCAGCTCGCCGTCGGGGCCGGACGCGGTCACGGTGAGGTCGTAGCGCGGCTGGTCCCCGTACCCGATGGGCCACCAGAGCTCGGGACCACGCACGGTGAGCGAGAGGACGGCCTCCTCCCCCTCGATGGTCGTCGCCACCCGCTCGCCGGCGACGGTCGCGGTGAGAGTGACCGGCCCGAGGGCCTCGCGCTGCAGGCGCACCCGCACCTCGACCCTGCCGGTGCCGCCGGCGACGGTCACCTGCGGGCGCACCTCGGCCAGCCGGGCCAACGACCAGTTGTGCAGCCCGATCTCCTGCCAGATGCCCGCGGTGACCAGCGTCGGACCCCAGTCCCAGCCGAAGTTGCAGGCCGACTTGCGGATGAAGTTGAACGGCTCGGGATAGGCGTTCGGCCGGTCACCGAGCCGATCCCGCTGCGCCTCGGCATAGCGGTACGCCGAACCGAAGTGGATCCGGAGCTGATTCTCCCCGGCCCGCAGCGTGTCCCGGGTGTCGAAGCGGTAGCCGCGGTGCTGGTTGGCGGTGCGGCCCAGCTCGACGCCGTTGAGCACGACGGTGGCGACCGTGTCGAGCCCGGCGCAGACCAGGTCCGTGCGGCCGGCGCCCGGCTCGTGCTGGAACACGGTCTCGTAGACCCAGTCGGTGCGCCCGATCCAGGCGAGCTTCGTCTCGTTCTCGTCCAGGTACGGGTCGTCGATCAGGCCCGCGGTGAGCAGGTCGGTGTGCACACAGCCGGGCACGGTGGCGGCGACGCTGTCCACGTCGCCGCCGCTGAGTGCCCACCCGTCATGCAAGGGTCGGTACGAGAACACAGGACTCCTCTGTATATCCCCGCGGCGGAAACCGAAGGTCAAACCGTTTTCATCAGGACTTGACGGCGCCTTCCATGATCCCCCGAACGATCTGCCGTCCACCCAGCAACAACAGCAGAAGCAGCGGGACCGTGGCGACGAACGCGCCCGCGAGCACCCGGCGGAAGATGACGTAGTTGCCGCTGGCGAGGTCGGACAGCGCCACCATCGAGGTGGGGAACTCGGTGCCGTTCAGCTGGATCAGCGGCCACTGGAAGTCGTTCCAGGTCGCCACGAAGGTGAGCAGGCCCAGCACGGCCAGCGCGGGCCGGATCGCCGGCAGCACGATGCTCCAGTACACCCGCATGGTGAGGGCGCCGTCCATCCGGGCGGACTCGATCAGCTCGTCCGGGATGGCGTTCATGATGAACTGCCGCATGTAGAAGACGCCGAACGCGGTGACCAGGCCGGGGGCGATGACCGCGAGCAGCGTGCCGTTCCAGCCGAGCTTGCCCATCAGGATGTAGAGCGCCACCACGCCCAGCTGGTTGGGCACCGTCAGGGTCAGGATGACCACGATCATCAGCCCGTTGCGGCCCTTGAAGCGCAGCTTGGCGAAGGCGAACCCGGCCAGCGAGCAGAAGAACAGCACCGAGGCGGTGACGACGGTCGACACGATGAAGCTGTTGATCAGCGACGCGGTGAAGTAGACGTCCTGCATCGTGAAGACTTCGTTGAGGTTGACCAGCAGCTGCGAGCCGGGCACCACCGACGGCGGGATCTGCGAGACGGCTTCCTCGGTGCTCGACGCGATGACGAACATCCAGTAGACCGGGAACGCCGACACCAGCAGCACCAGGACCAGCATCAGATAGGTCCACCAGGTGCCGCGGCTCTCGGACGGGGCCCGGGCGATCTCGGCGAGGCTCTTGCGGTGCCGCGGCGGCGCGGTCTTGGTCGTGGTGGTCATCGGCGGCCTCCGCCCAGTCGATTGGTGAGCAGCGCGTTCAGGCCGGCGACGATCAAGATGATCACGAACAGGGCCCAGGACATCGCCGCGGCGTACCCGAGGTCGAGGTTGATCCAGCCGACCTGGTAGATCAGCTGCGCGATGGTCTGCCATTGGCCGTCCGAGCCGCCGCTGGCCGAGACCGGGTTGGAGTCGAAGAGCATCGGCTCGTTGAACAGCTGCAGGCCGCCGATGGTCGACAGCACCACCGTGAAGATCACCACCGGCTGGATCATCGGCACCGTGATCTGCCAGAGCTGGCGCTGCGGCCCGGCGCCGTCCACCGCGGCGGCCTCGTAGACGTCCTTGGGGACGGTCTGCATGGCCGACAGGTAGAGCAGCGCGTTGTAGCCGATCCACTTCCAGTTGACCATCGTGGCGATCGCGATCCAGGAGCTCCACTTGTCGGCGCGCCAGTCGATCGGGTTCTCGGCGCCGAAGCCGACCAGCGACAGGAACCAGTTGGCCATGCCGTTGTCCCGGGCGAAGAACACCGAGAACAGCAGCGTCGACGCGGCCGCCGGGGTGACGTACGGCAGCAGCACCCCGATCCGCCAGAAGGTGGTGCCGCGCAGCTTGCGGTTGAGCAGGTTGGCGATCATCAGCGCCAGCAGCAGCTGCGGGATCGTGGAGAGCAGGAAGATCCCGAACGTGTTGCCCAGCGCGTTCCAGAACGTGTCGTCGTGCAGCAGCTTGGAGAAGTTGGCGAATCCGGCCCAGCCGTCCCGGTCCGGATCGTCAAGTCGCCAGGTACGCAGCGCGACGACACCGTTGAAGATGATCGGGAAGAGCCCGAACACCGCGAAGAACAGGAAGAACGGGGCGATCAGGAGGTACGGCGCGCGTTTGGTGTCGAAGCGGTAGAGCCAGGCCCGCTCTTTCTTGGGCGGCTCCGGCTGCGTCACGGCGTGCGACAGCGGAGTACGGGTGAGGGTCACGGCCTTTCCTTCCAGCACGGGACGAGGCGGGACGGTCAGCAGACCGCCCCGCCGTCATCGCTTGTCAGGCCTTGCTGGCCTTCTCCGCCGCCTTGACCGCTTCCGGCCAGGACGCGTCGGGCTGGAGCTTGCCCTGCTGCACGCGGGTGATCACCTTCTCGACCTCGACCCGGGTCGGGCCGTTCTTCTTGCCCAGGTACTGCGGCTTCAGGCTCTCCGCGGTCTTGGCGAAGATCTGACCGGTCGGGGCGTTGTTCATGAACTCCTTCTTGTAGTCCAGCACCGCGGGGTCCTTGTAGAGCTCGGGCTGCGACGGAAGGTTGCCGACGGTCTTGAAGATCTCGATCTGCTGCGCCGGCTGGATCATCCACTCGACGAACTTGTACGCCTCATCGACGTTCTTGCCCTGCTTCGGGATGGTCCAGAACGAGCCGCCCCAGTTGCCGCCGCCGCCGGGGATCGCGGCGATGTCCCACTTACCCTTCTGGTCGGGGGCGGTCTCCTGGATGTGGCCGAGCATCCACGCCGGGCACGGCAGCGCGGCGAACTGGTCCTTCTTGAAGCCCTGGTCCCAGCCGGGCTGGAAGCTGACCAGGTTGGCGGAGATCCCCGCCTTGAGCGCCTTCATCGTGGTGTCCCAGGCGACCTTGGGGCCGCCGTCCATCTGCAGCTGGTCCTGCTCGTTGTAGAAGCCGACCGGCTGCTGGGCGAGGACCGGGTTGAACATGTCCGTGCCGGAGTCGATGAACTTCTTGCCGCCGCTGCCCTTGACGTACTTCTCACCCGTGGCGATGAACTGGTCCCAGGTCGGCCACAGCGCCGAGACGGCGTCGCGCTCGGTGGGCAGGCCGGCCTTCTTGAACAGGTCGGTGCGGTAGCACATGGCCAGGCCGCCGACGTCGGTGCCGAGGCCGATCTGGGTCTTGCCGTCGGCCGACAGCGTCTGCTTCCACTTCCAGCCCAGGTACTTCGCCTCGTACGAGCCGGCGCCCTTGTCCAGCAGGTTGACGAACTTGTCGGCCTGGCTGCGGAACTGGACGGCGAAGCCCTCGTCGATCGCGGAGATGTCCGGCGCGCCGGAGCCGGCGACCAGCTTCTTCTGCAGGTCCTGGTGCTGCGCGTTGAACTCACCGGAGTTCAGCGAGATCTTGACGTTGGGGTGGTCCTTCTCGTACTGCGCCTTGAGCGCCTCGAGACCGAAGTCGCCCCAGAAGTTGACCTTCAGGGTGACCTGAGCCGCCGTCGCGTTGCTGCCACCACCGTTGTCGGCGAGCTTCTCGCCGCTGCAACCGGTCAGAGCCAGGGTTCCGGCAAGGCCTGCGGCGATCAGCGCCACGCCTCGCTTGGCGAACCGTTCCATCGTTCCTCCACCCAGGGAATGTGCTGTAAGAATTTACTGAACCGGATAAGTGACGCGACCGTATGACGCGACTCACCCGGTGTCAAGAGCGTGTTTCACGTTGATGTCCTCGTCCGTTACCAACCGCTGTAAGCTCCGGTAAAGCAGGGCAAATTGGTCAGGATGTAAGGACGGGGTTACGCGAACCTGAGTGGTCTGCAACACTTAACCGATCAAGTTCACAGCGCTCGCCAGGGTCTCAGTGGGGCGAGGTAGCGTGAGAGCGCTCCACCAGCGATGTTTCCGGGAAAGAGAGGCGACCCGAGTGAAGCGGCCGACGATCGCCGACATCGCGCGCCGGGCCGGCGTGTCCAAAGGGGCGGTGTCGTACGCGCTGAACGGGCAACCGGGCGTCTCCGAGGCGACCCGTCAGCGCATCGTGGCCATCGCTCAGGAGATCGGCTTCAACCCCAACAGCGCGGCGCGCGCCCTCTCCGGCGCCAGCGCCCGCGCGGTGGGCCTCACCCTGTGCCGGCCCGCCCGCATACTGAGCATCGAACCCTTCTTCATGGGCCTGATCAGCGGCTTCGAGCAGGAACTGGCGGCCCGGTCGTACGCGCTCACCCTGCAGGTGGTGGCCACCCCGCAGACCGAGACCGAGGTCTACCGCCGCTGGTGGGGCGAACGCCGGGTGGACGGCGTGTTCGTGACTGACCTGCGGGAGAACGACATCCGCATCCCGGTGCTGAACGAACTCCAGCTGCCGGCGGTGGTGATCGGCGGCCCCGGCGACACGGGCAAGTTGACCCAGCTCTGGTCCGACGACGCGGGCGCGATCACCGAGGCGGTCCGCTACCTGATGGCGCTGGGCCACCGCCGCATCGCCCGGGTCGGCGGCCTGCCGGACCTGCTGCACACCCAGACCCGGACCAGATCGTTCGCCCGGATCTGCGCCTCCCTGGGGCTGAGCGAAGCGGTGACGGTCCCGTCGGACTACACCGGCGAGGAGGGCGGCCGGGCGACCCGCCGCCTGCTCATCAACGCGGAACGCCCGACGGCGATCATCTACGACAACGACGTGATGGCGGTGGCGGGCCTGTCGGTGGCGCAGGAGATGGGCCTGTCGGTGCCGGGCGACCTGTCCATCGTGGCGTGGGACGACTCACCACTGTGCTCGCTGGTGCATCCGCCGTTGACGGCGCTGAGCAGGGATATCGCGGCTTACGGGGCGCATGCGGCGCGTCAGTTGCTGGATGCGATCGCGGGGGTGCCGGTGGAGGACGTCGAGGAGGGGACGGCTCATCTGACTCCCCGCGGAAGCACAGCCCCACCCCGGGAGACCTGATCGCTCAGGCGCGGTGGGTGTCGAGGTAGGCCTCCATGCGCTCCGCCGGCGCCGGTCTCGCCAACGCGAATCCCTGCCCGTAGAGGCATCCCGCCCGCCGGGCGCGCTCGATCTGCTCCGCCGTTTCCAGGCCCTTGGCCACCGTTTCCAGCCCCAGCCGGCGCCCCAGGCTCACCACCACGTCGATCACCGCCGGGCCGACCGCCGGCTCCGGTGGGGTGTTCACCAGGACCTGGTCCAGCTTGAGCATGTCGACCGGCAGCCTGCGCAGGTGCGCCAATGACGCCTGGCCCGCGCCGAAGTCGTCCAGCGCCGCGCGGACGCCCAGCTTGCGCAGGCCGGTCAGGGACGCCACGATCGCCGGCACGTCCTCGGCCACCCAGGTCTCCTGCACCTCCACGACGAGGCGTTCCGGTTGCAGGTCGTAGCGGTTGAGGATCTCCGCGACCCGTTCCGGGAAGCGCGCGGTCAGCAGCTCGCGGGGCGCCACGTTGACCGACAGCCAGAAGTCGCTGCCGCCGGCCGTCCAGCCGGCCAGGTGACGGCAGGCCGCGTCGAGGACCCACTCGTCCAGTTCCGCGGCGCAGCCGACCGCGCGGGCGATCGGCAGCAGCTCCGCCGGCAGGACGGTGCCCATCTTGGGGTGGCGCCAGCGCAGCAGCGCCTCCACGCCGACCGTTTGCTCGTCGCGGAGCGAGACGACCGGCTGGAACACCAGGTCCAGCTCGCCGCGTTCGGCCGCGCCGAGCAGCTCGCGTTCCAGGTCCATCCGGCGGTGCAGCTGGAGCTCGATGTCCGTGTCGTACCACTCGACGCGGTCGCGGCCGAGCTGGCGGGCGCGGCTGCGGGCCAGGTCGGCGTGGCGCAGCACGTCCTCGGAGTCGGCGCCGCCGGCCAGCTCGGCCAGGCCGACGCTGGTGTGCAGCTCGACGATCGTGCCGGGCAGCTGGTACGGCTCCATCAGCAACGTCACGATCCGGGTCGCCAACGCGTACGCGAGCACCGCCCCGTCCGGGGTCAGCACCGCGAACTCGTCGCCGCCGAGCCGGGCCGCCACGTCCTCCTCGGCCAGCAGGCTGCGCACCCGCCGGCCCACCTCGATCAGCACGGCGTCCCCGGTCTCCCGGCCCTTGGCGTCGTTGATCTCCGCGAGCCCGTGCAGGTCGATCACCAGCAGGGTGCCGTGCTGCCCCGCGCGGCGCCGGTGGCTGAGCAGGTCACGCATCAGCGCCCGCCGGTTCGCCAGGCCGGTCAGCTGATCGGTGTAGGACAGCCGGTGCAGGGTGCGTTCGAGGTGCCGGCGCTCGCCGACGTCGCGGACGTGCACCACCAGCGCCGCGACCTCGGGCACCGAACGCTGGTCGGCCACCGTGGACTCGGTGTCACGCCACATCCCGTGCCCGTCGCGGATCCGCGCGGTCAGCAGCGCCGGCGGGCCCTCGTCGTGCTCGCCGGCCAGCAGCGCCTCCAGGCCGGCCTGCGCGCCCGGCACGTCCTCGGGGTGGATGAGCTCGAGGAACGTGCGACCGACGACCTCCGAGTCGGAGAGGCCGAAGAGCCGGGCCGCGGCCGGCGACTGCCAGCGGACGGTCAGCCGGTCGTCGAGCACCAGCGTGAGGTCGGTGGCGCCGGCCACCAGCGACCGGAAGTGCGCCTCCTTGGTGCGCAGCTGCCCGGTGTAGCGGCGGATGTCGCTGACCACCAGCAGCTCACGCATGGTCAGCACGGCGACCATCGCGACGCCGAGCAGCACCGCGGTGCGGTCGAAGGAACCGACCACGGCGAGGTGGTAGAGCGCGGCCAGCACGCCGATGCCCGCGGGCACCGCGAGCAGCGGATAGCCGGACAGGTACTGGTCCTGCTCGCGGGGCTGCGGCGAGTCGGGAAGGTTGCGCCGCGAGCCGCCCTCCGCGCTCAGGGCCAGGCCGGCCACGATCGGCAGGCCGAGACTCGCCACGACCCAGCCGGCGCCGCCGGACAGCACGACGTTGATCGCGGCACAGAGCGCGATCAACACCAGGATGGCGCCGGCGCCGCAGCGCAACGCCGCCGGGCGGTGCAGGCGGGCCCGCAGCACGATGACCGTGATGATCGAGATGCCGGCCGCGGCGAGCAGGACGCAGACCAGCGCCGCGACCGGGGTCCCCCGCATCGGCGTGATCAGGTATGCCGCGAACCCGAGGGCGACGCCGAGCCCCAGGCCGTCAAACGCGCGGCGCAGCCGGATCGCCACCGACGAGGCGCCGCCCGGCAGCAGCATGGTGCCGAGGATGAAGAGCGTGGCGATCACACCCACCCCGGCGGCCGCGTAGATGCCACGGCCGGGCGGGTCGGCGAGGAGCACCGCGGTGGTCGCGCCGGTGACGAGCGCGCCCATGCCGATGAAGCCGGCGCCCCGGCAGGCCGCGAACGTGCCGTCCCGATGGTGGATGGCCAGGGCGCTGTGCACCAGGACCGCGGTGGCCCAGAGCGCGACCGCGCCGACGCCGAACGCCAGCGCGGCCAGGTCGGAGATCACCCCGGCCAGGCCGGCCGCCAGCACGAGGGCGCCTGCCGCCGGGGCGGCCAGGAACGCCACCCGGTGGGGCCAGGTGCCGGATCGCGCTATGAGCTGCACTGTCACGTGGGGGGTGATCCTCTGCGGACGGTGAAGGCTGGGCGGGACAGGCGGCGGCGACGGAGGGGTCACCGCACCCACACCGGGTAACGAATGTCCCCCGGACAGGTTACGTGCGCGCGGTAATGCCGCGCACGTCGAGATCGTCGGGTATGGACGGACCCACGGCAATCGACCGGAAAAGATTCCGCAACAATCCGTCCACCGCTGCCTACCGGCAGCAGCGCGACGAGACCGCGCAACCCGGCGCCCGCGCAACCCGGCGCCCGCGCAAGCGTGACGAAGCCCGCTCAGCCCGGCGGCGGACCTGCACCCCCGTCCGCCGCACCCGCATCGCCCGGGTCAGCCCCCGGCCACCGAGGGCAGCACCTGGATCTCCGCCCCGGCCGGGACCGGGGTATCAAGGCCGCCCGAACGGCGGCAGTCCTCCCCGTCCACATAGACGTTCACATACCGGCGCAGCGTCCCGTTCTCGTCGCGGATCCGGCGCTCCAGCCGGGGCCAGCGCTCCTTGAGCTCGTCGAGCACCGCAGCCAGCGTCCCGCCGTCTTCCACCTGGAGCTCCCGGGAGCCGCCGGCCTCGGCCCGCAGCACCCCGGGCACCAGCACGGTCGGCATCAGATCGTCCCCGCACGCACGCAGAGCACGTCGGGCAGGTGGGCGGCCACCGTCGTCCAGCTCTCGCCCTCGTCCCGGCTGGCGAAGACCTCGCCGGAGCGGGTGCCGAAATACACACCGGCGGGCTCGGCGTCGTCCACGCACATCGCGTCGCGCAGCACCAGCGAGTGGAACGGCTCCTCGGGCAGGCCGGCCTGGCCGGGCTGCCAGTGCTCCCCCGCGTCGGTCGAGCGGAACACCCGGCAGCGCTGGTCGACCGGCTCCCGCTGCCCGTCGCTGACCAGCGGGAAGGTCCAGATCGTGCCCGCCCGGCCGGGGTGCGCGACGATCGGGAAGCCGAAGTCGGCGGGCAGGTTGTCGGCGATGGACTGCCAGGAGTCACCGCCGTCCACCGTGCGGTAGACGCCGTGGTGGTTCTGCGCGTAGTAGCTGTCCGGGTCGGCGCCGTCGCGGGCCACCTTGTGCACGCACTGGCCGAACTCGGGCCACTGGTTGGGCAGGAAGTACGCCTTGATGCCGGCGTTGGCCGGCGCCCAGGTGGCACCGCCGTCGGTGGTGCGGTAGACGCCGCCGGTGGACATGGCCACCAGCACCCGGGCCGGGTCGTCGGGATGCGGCAGGACGGTGTGGATCGCCTGGCCGCCGAACCCGGCACCCCATTCGGGCCGGTGCGGGTGGTCCCACAGGCCGCGGACCAGCTCATAGGTGCGTCCGCCGTCCTCGGATCGGAACAGCGCGGAGGGCTGGACCCCGGCGTAGACCACGCCGTCCGCGGCCGGGGCGATCTGCCAGACCCGCTCGACCGCGGCGCCGGCGTCGGCCGGGAAGGCCAGCGGGGCCACGTCGGGCTCCTGCCAGGTGGCGCCCAGGTCGTCGCTGACGGACACGCTGGGGCCGAAGTGGGAGTTGTCGACGCCGGCCAGCAGGCGGGGCGCCGGACCGCGGTTGTCGATCGCGACTGCGTAGATCGCGGTGCCGGGGAAGTGCGCAGAGCCGATCTTCCAACTCTGCCGTTGGTCGTCACTGACGGCCAGGAACAGGCCTTTCTTGGTGCCGATGGCGAGTAGTTCGGACATGAGCAGCAGTATTCCCGGCCGGTCCGACAAAAACGCCGCGTTCGGGGGGTGCGAGGATGAGGAATGTGAGTCGAAAGCCCGCCCTGCGCGTCCGTAAGTCCGGAGCCCTCCTCGTCGCCGCGCTGATCGCGTTCGTGGGCACCCTCCCGGTCGCCGGCGCGAGCTTGCGGCTGGCCCCCGTGATCCTGATCCCGCTGGCCATCCTCTTCTGGGTGCTGCGCGCCGGCACCGATGTGAGCGCCGACGGCCTGCGGGTACGGGCCCTGCTCGGCAGCACCGAGATCCCGTGGTCCCGGGTCGACCAGCTCGGGCCGGACCCGCGTGGCCGGGTGTCCGCCCTGCTGACCGACGGCAAGGTGATCCGGCTGACCGGGGTGACGACGGCAAACCTGCCCGCGGTCATCGCGGCCGGCGGCCAGCAGCTGCAGGGGGACGAGGAGGACGGCTCAGTAGCCGTCGACGACCCGGTTGACCAGCGGCTCCCCGGCGGCGAACCGGCGTAGCTGCGCCCCCGCCAGCCGGTAGGCCCGGGGCAGCAGCCCGGCCACGGCGCCGCCGACGTGCGGGGTGATCAGGACGTTGGGCAGGTCCCAGAGCGGATGCCCGGCCGGCAGCGGCTCCGGGTCGGTGACGTCCAGCGCGGCGCCGATCCGTCCCGTGGCGACCTCGGTGAGCAGCGCGGCGGTGTCCACCACCGGCCCACGCGCCGCGTTGACCAGCAACGCGCCGTCGGGCAGCGCGGCCAGGAAGGACCCGTCGACCAGCCCGCGGGTCTGCTCGGTCAGCGGCACGAGCAGCACCACGATCTCGGCGGCGGGCAGCAGCCCGGGCAGGTCCCCGACCCCGTGCACGTCCTGCTCCGGCCGGGCGGTGCGGGCCACCCGGGTCACCGTCACCTCGAACGGCGCCAGCCGCTCCTCGACCGCCCGGCCGATCGAACCGGCCCCCACGATCAGCACCCGCTTGCCGGTCAGCTCGGGGGCCGGGGTGAACGCCTCGGGCGCCCACTCGTGCCGTTGCTGGGCCCGGGCGAACGCCGGGAACCGCCGCAGCGAGCCGATCACGGCGCCCAGGACCCACTCGGCCACGGAGGCGTCGTGCACCCCACTGGCGTCGCAGAGCTGGACACCGGGCGGCACCTGACCGGCCCACTTGTCGGCGCCGGCCGAGAGCAGCTGCACCACCCGCAGCCCGGTGAGCTTCGCCAGCAGGTCGGCGGCCCGCCCCACGGCGCTGAACGGCGGCACCCAGAACCGGACCTCCGCCGGATCGGACGGCAACGTGGCCGCGTCCGCGCAGATCTCGACCTCGACGCCGGCCGGCTGGGGGCCGAGCAGCTCGCGGCCCTCCTGATGAGCGATCCAGACCTTCACCGTGCCAACCTAGCCGCCCCGGCGACCCCGGCACCCGGTACGGAGATCGCGGTGTGCCGGACGTCCCAGCGGACACGGTTACCCTGGACCGGGGAAACGAGGAGGTCGTGTGATCGAGCGCAGTCGCCGGGTCCGCGCCGGTGCCGTAACACTCGGTGCCGTGCTGGCCCTGACCGCCGCGTGCAGCTTCGGCCCGCCGGAGCCGGACGTGGCCGGCGAGCCGCCGAACCTGCCCACCCCGTCCGTGTCGGCGGGCCCGGACAGCGGCGGTGCGGCCGCGGCGGCCGTCACGGTGCTGGCCAAGGGCCTCGAGGTGCCCTGGGGCCTGGCCTTCCTGCCCGACGGCGGGGCGCTGGTCACCGAGCGCGACACCGCCCGCATCCTCCAGGTCGGCCCGCAGTCGGACGCCGACGGGCTCAAGGTCACCGAGGTGCAGCGGCTCAGCGAGGCCGAGCCCGGCGGCGACGGCGGGCTGCTGGGCATCGCGGTCTCCCCGAAGTTCGCCACCGACGCGACCGTCTTCGTGTACTACTCGACGGCGAAGGACAACCGGGTCGCCAAGCTGAAGCTCAAGGGCAAGCCGCAGCCGATCCTCACCGGCATCCCGCACTCGGCCGACAACAACGGCGGCCAGCTCGCGTTCGGCCCGGACGGTCTGCTCTACGTCACCACCGGCGACGGCACGAGCGGCACTCAGGCGCAGAGCCCGAAGAGCCTCGGCGGCAAGATCCTGCGGATCACCACCGCGGGCAAGCCCGCCCCGGGCAATCCGGTCAAGGACTCGCCGGTCTGGTCGTCCGGTCACCGCAATGTGCAGGGCATAGCGTGGGACGCGGCCAAGAAGATGTACGCCAGCGAGTCGAACCAGAAGAAGTCCGGCGAGCTGAACGTGATCCAGAAGGGCAAGAACTACGGGTGGCCCAAGGTCGACGGCACCGGCGCCGGCGCCGACGCCAAGTTCATCAACCCCGTGGTGAGCTGGCCGATCGCCGACTCGTCCTGCGCGGGCGTCGCGGTGCTGGAGAACATGGTCGCCACGGCCTGCCTGCAGGGCCAGCGGCTGTGGATGGTCGACGTGACCGGCAACGGCACCCTGCTGGGCCAGCCCAGGGCGGTGCTCACCGGCGAGTACGGCCGCCTGCGTGCGCTGGCCGCCGCGCCCGACGGCTCGTTCTGGGTGACCACCTCCAACCAGGAGGAGGGCGGCGAGCCGGCGCCGGACGACGACCAGATCATCCGGCTGGTGTTCTCCGACGGCGGAGCCGGCCGGAGCTGACCGCCGGCACTGTTTGACGACCGGCGTACGGGGGCAGGTGAGCTGTTGACTATGAACGAGAAGATCACGCGCGCCCGCGCCGCGGTGAGCCGTACCTGGCAGCGGCCCTGGACCCAGCGCCTGCGCGTGTGGGCGGCGGTGCTGGCCGTCAGCCTCACCGGGGTGTTCGTCGGCACCATGCTGTTCGCCCAGTCGGAGATCGCGGTCGGCCCGTTCCGGGCGGAGATGTCGATCAGCCCGTCGGTCGAGGGCGGCACCGAGGTGAACATCCCGCCGCTGGGCTCCCTGCACCTGGAGAGCCACGACGGCCCCATCCACCTCAAGGTCAACCTGGGCTCGCTGGACCAGAAACGCACCGAGGCGCTGATCGACGACCCGACGGCGATCAGTGCGGCCGGCCAGTCCGCGGTGGACGACGTGACCAAGGGCGTGCTCCAGCTCGGGCTGCGGGCGCTGGGCGCGGCGATCGTCTGCGCGCTCATCCTGTCCGCGCTGATCTTCCGCAACATCCGCCGGGTGGCCGCCGCCGGCGTGCTGGCGCTGGTGGTGACCGGGGGCAGCCTGGGGCTGGCCGCGGGCACGATCCGGCCGGACGCGATCAGCGAGCCACGGTACGAGGGCCTGCTGGTCAACGCGCCCGCGGTGGTCGGTGACGCGCGGCGGATCGCCGACAACTACGGCCGGTACGCCGACCAGCTCCAGCAGCTGGTGAGCAACGTCAGCCGGATCTACACCACGGTGTCGGCGCTGCCGGTGTTCGAGCCGGCCACCAACACCACCCGCATCCTGCACGTGTCCGACCTGCACCTGAACCCGTCCTCGTGGGGTGTCATCCGGACGGTCGTGAAGCAGTGGGACATCGACGCGGTGGTGGACACCGGGGACATCGTGGACTGGGGCAGCAACGCCGAGACCTCGTACGTGAGCAGCATCGGGCAGCTCGGGGTGCCGTACATCTACGTGCGCGGCAACCATGACTCGATGTTGATCCAGGAGGCGGTGGCCCGGCAGCGCAACGCGACGGTGCTCGACAACGCGACGACCACCATCAACGGCCTGACGATCGCCGGCATCGGCGACCCGGAATTCACTCCGAACAAGAGCCAGGACCCGCCGGTGGACGCGGACGGCCAGGCGTACTCCCCGCTGCTGGCCAGCGGCGAACGGCTGACCGTCACGATCCGCGGGTCGAAGACGAAGGTGAACGTGGCGCTGGTGCACGACCCGGCGATGGCGCCGCCGCTGTCCGGGGCGGTGCCGCTGGTGCTGGCCGGGCACAAACACAAGCGTGAGGTGAGCGTGCTGGCCGTGCCGTCCCCGGACCCCTCGGCGTCGGCGGCGCCGAGCCCGTCTGCGGCGGTGTCCGAGGCGCCGCAGCAGACCCGGCTGCTGGTGCAGGGCTCGAGCGGCGGGGCCGGCCTGCGCGGGCTGGAGGGCGAGGATCCGACCCCGCTGACGATGTCGGTGCTGTACTTCGACGAGACCCAGGAGCTGAAGGCGTACGACGACATCCAGCTGGGCGGCACCGGCGAGCAGAACGTGACGATGCAGCGGAAGCTGGTCGGCACGGAGGAGCCGGAGCCGACCACGAACCCGTCGGTCTTCAACGGCGTGACCCCGGGCCTCCGGCCGAGCAGCGCTCCGCCCGGCCGCTGACCACGGCGGCCAGATGTTCTGGTCTAATGCCTGCCGTGTCCAGCTCGGATCAGCATGACGATGCCACCCCCGCGCGGCGTGCCTCGGCACCGGGCAGTGTGCAGGCGGCGGCGATCCTGCTCTACGTCGGCGGCGCGCTGTCGGTGCTGTTCGCGCTGACCGGCCTCATGTCCGCAAGCGCGGGTGGTCTGCGCCTGGCGGTGTACGGGCTGCTGGGACTGCTCTATCTCGGGCTGGCCCGGGCCGTGCAGATGGGCCGCCGGTGGGCCCGGCGCCTGCTCCTGGTGCTGTGCGCGATCGGCATCGCCGCGGCCGGCCTCAGCCTGGCCTGGTCGAGCCCGTCGGCGGCGGTCGGCGCCCTCGCCTGGCCGGTGGTGTACGCCACCCTGCTCAACACCGGGCCGGCCCGGGCCTGGTTCCATCGCCCCGACGCCTGACCGCGACCCACCGCTTCAGCCCGGACGGCGGCGCGATGAGGCCGGGACGGCAGCGCCCGGGCTGGTGTGCCACCGGACCGGACGCTGCCCGTACCGTCAAAAAGAGCTCAGCCGAGCCGGGCGAGGATCAGCTCCCGGACCGTCTTGGCGTCTGCCTGGCCGCGCGTGGTCTTCATGACCGCGCCCACCAGGGCGCCCGCCGCCGCCACCTTGCCGTCGCGGATCTTGGCGGCGATGTCCGGGTTGGCCGCGATGGCCTCGTCGACCGCCGCCGTGAGCGCGCCGGTGTCGGAGACGACACCGAGGCCGCGGGCTGCGATCACCGCTTCCGGGTCGCCCTCGCCGGCCACGACGCCCTCGAGCACCTGCCGGGCCAGCTTGTCGTTGAGCTTGCCCTGGTCGACCAGGCCCTGCAGCTGCGCCACCTGGGCCGGGGTGACACCGACCGCGGCGAGCTCCACGCCGGTCTCGTTGGCGCGGCGGGCCAGCTCGCCCATCCACCACTTGCGGGCGCCGGCCGGGGTGGTGCCCGCGGCGACCGTCTGCTCGATCAGCTCGGTCGCGCCGGCGTTGGCCACCGACTGCATGTCGAGTGCGGAGATGCCCCACTCGTCGGCGAGCCGGGCGCGCTTGACGCTGGGCATCTCCGGCAGGGCCGCCTTCAGCTCGGCCACCCACGCGGTGTCCGGCGCGATCGGCACGAGATCCGGCTCGGGGAAGTAGCGGTAGTCGGTGGCGGTCTCCTTGGAGCGGCCCGGCCGGGTGTCGCCGGTGGTCTCCTGGAAGTGCCGGGTCTCCTGGAAGATCCGGGTGCCGTCGTTGAGCAGCATCGCCTGGCGGATGATCTCGGAACGGACCGCCCGCTCGACCGAACGCAGCGAGTTGACGTTCTTGGTCTCCGTGCGGGTGCCCCACTCGTCGCCGGGCAGGTTCAGCGAGGTGTTCACGTCGCAGCGCATCGAGCCCTGCTCCATGCGCACGTCGGAGACGTCCAGCGAGCGGATGATGTCGCGCAGCTCGGTCACGTAGGCCTTGGCCACCTCGGGCGCGCGGGCGCCGAGGCCGGGAACCGGCTTGGTGACGATCTCGACCAGCGGGATGCCGGCCCGGTTGTAGTCCACCAGCGACTCGGTCGCGCCGTGGATCCGCCCGGTGGCGCCGCCGACGTGCAGCGACTTGCCGGTGTCCTCCTCGAGGTGGACCCGCTCGATCTCGACCCGGAAGGTCTCGCCGTCGATCGCCACGTCGACGTAGCCGTCCACGCAGAGCGGCTCGTCGTACTGGCTGGTCTGGAAATTCTTCGGCATGTCGGGGTAGAAGTAGTTCTTCCGGGCCATCCGGCACCACGACGCGATGTCGCAGTTGAGCGCGAGCCCGATCCGGATGGTGGCCTCGATTGCGGCGCGGTTGGCCACCGGCAGCGCGCCGGGCAGGCCCAGGCACACCGGGCAGACCTGGGTGTTGGGCTCCGCGCCGAACTCGGTCGGGCAGCCGCAGAACATCTTGGTGTTCGTGCCCAGCTCGACGTGCGTCTCCAGGCCGATGACCGGCTCGTAACGGGCGATCGCGTCCTCGTAAGAGGGCAGCGTGGTGGTGGTCATGCTCACGCCTCCAGCGTCGGTGGGGTCAGGGTGCCGACCGCGGACTCGAGAGCGGCGGCGACCCGGTACATCCGGTCGTCGGCCATGGTCGGCGCCATCACCTGGAAGCCCACCGGCAGGCCCTCGGAGAGCCCGCACGGCACCGAGATGGCCGGCCCGCCGTAGAGGTTCGTCGGGATGGTGTAGAGGTCGGCCAGATACATCTGGTAGGGGTCGCTCGTGCGCGAGCCGAACGGGAACGCCACGAACGGCGTGGTCGGCGAGATCAGCACGTCGGCCTTCTCGAACGCCGCGGTGAAGTCGCGCGTGATGAGCGTGCGCACCTTCTGCGCCTGACCGTAGTAGGCGTCGTAGTAGCCGCTGGACAGCGCGTAGGTGCCGAGGATGATCCGGCGCTTGACCTCGGGACCGAAGCCGGCCTCCCGGGTCAGCGACATGACCTCTTCCAGCGAACGGTTGCCGTCGTCGCCGACCCGCACGCCGTATCGCACGCCGTCGAAGCGGGCCAGGTTGGACGACGCCTCGCTGGGGGCGATCAGGTAGTAGGCCGGCAGCGCGAACTCGAAGTGCGGGCAGGACACCTCGACGACCTCGGCGCCGAGCTTGACCAGCGCCTCGACCGACTCGTGGAAGGCCGCCAGCACGCCCGGCTCGGCGCCGTCGCCGGCGAACTCCTTGACCACGCCGAGCTTGACCCCGCTCAGGTCACCGGTGGCGCCCAGCCGGGCGGCCGCGACGACGTCGGGCACCGGCTGCGGGATGGAGGTCGAGTCGCGCACGTCGTGGCCGGCGATGACCGCGTGCAGCAGCGCCGTGTCCTCGACGGTGCGGGCGCAGGGGCCGGGGGTGTCGAGCGAGGACGAGAAGGCGATCAGACCGTAGCGGGAGGTGCCGCCGTAGGTCGGCTTGGCGCCGACCGTGCCGGTGACCGCGCCGGGCTGCCGGATGGAACCGCCGGTGTCCGTGCCGATGGCCAGCGGCGACTCGTACGCGGCGAGCGAGGCGGCGCTGCCGCCGCCGGAGCCGCCGGGGATGCGCCCGAGGTCCCACGGGTTGTTGGTGGGGCCGTAGGCCGAATACTCGGTGGAGGAGCCCATGGCGAACTCGTCCATGTTGGTCTTGCCGAGCATGACCGTGCCGGCGGCGCGCAGCCGCTCGACCACGGTCGCGTCATATGGCGGCTTCCAGCCCTCGAGGATCTTCGAGGCGGCGGTGGTGGGCACGCCGCGGGTCGCGATCACGTCCTTGACCGCGACGGGCACCCCGGCCAGCGGGCCGAGCTCCTCGCCCCGGGCCCGCTTCTCGTCGACGGCGCGGGCCGCGGCCAGCGCGCCGTCGCGGTCCACGTGCAGGAAGGCGTGCACCCGATCGTCGACGGCGGCGATCCGGTCGAGATGCGCGGTGGCGACCTCAACGGCGGACGCGTCGCCCTTGCTGATCAGGCCGGCGACCTGCGCAGCGGTCATCCTGGTGACGTCCGTCACGGCGCTCACTCCTCCTCGTCAAGGATGCGCGGCACGCGGAACCGGCCCTCGGCGGAGTCGGGCGCGCCGGAGAGCGCCTCGTCCTGGGTGAGGGAAGGCTGCACGACGTCATCGCGGTAGATGTTGGTCAGCGGCACGGAGTGCGATGTGGGCGGGATGTCGTCGGCGGCCACATCACCGATCCGGGCGACCGACTGCAGGATGACGTCGAGCTGGCCGGCGAACCGGTCGAGCTCCTGCTCGGTCACGGCGAGCCGCGACAGGCGCGCGAGATGCGCGACCTCTTCGCGGGAGATGGCGGCCATCGGTGCCCCCTTGGTATGGATGTCACTGACCGGGGAAGTCTATTTCTTGTCGCGGCAGGCTTGGGCGGCGGCTCCCCGAGTCTGTGGATAACTCTGCCCGCTGCGTGCGCTCAGACCTCTCCGAACCGAACTTCCAGTTCGATCTCGTGCCGGAGCGGGATGCCGTCCAGCTCGTGCGGGATGGCCGGCTTGAGGGCGCGGGCCCGCGTCACCGCGTCCCGGTGCACGGCGACCAGGTCGTAGCCGTTGCGCTGGTAGAACCGCAGGGCCGTGACGTTGTTGTTGGTGGTGACCAGCCAGAGGCGGGTCGCCGAGGCGGCGGCCGCCGTCTCGCGGATCCAGCGCAGCAGCGCTGTGCCGGCCCCGCTGCCCGGCTTGTCGGCGGCGATCGACACGAGCTCCCAGTCCGTCCCGACGATCCGGTAGGTGAGCAGCCCGGCCGGCTCGTCGCCGTCCCAGGCGACCGCGGCGGGCAGGGCGGACGCGTCGATCAGTTCGTCATGGACGGCGACCAACGAACCGTGGAAGGCGGCGGTCAGCGAGGCCTGGACGTAGGGCAGGTCGGCGGGCGTGGCCGGGCGCACCTCGATTGCCATGGCACTCCTCAGGACGTCGGCACCGCCAGGGCGCCGGGTTCTCGGCCGGGTCGCAGGGGACGATAGCGGGAGAGCCACACCGCGAGGTCCGGCGCCGGCATCGGACGCGCGTGGAACCAGCCCTGCGCCGCGTGACACCCGGCCGACGCCAGCAGCCGCCAGGTCCGCTCGTCCTCCACGCCCTCGGCGACGACCCGCAGCCCGAGCGAGTCGGCCAGGGCGATGACCGAGCGCACGATCGCGGCGTCACCCCGGTCGGCGGCCATGCCGAGCACAAACGACCGGTCGATCTTCACCTCGGAGAACGGCAGCCGGCGCAGATGCTGCAACGAGGAGTAGCCGGTGCCGAAGTCGTCCAGCGAGATGGCCACGCCCATCCGGTCCAGCCGGGTGATCGTGTCCAGCACCCGGTGCGGGTCGGCCATCAGCGCACTCTCGGTGATCTCGAGCTGCAGCAGGTCGGCCGGCACCTCGTACCGGTGCAGCAGGGTGTTGATCTCGTCGACGATGTCCGCCGCGTGCAGATCCCGGACGCTGACGTTGACCGCCGCGCGCAGCGGGCGGCCGGCCGCGCGCCAGGCGCCGAGCTGGCCGATCACCTCGCGCAGCACCCGGCTGGTGAGCAGCCGCATGACGGGGGTCTGCTCGGCGACCCGGAGCAGCTCACTCGGGCCGACCATGCCGCGCTCGGGATGCCGCCAGCGCAACAGGGCCTCGACCCCGACGACCTCGCCGGTCGCGACGGCGATCTGCGGCTGGTAGTAGAGGGTGATGCCGTCGGCGGCCGGATCGGTGCCGGGCACGGCCTGCACGGCCCGGCGCAGATCGGCGAGCAGGCTGAGATCGTGGGTGTGATGCTCGGTGTCCCGCGCGTAGACGGCGACCTGGTCCCCACGCTCCTTGGCGTCGTACATGGCGGCCTCGGCCTGCCGCAGCAACGAGGCGCCGTCACCGCCGCGCTCGGACTGCAGGGCGATGCCGATGGAGGCGCTGACGTCGATCGGCAGGCCGTCGAGCGCGAACGGCCGGCCGAGTTCCTCGGCCAGATGCGCGGCCAGCCGCCGGGCCGCGGCCGGCCCGTCGACCCGGGTGGCCAGCACGGCGAACTCGTCACCGCCGAGCCGCACCACAAGATCATGCGACGGTACGACCGCGGCAAGCCGCCGGGCGACCTCCACGAGCAGGCGGTCCCCGGTGGTGTGCCCGAGGGCGTCGTTGACGGTGCGGAACCTGTCCAGATCCAGCAGCAGGAGGGCCAGCCGACGCTCGGAGCGGTGCCCGCCGCCGGTGCCCCGACCGGCCCCGCGCCCGGTCTCCCGCTCGGCGCCCCGCCTGGCCTCCTGATCGGCTCCCCGCTCGGCGAAGGAGGTCTGCAAGGCCCGCCGGTTGGGCAGCCCGGTCAGCGAGTCAACGCGGGCGGCCCGCTCGTGCTCACCGGCGGACCGCACCATCCGATGCACGGCATGCAACGCGAGCAGCACCAACGGCACGAGCGGAAGGCCGACCTGCGCGGCGGCCAGCACCACCGGCCCGAGCAACAGCAACGCAGCGGTGGCGAACAGCTCCAGCCCCCAGCGCTGCACCCGACGCCGCCGGCGCGCGGCACTGGCACGGCGGGCGACGAGCGCGTCGAGACCGGTGCGAGCGCCGATCCAGGCAGCCGCCGCGGCGACGGTGAACAGCGCGTCCTCCCAGTGCGGCTGGGCGCCCAGGTGCAGCCCGGCGGCCGCGGCCACCAAGGCGGCGCCGGCCAGGGCCACGGCGTGCTGCACGGCGAGGTGCAGGGCACGGCGGGAGGACTGCCGCATCCGCACGCCGGCGACGGCCATGGCGGCCAGCTGCACGGCGAGAGCGGGGACGAACCCCCAGGCGAGCACGATGCCGAAGGTGAAGCAGATGGACGGCAGGATCACCGAACTGGCGCGCCGGTTGGCCACCACGTAGGGGCGGGCGTCGACGGCGAGGGCGAGGACGGCCATGACCCAGAAAGCGGTCGGCAGCTCCTCGAAGGTGCCGGGCATGGCGGCCCACAGCCCGAGATCAACGATGGCAGCCCCGCCGACGGCGGTGACGGCCCCTCGCCGGGCGGTGACCACCCGGGCGCGATCCGCCCGGGCACCTTCCGACCGCGCACTATCCGACCGCGCACTATCCAGCTCGGCGCTAGCCACTCGGGCGCTGTCCCGCCGGGCACCGGCCGGCCGGCCGCTGTCCGAACCGGCATTGACCGGCCACCGGTTCGTCGCGCGGCGGCGGCTGGGCCACCAGCGGCGCCGTTGCCGGTCGGGTGTCTCCCTGCTTGGCGATGCATGATCCAGCAAGCCGTCAACCGCGCGCACGTCGGTGATCGGCTCGCCGGTCGGCTGCTTCTCGCCCGGCATGGAGTTGCGCTGTGGTGCGGCACCCATGCGACCTCCGCGGTGGCGTCTACCTAACGATCATCCTCACCATAGATCCGTATAGACAAAACTACGCGAATCAGACTCGCCGTTATCAAATCGGCATATCTACCTGAACGTGGAACGTTCCCGAATTCACCCGTTGGTGGATCTCCGCAGCGCCCTACTCCGTCGGCTCCGCAGCCGGTTCCGCCTCGGCGGCGGCCTTCTTCCGTGGCTTTCTGGTCGTCTCCTTGGGCTCCTTCGGTGTCTCCTCAGCGATCTCGGCCACCGCCCGGGCCGCCTCCGGCCCCTCCGCCAGGAGCACCGCGAAGCTCTCCTCGTTGAGCACCGGCACCCGCAGCGCCAGCGCCCTGTCGTACTTGCTGCCCGGGTTGTCGCCGACCACCACGAAGGCCGTCTTCTTCGACACCGAGCCGCTCACCTTGCCGCCACGGGCCAGCACCGCCTCGGAGGCCTCGTCTCGGGTGTGGGTGGCCAGGGTGCCGGTCACCACCAGGGTCATGCCGGCCAGCGGGCGGCTGCCGGCCTCGGCTCGTTCGTCGGCCATCTTGACGCCGCTCTCGCGCCACTTGCGGACGATCTCGCGGTGCCAGTCGACGGCGAACCACTCCCGCAGGCTCTCCGCGATCGTCGGGCCCACGCCGTCGACAGCCGACAGTTCCTCGAATCGGCCCTCCTCGACGGCGGCCTCGATCGCCGCCATCGAGCCGAACTCCAGCGCGAGCGCGCGCGACGCGGTCGGGCCGACGTGCCGGATCGACAGCGCCACGAGCACCCGCCACAGTGGCCGCTCCTTGGCCTCGGCCAGGTTCTCCAGCAGCTTGACCGCGTTGCTGCCCAGCGTGCCGTCCATGTTGACGAAGAACGGCGACCGCTGGAGGTCGTCGGCGGTCAGGGCGAACAGGTCGCTCTCGTCGGTCAGCACCGCGGACTCGTAGAGCGCCCGCGCGGCCTTGTAACCGAGCACCTCGATGTCGAGCGCGCTCCGGCTCGCCAGGTAGAAGAGCCGCTCGCGCAGCTGCCCCGGGCAGTAGTGCGAGTTGGGGCAGCGGATGTCGACGTCGCTCTCCTTGGCGGGAGCGAGCGGTGTGTCGCACTCCGGGCACCGGGTCGGCATCACGAACGGATGCGCGTCGTCGGGCCGCAGGTCCATGACCGGGCCGAGCACCTCCGGAATGACGTCGCCGGCCTTGCGCAGCACCACGGTGTCGCCGATCCACACACCCTTGCGCTCGACCTCGCGCGCGTTGTGCAGCGTCGCCTGGGCCACCGTGGAGCCGGCCACCAGCACGGGCTCGAGCACCGCGAACGGCGTGACCCGCCCGGTGCGCCCCACGTTGACGGCGACGTCGAGAAGCTTGGTGGTGACCTCCTCCGGCGGATATTTGAAGGCGATCGCCCAGCGCGGCGCCCGGCTGGTCGAGCCGAGCCGGCCCTGGATGGCCACCGAGTCCACCTTGACCACCACACCGTCGATCTCGTGCTCGACGTCGTGCCGGTGCTTGCCGTAGTAGTCGATGAACTCGCGGACCTCGGCCATCCCGTCGACCAGCCGCCAACGGTCGCTGGTCGGCAGTCCCCAGGCGCGCAGAGCTTCGTACGCATGGGACTGCGAATCGGGCCGGAAGCCCTTCCGGGCGCCGATGCCGTGCACGACCATCCGGAGGCCGCGGGACGCGGTGATCCGCGGGTCCTTCTGCCGCAGGCTGCCGGCGGCGGCGTTGCGCGGGTTGGCGAACGGGGCCTTGCCCTGCTCGACCAGCGAGGCGTTGAGGTCGGCGAACGCCGACGCCGGGAAGTAGATCTCGCCGCGCACCTCGAGCAGCTCGGGCGGATCGTCGTCGGCCAGCCGGTCGGGGATCTCACGGATGGTGCGGACGTTGGAGGTCACGTCCTCGCCGGTGCGCCCGTCACCCCGGGTGGCGCCCCGGACCAGGCGGCCCTTTTCGTAGGTGAGATTGATGGCCAGGCCGTCGACCTTGAGCTCGCAGAGGAACCGCACCGGACCGCCGGCGTCCCGCTCGGTGCGCTCGGCCCAGGTGCTGAGCTCGGCCTCGTCGAAGACGTTGTCGAGCGAGAGCATGCGCTCGGCGTGCTCGACGGGGGTGAACAGGGTGGAGAAGGAACCGCCGACGTTCTGCGTCGGGGAGTCGGGGGTGCGCAGCGCCGGGAACTGCTCCTCGAGCGCCTGCAACTCGCGCAGAAGCTTGTCGAACTCGGCGTCCGAGATCGTCGGGGAGTCGAGCACGTAGTAGCGGTATTGATGACCGGTCAGCTCGTCGCTGAGCTCGGCATGCCGGCTGCTGGCCTCGGGGGTGGGCGGGGCACCGGCGGCGGCCACCTGCTCGGCGGTCGGGCGGCCCTCCGCGAACTGCTCGGCGACGACGGCTGCCTCCGCACCGTCGGGGTGCGTGTCGACAGGCTGCTTCTCGGGCACCGGGAGACCTCCGTGGTTCGTGCTTTTCTCTACCGGCACGTTAGCCGCCCGGTCTGACAAAACCGCCGACATGCGCGGCCGACGGCGCCGGGGGTACGTTCTGGCGGTGACGGACTGGTGGCTGTGGACGGCGGGGGCTTCGGTCCTGATCGCGGCGGTGTGGGCGATCCGCCGCCGGGTGCGCGCGGGCCGCCCGAGCAGCGGCGACATCTGGTGGGCGGACGTGCCGTATGCGCGCGGCCAAGGCTCCAAGCTGCGCCCGTGCCTGGTACTGCGCCGCAGCCGCGACGGCATCGTGGTCCTGAAGATCACCAGCCAGGACAAAAGCCACCGCCGGGACCACGTGCTGATCCCGACACGGCACTGGGACCAGCGCGCGAGCCACGACTCGTACCTGAATCTGGGTGAACCGATCGTGGTCCGGCCGGCGGCGTTCCAGCGGCGCGCGGGCAGGGCAGATGTCCGCACGCGGTTGCAGGTGGCCCGCTTCCGCGGCACCCGCACCCGAAACCCAGCCGGCCGCTGAGCGACCGCCTCACCTATGAGGCGGCCCACCGCTGAGAGGTGCCACTCGGCGAGGAGACCGCCGCACCGCAAAGTGACCGGGTCGCCACTCTGGTGTCGAGGTCAGACCTCAGCCAGCCGGCGCCCGGCGTCCCGGCAGGCCTTCAGCACCGCCCGCACGTAAGGCAGGGGCGCCGCAGCCAGGCCACACGCGGGCGTGATCACAACCTGCCGCGGCAGGAGCGCAGCCGAAAAGCCAAGCTTGTTCCACAGCTTCTGCGCCCGTTCGGCGACCTGCGCCGACGTCGGCGTGCGCCCGTCGGCCCGCGGCCGGGTGGACACCGCACCCGCGAACAAGCCGATCCCGGCCTCGATCGCCTCCCCCAGCGGATCAAGATCCTTGATCAAAGAAAGGTCGAGCGCGACCGCGGCGGCCCGCGCATCCCGGAAAACCTGCAACGGTACGTCCGGAGCACAGCAGTGCACGATGACCGGCACCCCCACGGCCTCGGTGATCGTCCGCAGCCCCGTAGCGGCATCCGGACCATCCACAGCCTTGTACGCGCTCAGCCCGCTCTCGGTCGGGATGTGCCCGGCGAGCACCGCCGGCAGCGAAGGCTCGTCGAGCTGGAGCAGCACGGACGCCTCAGGAAGTCGCTTCTGCACGTCGGCGACGTGCTGACGCAGCCCCTCCGCGAGCGACTCGGTGAGGTGGCGCACGGCCCCGGCGTCGCGCAGCATCCGGCCGCCGATGGGCAGATCCAGGTTGGCGGCCAGGGTCCACGGCCCGGCGGCCTGCACCTTGATCGGGCCGGCGAACCGGTAGGCCTGCTCGGTGAGCTGGTCGAGGTCACGTTCCAGCAGGTCGGCGATGCGACGCTGGTCGCGGCCCGGGCGCGGCGCCATCTGCCACCGGCCGACGTAGAGCTGCACCGGCAGTTCGACCAGCAGGCCCGCGCTGCGACCGATCATGTCGGCCCCGGGACCACGATCGGGCAGCTCGGCGAGGTGCGGCAGCTCGGGCAGCTCACCGAGAACAAGCCGCTGAGCCTCGGCGATGTCGGTGCCGGGCAACGAGCCCAGCCCGGTGGCCGAACCTGCCGGCCAGGGAAAGTCAGTCACGACGCACCGACCCGACCCGGCCAGCGCCGACGGCCACGTCATGACCGGCCGAACCAACGCCACCCGAAGCAGAGGCCGCGCCCTTAGCGGGATCGACAGGACCCAACGTGCCAGAGGCAATCGTCGCCGAACCCAGCACGATGTCCCCGTCCGGATCGGGCCGGTACGCCACGATCGCCTGCCCGGCCGCCACCCCCCGGGCCGGCTCCCGCAGGTGCGCCACCAGCCCGTCCGGGCCGACCGTCACCGCGGCCGGGACCACCTCGCCGTGCGCGCGCAGCTGCACCTCGCACTCGACCGGCGTCCGCTCGCCGTGCCAGATCGGCCGGATCGCCGTCACCGTGTCGACCGCGAGGTCCTCGCGCGGGCCCACCGTCACCGTGTTGGTCTTCGGGGTGATGGACAGCACATAGCGAGGCCGTCCGTCCGGCGCGGGCACACGCAGGTCGAGACCCTTGCGCTGGCCGATGGTGTAGGCATACGCCCCGTCGTGCCGGCCGAGCACCGAACCGGTGCGCCCGTCGACGATGTCACCCGGCGCCTCGCCCAGCCGCTCGGCCAGGAAGCCCTTGGTGTCACCGTCGGCGATGAAGCAGATGTCGTGCGAATCGGGCTTGTCCGCGACGGCCAGGCCGCGCTCGGCAGCCTCCGCGCGAACCCGTTCCTTGGTCGAGTCACCGAGCGGGAAGACGGCCCGGTCGAGCTGAGCGCGGGTCAGCACGGCCAGCACGTAGGACTGGTCCTTGGCGATGTCGACACTGCGGCGCAGCAGCCCGTCCGGCCCGAGCCGGGCGTGATGGCCGGTCACCACCGCGTCGAAGCCGAGCGCAACCGCACGGTCCAGAACCGCCGCGAACTTGATCTTCTCGTTGCAGCGCAGGCACGGATTCGGCGTGCGGCCGGCCGCATATTCGGCCACGAAGTCGTCAACCACGTCGTCATGGAACTGCTCGGCCATGTCCCACACGTAGAACGGGATGCCGATGACGTCGGCGGCCCGCCGCGCGTCACGCGAATCCTCCAGCGTGCAGCACCCCCGCGCACCGGTCCGATAGGTCTGCGGATTCCGCGCCAACGCCAGGTGCACCCCGGTCACGTCGTGGCCGGCGTCCCGGGCGCGCGCGGCAGCGACGGCGGAGTCGACCCCACCGGACATAGCTGCAAGCACTCGCACCGGGCAAGCCTATCCGCCCCCACCGACAACCCTCGCGCCCACCGGTCCGGCTCGTGCCAGGCAAGCTCCTTTTCCGGTACGCGCAGCCCCCAGTCCCGTGACACCAAGCCACCCCACTGCCGTCCCGACCTGATCACGCCCGCATCCGGGCTGACAGCGGTGGTCGCGGCCACTCCGGCCTCATCACCCCCACAGCCGGACGAAAGCGGCAGTCACGGCCGCTCCGGCCTCATCACGTCCACAGATGGGCTGAGTTCGCTGGCCACGGCATCCCTGGCTGGTCACTCACCCGGGCCGGCCACTCACCGGGCCGGCCACTCACCCCAGGCCCGGTCGCGCACCCCAGGCCGACCACTCACCCCAGGCCCGGTCGCGCACCCCAGGCCGACCACTCACCCCAGGCCCGGTCGCGCACCCCAGGCCGACCACTCACCCCAAGCCTGGTCGCGCACCCCAAGCCTGGTCGCGCACCCAGTGCTGGTCGCGCACCCAGTGCTGGTCGCGGTGGCCGCGAGCGTCGACCTGATCGCGCATCCGAGGCTACGAGCGATAGGCCACAACAATGCCGACCCGAACGTGCATCTGCGACTGCAGGCGGTAGCCGAACCACGCCGACCCGAACATGCACCCGCAACCGCAAGCAGCCGCCGAACCACGCCGACCAAAGGTGCATCTGCGGGACCAAGCGGTGGTGGCCGCCACAATGCGTGGCACATGCTGTCCCGCGCGTGCCGCGCCATCACCGGCCGGCGGCGGGCCCCCTTCCAGGGGGCGGCAAGACAGCCGCTGGGCACGGCTCTCGGATCGGGACCCTTTGGCGGTTCGTCGATGGGTTGGTGATGCCTTGTGGGATCGGTTACAGCCGAATCTGCCGAGCCGGTCGCCGCGAAGTAGTTGACGGCCCGGTTTGTCACTGGGTGGAGAGACCTTCGTGGCCGATGGCTGCCGCGGATCGCGGCCCGGCGGATCGCGGCCCGGCGGATCGCGGCCCAGCAGACCGCGGCCCAACAGACCGCGGCCCAACAGACCGCGGCCCAACAGACCGCGGCCCAACAGACCGCGGGAGCGCCCGGTCGGACGGGCGGGAGGCTGCACCGTCCAGAGTCGACAGTCTTCGGTGGCGGGGCGCGGCGGTGGTTGTGGGGGCGGCTTTTCTGCGCGGCGGACCGGCCCGGCCTTGTGGCCGGGCGGGTCCGGGCCGGGCGGGTCCGGGCCGGCCGGGTCCGGGCCGGGTCTGCGGTTAGTCGGCGACCACGGTCAGGACGAGGGGGCCGTTCGGGATCGGGGTGCCGGCGTTGTTCGGGTAGCCCCACCTGCTGGTGTTTCCGGCCTGGTCGGTCAGGGAGAAGCCGATGGTGTATTCGCCTGGGGTCAGGCGGCCGGTTGACACGGCCAGGTGGAAGATGCCGGTGCCGTCGTCGTGTTCGCCGCCGTACATGCCGCCTTGGGAGGCGCCTGTGCTGTCGTAGATGGTTGCGCTGAATTGGGAGATCGGGGCGAAGTCGTCGACCTCGATCGTGACGTCGAAGCCGAGGCCCCAGGCGTCCTCGGTTTCCTGTGGCGTCCAGGTCGGCTTGGGCAGCTTGGCCGAGAGCACGACCGGGGCCTTCTCGTCGGGCGTCTGGGTGATGGTGAGGCCGAGGTCGGGGGCGCCGTAGGCCGTGCCGTAGAACGCGACGTTGCCCGCGCCGTCGGTCAGCTTGACGCCGTCGATCGTGCAGGAGCTTGCCCAGCCCGTCGGCATCAGGATCTCGACCGTCACGGAGCCGTCGTCGGCCACCACCGGCGTGTGTGACGGCTGCGAGCACCAGGACAGGTCGATGTCGACCGTGGCCAGGCCGTCGACCGCGCCGTGCGGTTCGAAGGTCAGGGCTGTCGAGGCCTGCTTGCGCCAGTTGTTCACCTCGGGCTTGGTGAGGGCGAAGTCCGACGCGCTGACCACGTCGTTGCGGCTCACCTGGATCGGCGCGGGGCCCTGCGGCGCGGTGTCGGCGCGGGTGTTGCCCCAGGTGTCGGTCAGGTCGAGCCGGGTGACCCGCCAGGTGCCGGACGGTGAGCCGGCCGGGACGGCGATCGAGACCGGGCAGGTCACCCAGGCCGGGTCGTAGGCCGGCTCGCCGTTGCAGGACCACTGCGAGCCGCTCTGGGTGAGCTGGAACGTGCTGGACAGCCGCGTGCCGCCCGGACCGGTGAGCGTGAGCTTGCCGCGGCGGAAGCCGGACTCGTCGACGATCCGCGCCCGGTAGCGCAGCGTCACGCCGGAGCCGTCGTCGTAGAAGCCGCGGGGCTGATCGAAGTCGAAGTAGAGCTGCTCGGCGACCGGGCCCTCGGTGTCGACGAGCTGGGTCACGGCCAGCGCGGCCGGGCCCGGGTCGCGCACCGTGCGGGCGTGGGCGACGTCGTCGGCGATGGTCACCTTGGTGACCCGCCAGACCGTCTCGGCCGCGGCCGAATAGCGTGGCACCACGAACTCGTAGACGTAGGTGGACTCCTGGGCCGTCCCCGAGCCACCGACCTGCGAGCGGCCCCAGTCGAGGTCGTAGCTGACCGTGCGGGGCCGGCCCACCTGCTCGTCGCCGGCGAACTGGCGGAGCTCGACCGCGCCGTTGACGCGCTGGGCCTTGGCGGCCCGGTCGGTGATCGTCCACGTGAGATTGACGACGGCGTTGTCCTGCGTGACGTCGACCTGCGGGCGGTCGAAGGCGATCGACTTGACCTCGAGAACCGGACCGGCGGCCGGCGCCGCCACGGCCGGGGTCGTGAGTGACAGGGCAACCGCGGCAGCGGCCGCGGTGGTGACAAACGCACGGATGCGCCAGGACTTCATCTACTCTCCCCGTGTATCAAGATCCCTCGATGGGACCGTGCCGAGAATAGCCACGGGGTACGACAGGAATTTTGTCAGCGGGGGGTCTTCCAGGCCGTGGCGCGGCGGGCGCGTTCCACGGCTCCCGGCAGGGCCGCCAGCAACGCGTCCACATCCTCCACAGTCGACGTGTGGCCCAGCGTGAAGCGCAGCGAGGACCGGGCCCGGCCGTTGTCCGCGCCCATCGCCATCAGCACGTGCGACGGCTGCGCCACCCCGGCCGAGCACGCCGATCCCGTTGAGCAGGCGATGCCCTGGGCGTCCAGGAGCAGCAGCAGTGCGTCGCCCTCGCAACCCGGGAAGGAGAAGTGCGCGTTGCCGGGCAGCCTCTCTTCCGGGTCACCGTTGTAGACCGCGTCCGGGACCGTGCGCCGGACCCGGGCCACCAGGTCGTCGCGCAGGGCTGCCACCCGCTGGGCGTACTCCTCGCGGGTTTTGACCGCGGTCTCGACCGCCGCCGCGAAGGCGACCACCCCCGGGGTGTCCAGGGTCCCCGAGCGCACGTCACGCTCCTGGCCGCCGCCGTGCAGCAGCGGGGTGGCCGCGATGTCGCGGCCCAGCAGCAGCGCGCCGACCCCGACCGGGCCGCCCAGCTTGTGCCCGGTGAGGGTCAGCGCCGCGACGCCGGAGGCGGCGAAGTCGACGCCCACCTGCCCGACGGCCTGCACCGCGTCGGTGTGGAACGGGATGCCCGCCCGCGCCGCCAGCCGGGACAGCTCCTCGATCGGCTGGATCGTGCCCACCTCGTTGTTGGCCCACTGGGTGCTGATCACCGCGATCTCGTCGCCGTGCTCGGCCAGCAGCGCGGCCAGCGATTCCGGGTCCACCCGGCCGGCCGCGTCGACCGGCAGCCAGCTGACGTCGGCGCCCTCGTGGGTGGCGAGCCATTCGACCGCGTCCAGGACCGCGTGGTGCTCGACCGCCGAGGCCACCACCCGGATGCGGCGGCTGTCGGCGCTGCGGCGCGCCCAGTAGATGCCCTTGGTGGCGAGGTTGTCGCTTTCCGTCCCGCCGCTGGTGAAGATCACCTCGGACGGGCGGGCGCCGAGCGCCGCGGCGACGCGCTCGCGGGACTCCTCGACCAGCCGGCGGGCGTGCCGGCCCGCGGCATGCAGGGACGACGGATTGCCGACCTCGCGGGCGGCCGCGACATAGGCGTCCAGCGCTTCGGCGAGCATCGGCGTGGTCGCCGCGTGATCCAGGTAGGCCATCACCATGAAGCTTATGCCTTGACCCGTCAACCGAAACGATCCGGATGGATGGAGCACGAAAAGGCCCGGCGGAGTCCTCCGCCGGGCCGCCTTCGCACCTGTCGGTTACTTGCGCTTGCGGATCTCGTCGTCGGCCTGCGGTACGACCTTGAACAGGTCACCCACCACACCGAAGTCGGCCAGCTCGAAGATCGGCGCCTCGGGGTCCTTGTTGACCGCGACGATCGTCTTCGAGGTCTGCATGCCCGCCCGGTGCTGGATCGCGCCGGAGATGCCCAGCGCCACGTACAGCTGCGGGGAGACCGTCTTGCCGGTCTGGCCCACCTGGAACTGGTGCGGGTAGTAGCCGGAGTCGACCGCCGCACGGGAGGCGCCCACCGCGGCGCCGAGCAGGTCGGCCATCTCCTCGACCAGCTTGAAGTTGTCGGCGTTGCCGACGCCGCGGCCGCCGGAGACGACGATCGAGGCCTCGCTGAGCTCGGGGCGCGAGCCCTTCTGCTCGGCGACCCGCTCGACGACCTTGGTCAGCTTGTCCGCCTCGGTCACGGCGACGGTCAGCTGCTCGACCGCCGGGGTGGCGGCCTGCGGGGCCGGGGTGATCGAGTTCGGGCGGATCGTGATGATCGGCAGGCCCTTGGTGACCTGTGACTTGACGATCGTGGAGCCGGCGAAGACCACCTGGGTGGCGACGCCGTCGGCGGTCACCTCGACCGCGTCGACCAGCAGGCCGTTCTCCAGCTTGACCGCGAGCCGGCCGGCGATCTCCTTGCCCTCCTGGGTCGAGCCCAGCAGCACCGCGGCGGGCTGGACCCGCTTGACCAGCTCGGCCAGGACGGTGGCCTTGGGGGCGACCAGATAGCCGTCGATCTCGTCGCCCTCGGCGGCGTAGATCTTCTCCGCGCCGTACTCGCCGAGCTTGTCGGCGAGCTGCGCGGCCGCGCCGGCCCCGCCGAGCACGACCGCCGAGACGGAGCCCAGCGTGCGGGCGATGGTCAGCATCTCGAGCGTGACCTTCTTGACGCCGGAAGCCTGCGAGGCCTCAACGACGACCAGTACTTCAGCCATGGTGGGAGCCCTCTCTCAGACGAACTTCTCGGCGGCGAGGTACGCGACCAGCTGTTCGCCGCCCGTACCCTCGTCAGTGATCTTGGTGCCGGCCGACCGCGGGGGCCGCTTCGCGAACTCGACCACCGCGGAGGTCGCGCCCGCGGTGCCGACCTCGTCGGCGGAGACGCCCAGGTCAGCCAGCGACAGGGTCTGCACCGGCTTCTTCTTCGCGGCCATGATGCCCTTGAAGGAGGGATAGCGCGGCTCGTTGATGGTGTCCCAGACGCTGACCACGGCCGGCGTGGCCGCGGTGACGACCTCGTAGCCCTCGTCGGTCTGCCGCTCGGCGGTCAGCTGGCTGCCGTCGACGGTGAGCTTGCGGGCGCCGGTGAGCGCCGCGACGCCGAGACGCTCGGCGAGCATGTGCGGCATGACCTGGACCCGGCCGTCGGTCGACTCGGCGCCGCAGAGCACCAGGTCGGCGTTGAGCGTGCCGAGGGCGGCGGCCAGCACCTTGGAGGTCGCCACGGCGCAGGAACCGTGCAGGGCCTCGTCGGTGATGTGGACAGCCTTGTCGGGACCCATCGACAGCGCCTTGCGGATCGACTCGGTGGCGCGCTCCGGGCCCATCGTCAGGATGGTCACCTCGCCACCGTGCGCCTCTTTGATCTTCAGCGCCTCCTCGATGGCGTACTCGTCCATCTCGTTGATGACGTTGTTCGCCGAGGACCGCTCGACGGTGTTGTCGCCCGCGCTCAGGGTGCGCTCGGCACCGGAGTCGGGTACCTGCTTGACCAGTACGACGATGTTCATCCCGCTTCGACGACCCTCCTGTTGATGGACGCACGCTGTCCCCCGCCGATGTTACCCGCCGGTAGTTTACGGGTCTCCACCACCGAGAGTGACTCACCTCACCCGCAGCGACCGGTCGGTCGCTACAGTTGGATCATGGGGATAGCCGAGAAGGTCCGCCCCCTGCCTCATCTTCTCCCACCCCACCGGCAGACGAGGCCGGAGGGAGCCTGGTGCACCTGCGGGCGGCCCCGGGAGTCCTGCGTGAGTGAGCAGATGCGCAGGCTGTGGACCGCGGAAGCGAATGTTCACCCGGCTGGTCGATAATCAACGCGTGCTCGACCAGTGGTTCAACCCGCAGAACACCCCCGTGGTCGGCGAGAAGCCGGACTACCGGTTCTCCCTGGCCAACGAGCGCACCTTCCTGGCCTGGATCCGGACCGCGCTGGCGCTGCTGGCCGGCGGCCTGGCCTGCGCGCAGTTCCTCCCGCCGCTGCAGATCGCCTACCTGCGCGAGGGCATCGCCATCGCGCTGCTGCTGCTCGGTGGGGTGGTCGCGCTGCGGGCGGTAGACCACTGGGCCCGCACGGAACGCGCCATGCGGCTCGGCACCGACCTGCCCAAGTCGCGGTTCCCGGCGGTGCTGGCGCTGGTGGTGGCGCTCGGCGCGGTGCTGCTGGTGATCGCCGTACTGGTCAAAGCGATCTGGTGACCACCGACCCTGGCGCCGCGGCGGAGCGCACCCGGCTGGCCTGGCGGCGCACCGGGTTGTCGGCCACCGCGGTGGCGCTGCTGGCGGCGCGACCGGCGTTCACCCCGGACGCCGGGTCCCTCACCTATCTCGTCGCGGCCGCCGCCCTGGCCGGCTGGGCGGCGCTGGTCGGTCTCGCGTACCGCCGCGCCCGCGGGCTGAGCAGGACGCCGCCGCGGCCCGGACAGCGCACTATCACCGCCTATGCGGCGATCACGACGTGCTTCGTCATTCTCGGAACGGTGCTTGTCACCCTCTGATCGTCGCCGTTACCGGCACGGCGCGTCATCATTGCCTCATGGTCCGGTTGTTCGTCTTTCTCGCTGCGGTGCAGCTCATCCTTCTGGTGCTCGCGCTCATCAGCGTGTTGTCGGCCCCGCGGGTCCGCAACCTGCCGCGAGCGGTGTGGGTGCTCGTCATCCTGCTGATCCCCCTGCTCGGCCCGGTGGCCTACTTCGCCTCGGGCCGGCCCAAGGCACCACCGCGCGAACGGGGTCCCGTGCCGCGCAGCAAGCCCCGCCCGGCCGCGCCCGACGACGATCCGGACTTCCTGCGCTCGGTGGACACCGAGCAGTCCCGCCGCGATCGGGAACTGCTCGCCCAGTGGGAGCGGGACCTGGAGAAGAACGACGAGTGATCAGGCCAGGTTGGACGACCGCGGGTAGGCGTCGGCCGGGTCGGTCAGCACGTTGACCAGGTACGGCACGCCCGCGTCGAAGGCACGCTCCAGCGCGGGGCCGAGGTCGGCCGGCTTCTCCACCGTCTCGCCGGCCCCGCCCAGCGCCTGCACCACGTGGTCGTAGCGGAGCCCGGGCTGCAGGTCGGCGGCGACGTCGTAGCCGTACATGGAGCGCATGGGGTGCTTCTCCAGGCCCCAGATGCCGTTGTTGCCGACCACGATCACCACCGGCAGTCCCTGGCGGGCCAGCGACTCGGCGTCCATCAGGGAGAAGCCGGCGGCGCCGTCGCCCATGAGCACGCAGATCTGCCGGTCCGGGTAGGTGACCCTGGCACCCATCGCGTAACCCATGCCGGTGCCGAGGCAGCCGTACGGGCCCGGGTCGAGCCAGGTGCCGGGCTGGGCGGGCTCCAGGAAGCGGCCCGCGTACGAGACGAAGTCGCCGCCGTCGCCGATGGTGACCGCGTCGGGGGCCAGCACCTTGCGCAGCTCGCCGTAGATCCGGGCGGGCTTGATCGGGTCGCTCTCCGCGGCCATCGCCTCGGCGTCGCGGGCCTTGCCGGCGTCCTCGGTGGCGCGCAGCCCCTCGATCCACTCGCGGTGGTCGGTGCGGCCGCCGGCGTGCTCGGCCAGCGCCGTCAGGATCAGCCGCAGGTCACCGGCGGGCGAGACGGCGGTCTCCACGTGCGTGGCCCGCTGGCTGGGCGCGTCGACGACGTGCACCACCTGGGCGGCACCGAACTCGCCGAAGCCGAGCCGGAAGTCCAGCGGGGTGCCGATGACCGCGACCACGTCCGCCTCGTTCAGGGCCGGGCGCCGGGCCTTGGCGAAGGCCAGCGGGTGGCCGGGCGGCAGCGCGCCGCGGCCCATGCCGTTGGTGAAGACCGGGACCTGCAGCGCCTCGGCGGCCGCGCGCAGCTCGGCGATCGCGTCGCCGCCCCAGACGTCGGAGCCCGCGATGATCACCGGACGCTGGGCGGTCGCCAGCAGGGTCGCGGCCCGGGTGACGTGCTCGGGGTCGGGCTGCACGACCGGGATGTCGGGCGTGGCGACCGGGCCCGCCTCCTCACTGGAGAAGAGGACCTCCAGCGGCAGGTCGAGGAAGGCCGGGCCGCGGTGGGCGGTCAGCGCGGCGGTCAGCGCCTTCGCCACCTCGCCGGGGATCTCGTCGGTGCCGGTGACCGTGGCCGCGTACTTGGTGACCGGGGTGACCAGCGGGACGTGGTCGATCTCCTGGAGGCTGCCGGAGCCCCAGCGGAACGCCGGCGCCCTGCCGCCCAGCACCAGCACCGGCGAGGCGTTGAAGAACGCGCTGGTCAGGCCGGAGATGCCGTTGGTGACGCCGGGTCCGGCGGTGAGCACGGCGAGGCCCGGGCGGCGCTGCAGCTTGGCGACGGCCTCGGCGGCGAAGACCGCTGACTGCTCGTGCCGGACGTCGTAGATCGGGAAGCCGGTCTTGTGCGCGGCGTCGTACAGCGGGAAGACGTGCCCTCCGGAGAGGGTGAACATCTCGGTCACGCCGTACGCCCGGAGCGCCGCCAGCGCGAGCTCCCCGCCGTGGCCCTCGATCATTTCCGCCATGCCAGCTCCCGCCGCTCGGTCCTCGCCAGCACGCTACCCGGCCACCGGGAAAAGGTGAATCAGACTCGCTCCAGGAGGCGCTGCAGGTCGTCCAGGATGAAGCCGACCGCCTCCTCCATCGACACGCCCGCGATGACGCTGTACGCCGCCACCATCGCCGCCAGCGGCACCGTCACGAGCACCAGCACGCTCAGGAAGAACCGCAGGAAGCGCAGCAGGCCACGGCCGCGCCGGCGCTTGCGCTTCGCCGGTTTCGCCGGTTTCGGCGGCGCGTCCCACTGGGAGGTGTGGCCGGGCCGGGTGGTCGCGGCGGGCCGGGCCGGCTTCACCGGCCGGGAGGTGACCGGTCCGGCCGGCGACCGGGGGGCGGCCGGCGTGACCGGCCGGGAGCTGATCGACCCGGAGGCCGACCGGGCGCCGGACGGCGACACCGGACGGCCGGCGGCGGCCGGGTGGCGGACCGGCTGGGTCGCCGCGGCCGACGGTGGGGGCGTCTTGGGGAGCGCGTGCACGTCCCAGGAGGGTTCCGAGGCGACGGTCTGTTCCGGGTCCGGCGCCCAGTGCTGCTGGGCGTCCGGCCACGGGTCGACGGCCGGCGGCGGGAGCAGCTGGTCCCGCGAGGACGGCACGGTCTCCATGTCGTCGGCCGACATCCGCGGCCCGGAGGCCGGCGTGGACATCGGCGGAGCCGATGGTGGCGTGGGGGCCGGGGAAACCGCCGGAGCCGGGGGAACCGCCGGTGGACGCTGCTTCTGCTGGGAGAGCAACCGCATCTCGGCGGTCGGGCCCGGCGCGGCCGGCTCCGAGGCGAGCAGGGCCGCGTCCGCGAGGATGCTGCCCTCGGCGACCACCAGCTCGGGCTGTTCGATCGCCACCGGCGCCTCGCCCAGCGCCCGGTGCAGCAGGGTCGCCACCAGCGGGATCCGGCTCGCGCCGCCGACCAGGAACACCCCGGCCAGCCGGCCCTCCGCCAGGTCGGCCCAGCGCAGCAGGTCCCGGGTCACCTGCACGGTCTGGTCCAGCACCGGCCGGGCCAGCTCCTCCAGCTCGTCGCGGGTGACGTGCAGCTCCAGGTCGAGCAGCGGCACCACCACGTCGGCGGACTGGAGCCGGGACAGCCGTTCCTTGGCGATCCGCACGTCGTCCCAGAGCTGCCGCTGGGCGCGCCGGTCCTCCAGCGTCTGCGGCTCGGTGAGCCGCTGCCAGACCGCCGGGTCCTGCTCCGCGCAGAGCTTGCCGATGTGCTCCACCAGCGCGGCGTCGATGTCCAGGCCGCCGAGATCGTCCCGGCCGTCCACGGCCAGCACCTCAAAACCCTCCGCGGTGCGGGCCACCACGCTCGCGTCGAAGGTGCCGGCGCCGAAGTCGTGCACCACCACGACCGAGCCGATCGGCACGTCCCGGCCCAGCACCTCGGCGAAGTAGGTGGCGGCGGCGACCGGCTCGGCCACCAGGCGGGCGCGTTCCAGCCCGGCCCGGGCGGCGGCCTCGGCCAGCAGGCCGCGGCGGGTGGCGCCCCAGGTCGCCGGGCAGGTGAGGGTCAGTTCGGGGCGGACCGGGCCGACCGCGCGGTGCCATTCGTCGGCGACCCGCACCAGCACCGCGGCGATCATGTCGACGACCGCGAACTCCTCGTCGCCGAGCAGCACCAGCCCGTCGTCGATGCGGCGCTTGGGGTTGGGCTCGTAACGCCCCGGGTCACGCCGGGCGCTGTGCACCGCGTCGCGGCCCGCGACCAGGTGCCCGCCGGCCTCGGCGTAGACGGCCGAGGGCAGCAGCGGGGAACCGTCGACGAGGATCGGCCGGGCCCGACCATCCGGCCAGCGGGCGACCGCGACGGTGTTCGAGGTGCCGAAGTCGACGCCGAGCGAGTGCCGACCCTGGTCGATGGACATGCTCGCCATCCTAGGCCCAGCCGGGAAGTTGATGATCTCCCTAGACGAGGCGCCAGCGCAGCTCGCCGTTGCGGTCGCGCTCGCACCGGACCGTCCGGCCGTCGGCGGTGGTGCCGGTGGCGCCCGGCTTGTCACACCGGTCCTTCTCGACGACCGGCTCCGGCGCGTCCTCCTCCGGGGCCGGGGACCCCGGTGGCAGCAGCGAGATGTCCGACGGCATGGTGGCCGGCACCGGCTGCGGCGGCGTGGGCGGTGGCGGCGTCGTGGCTGTCGGGGAGGGGCTGATCGCCCGGGTGGCGGAATTCCGCACGGCAGCCGACGCGGGTGGTGAGGTCGGCCGTTCCGTGCGGGCCGGACCGGCGCTGCCGGGCTTCGGCGGGTCGTCCCGCTCGTCCACCGGCGGCACGCTCGGCGCCGGCATCACGACCGGCGGACCGGCGAGCTGCGGCGCGGCGGCGCCCCCGCCGGGCGCCGCGCCACCCTGGTCGAACGTGACAAACCCGATGATCCCGCAGAGCAGAGCCTGACCGGTCACCAGTGCCACCGCGACCATGACCGTGCGCCGGACCGAGGTCACGCGCACACCGGGCATGGTCACAGAGGGGAACTTTATGGCAACTCATCGATATACGCGAGATCTGCCGCGGCGTTTCTCGGTGGAGTCGCCCGATGCGTCAGCGCCCGGTGAACTTGGGCTTGCGCTTCTCCACGAACGCCGTGGTGCCCTCGACCCGGTCGTCGGTGGCGAACAGGCCCGCGAAGAGCTGGCTCTCCCAGGCCAGGCCCGAGGCCAGGTCGGTGCTCAGGCCACCGTCGATGGCCAGCTTGGCGGCGCGCAGCGCCAGGGCGGGGCCGTTCAGGTACGGCTTGAGCAACTCGGCCGCGCTCGCGTACACCTCGGCGGCCGGCACCACCCGGTCGGCGAGCCCGATCCGCAGGGCCTCCGCGGCGTCCACCATCCGGCCGGAGAACACCAGGTCCTTGGCCTTCGCCGGGCCGACCAGCCGGGCCAGCCGCTGGGTGCCGCCGGCGCCGGGGATGAGCCCGAGCCTGATCTCCGGCTGCCCGAGCTTGGCGTCCTCGGCGACCACCCGCCAGTCGCAGGCCAGCGCCAGCTCACAGCCGCCGCCCAGGGCGTAGCCGGTCACCGCGGCGACCACCGGCTTCGGGATCTTGGCTACCGCGTCGAAGGCACTGGACAGCGCGCCCGCCCGGACGGTCATCTCCTGGTACGTCGTACTGGTGAACTCGGTGATGTCGGCGCCGGCGGCGAACACCTTCTCCCCGCCGTACACGATCACCGCCCGGATCTGCGGGTCCTCGGCCGCGGCCTGCGCAGCCTCCCGCAGCTCCTCCTGGACCTGCGTGTTCAGCGGGTTCATCGGGGGCCGGTCGAGCCGGATGGTGCCGATGCCGTCGCTCGTCTCGAGTCGTACGAACTCACCCACGCGCATGCCTCCCTAGCGATCGTTCAGTCTCCGACAGCGTAAGGCCCGGCCCGCGCGGGTAAGTACGATGGGATCAGGGAGGGGTCGATGATCACCTACTACCGCGACCCGGACGTGCTGGTCACGTCGACCGGGGTACGGATGAGCGGCCGCGAGTACCGCCTCGGCGACTTCGCCCAGGTCTGGCACCGGCAGGGCCGCCGCTCGTGGAGCGCCGTCGCCGGGCGTGGCGCCCTCGGCCTCGCCATGGTCATCCCCGTGCTCGTCGGCATCGTCGGCATCCTGGTGGCCCTGGTCATCAACGCCTCCACCGCCACCACCATCGCGCTGGCCGGCGGCGGCATCCTGATCGGGCTGGCCGCGGCGCCGCTGGCCGACGTGCTGCTGGAGTTCGTCGACCGCTCCTACGACAGGGGCAGCCGCCGCCGGGAGATCTGGGCCCGGGTGCGCGGCAGCGACGTCCTGCTGCTCGACACCGACAACGCGCAGCGCTTCGGCCAGATCTACCGGGCCCTGCAGCGCGCGCTGGACCACGACTCGGTGCCCCGCCGGTGACCGGCTCATCCCGCGGCGCGCTGCCGCTCGCCGGCCTGCTCGCCACCTCCGGCGTGCTGCACTTCGCCGCCCCGCGCCCGTTCGACGCGATCGTGCCGCGCGCGCTGCCGGGCAGCCCGCGCACCTGGACCCTGCTCAGCGGCGCCGCCGAGCTGGCGGTGGCCGCGGCGATCGTCAACCCCGGCACCCGGCGGCTGGGCGGGCTCGCCGCGGCCGGGCTCTTCGCGGCCGTCTTCCCCGCGAACGTCAAGATGGCGGCCGACTGGCGGCACGCCCCGCCGGTGCGCCGGGCGATCGCCTACGGGCGGCTGCCGTTGCAGATCCCGCTGGTGCTCTGGGGGCTCCGCGTGGCGCGGCGCTGAATTCCGCGATTCGCCGCGCCGGGGTCGGCCGACCGGCGACGATACGAGCACTATGAAGGCCATCCAGGTGCGGCCCACCGGCGAGGAACGCATCCTCGGCGACAACGAGCTGATCGTCACCAAGACCGATCCGCGTGGCGTGCTGACGTACACCAACGAGGTGTTCCTGCGGATGTCGGCGTTACGCGAGGACGAAGCCATCGGCCGGCCGCACAACATCATCCGGCACCCGGAGATGCCGCGGGCGGCGTTCAAGCTGCTCTGGGAGATGCTGGGCGAGCGGCAGGAGGTCTTCGCTTACGTGGTCAACCTGGCCACCGACGGCGCGCACTACTGGGTGTTCGCCCACGTCACGCCGTCGACCGACACCCGCGGCCGGCTGGTCGGCTACCACTCCAGCCGCCGCCGGCCGGATCCCGGACCGGTCGCGGCGGTCCGCAAGATCTACGCGGAGCTGCGCGCCGAGGAGCACCGGCACCAGAACCCGACGGCGGCGCTCGACGCGTCCACGGCGATGCTGGAACGTATCCTGTCCGATCGCGGCCAGACATATGACGAATTCGTCTGGTCCCTCACGAACAGATCCGTTTAATGCAGCCCGACACGCTGCGCCTGATCACCGAGGTCTGCGCCCGCGCGGCCGCCGGTGACTTCGAGGCCCGGCTGCCGGCCATCGGCGAGTCGGCGGAGGCGCAGGCGGCCCGGAACGCGCTCAACCGGCTGCTCGACAAGACCGACGGGTTCGTCCGGGAGGCCGGCGCCGCGCTTGGCGCGGCGGCCGAGGGGCGCTACCACCGGCATTTCCTGCCGCGCGGGATGGAGGGCGGGTTCCGGGACGCGGCGGCCCGGATCGCCGAGTCCACCGCGGAGATGAGCCGGTCCGCCGCCCAGGTGGCCGAGGCGGCCCGGTCCCGCTCCGCGCTCGCCGACGAGCTGGAGACCGCCGTGCTCACCGTCTCCGAGCAGGTGGCGACGGCGGCGACCGAGATGGGCGCGTCGGCCAACGGGCTCGCGGACTTCGCGCGCGAGGCGGTCAGCGGGTCCGAGCGGGGGGTCGAGACGGTCGGCTCGTTGCGGGCCGCGTCCGAGCAGATCCGCACCGCCGTCGACCTGATCAACTCGGTGGCGTCGCAGACCCGTCTGCTGGCCCTCAACGCGACCATCGAGGCGGCCCGGGCCGGGGACGCCGGCCGCGGCTTCGCCGTCGTGGCGAGCGAGGTGAAGAACCTCGCCAACGAGACCAGCGGGTCCAGTACGGAGATCCTGGGTCAGGTCAACACCGTGCAGCAGGCCGCGGCGGACTCGGTCGCGGTGCTCGAGGCGGTGACCGGCAGCATCCGGGAGATGAGCGGCCTGGTGAACGGCATCGCGGCCGCCATCGACGGCGGGCACGATTCCGGTACGGCCGGACTGAGCCAGCTCGCCGAGGTGCTGCGCAGCGAGGTGCACCGCTTCGTGACGCTGGCCCGGCAGTCCTGAGCCCTCAGTAGGTCTGCGCGTACAGGGCGTCGATCTCGGCGCGGCTGGGCAGCGCGTTGCTGGCGCCGACCTTGCGGACGCACGCCGCCCCGGCCGCGTTCGCCCAGCGGACCGCGTCGACCAGGTCACGGCCCTCGCCCCAGGCGACCGCGAGCGCGCCGGTGAAGGCGTCGCCCGCCGCCGTGGTGTCGACCACGTCCACCCGGCAGGCCGGGATACGTTCCTCGCGGCCGTCCCGGTCGGCGTACCAGGAACCCGCGCCGCCGAGGGTCAGCACGACCCGGGGCACCAGGGCCAGCAGGGCGGGCAGGTCCGGCTCCGCCGTGCCGGTGATCGCGGTCGCCTCGCCCTCGTTGACGACCAGCAGGTCCACCGCCTCCAGCAGCTCGCGCGGCAGCTCGCGGGCCGGGGCCGCGTTCAGGATCATCCGGGTGCCGCCCGCCCGCGCCGCCTGCGCCGCCGCGACCACCGTGTCCGCCGGGATCTCCTGCTGGCACAGCAGCACGTCGCTGTCGGCGATCACCGCCGTCTCGGCCGCGCTCAGCCCGGCGAAGGAGCTGTTCGCGCCGGGGCTCACGATGATCGAGTTCTCCCCCGCGCGGTCCACCATGATGACCGCGACCCCGGACGAGCCGTAGCTGGTCCGCACGTTGGCGGTGTCCACACCGGAGGCGTTGAGCCGGGCCTTGATGGTCACCCCGAAGGCGTCGGAGCCGATCGCGCCGAGCAGCGTGCAGGTGCCGCCCGCGCGGGCGGCGGCGATGGCCTGGTTGGCCCCCTTGCCGCCCGGGGTCATGACGAAGTCGTCGCCGAGCACGGTCTCACCCGGCCGGGGCAGCCGCGGGGCGAGCCCGACCAGATCCATGTTGGCGCTGCCGGCGACCACGATCCGCGGCGAGGTGTCAGCCATCGTGCGCCTCAGGCCGCCCGGGCCGTGTACCGGTCGCCGGAGCGCTGCACCTGCAGCGGCAGGCCGAACGTCTTGGACAGGTTGTCGGCCGTCATCGTCTCGCCGAGCAGGCCCGCCGCCACCACCGTGCCCTCGCGCAGCAGCATCGCGTGGGTGAAGCCCGGCGGGATCTCCTCGACGTGATGGGTGACCAGCACCATGGCCGGGGCGTCCGGGTCCTCGGCCAGCTCGGTCAGCCGGCCGATCAGGTCCTCGCGGCCGCCCAGGTCCAGCCCCGCGGTGGGCTCGTCCAGCAGCATCAGCTCGGGGTCGGTCATCAGCGCCCGGGCGATCTGGGTGCGCTTGCGCTCGCCCTCGCTCAACGTGCCGAACTCGCGGTCGAGCAGCGCGCCCATGCCCAGCTGGCCGAGCAGCGCGCGGGCCCGGGCCTCGTCCTGCGGGTCGTAGCTCTCCCGCCAGCGGCCGACCACGGACCAGGCGGCGGTGACCACGACGTCGAGCACCCGCTCGGCGGGCGGGACCCGGTCGGCGAGCTGCCCGGTGGTGATGCCGACCCGGGTGCGCAGCTCGTTGATGTCGGTGCGCCCCAGCCGCTCGCCGAGCACCCAGGCGGTGCCCCGGGACGGGTGCAGCCGGGCGGAGGCGAGGTTGAGCAACGTGGTCTTGCCGGCGCCGTTCGGGCCCAGCACGACCCATCGCTCGTCCAGCTCGACCTGCCAGGAGATCCCGCGCAGCAGATAGCTGCCGCCGCGGATCACGCTCACCCGGTCGAAGGAGATGACGGTGTCGTCGTCAGGTGGGGTGGGGGTGGTAGCCGCTGCCTCGAGCACGCATCCATCCAACCATGCAGGGGCGCGCGCCCCGGACGCCGTGCCGCCTCAACCGGTGGTGGATCCGAAGACCTCATCCCGTACGGACTCCAGCGCGGTCAGCAGCGCGCCGTTGAGGATGGGCTCGACGGCGACCTCGCTGATCACCACCTTCGGCGCGACGAGGGTGATCGCGGCGACCTCGCTCTCGACCCGCTCGGCCAGGGCCGGCCCGCCCGCCTGGCTGACCTCGCCGGCGAGCACCACCAGCGGCGGGTCCAGCACGACGCAGGTGGCCGCGACGCCCAGGGCCAGCCGGGCGGCCAGCTCGTCGAGCATCGCCTCCCCCGCCGGGCCGGCGGCCACCGCGGCGCGCACCACGTCGGCGGACTCGTTGCCGCGGAAGCCGTACTTCTTGCCGATCGCCTTGGCCGCGTCCGCCGCGACCAGGGTCTGGAAGGCGCCCTTGGCGCCGCGCTTGGTGGCGTTGCGCGGGATCTCGGCGCCGGCCACCGGCAGGTAGCCGATCTCGCCGGCCGCGCCGGTGCTGCCGTGGTGCAGCCGGCCGCCGATCACCGTGGCCAGGCCGACGCCGCGGCCGACCCAGATCAGCACGAAGTCGTCGACGCCCTTGGCCGCGCCGTGGTGCTGCTCGGCGATGGCCACCAGGTTCACGTCGTTGCCGAAGACCACCGGCGTGTGCAGGTCCTTGCGCAGCTCGGCGAGCAGGCCGCGGTGCCAGCGGGGCAGGTCGAAGGCGAACGAGACCTCGCTGGTCTGCGGGTCGACCAGGCCGGGGGTGCCGAGCACGACCCGCCGTACCGACTCCATGTCGGTGCCGCCGCGGCTGGCCGCCTGGACGACGGCGCTGTGCACGGCGCGTACCGGATCGTCACTGTCCTGGGTCGACTGCTCGCTGCGGCCGACCACCTCGCCGGTGATGTCGGCGCAGGCGGCGATCACCCGGTCCGGCAGCACCTCGACGCCGATGACGTGCGCGCTGCCGGGGGTCACCGCGTACAGCTGCGCGTTCGGGCCGCGGCCACCGGCCTGCTCGCCGACGCGGCGCACCAGGCCCCGCTCCTCGAGCCGCTCGACCAGCTGCGACGCGGTCACCTTGCTCAGCCCGGTCATCTCGCCGAGCTGGGCGCGGGTCAGCGGGCCCTTCGCGAGCAGCAGCTCGAGCGCGGCACGGTCGTTGAGCGCACGCAGCAGTCGAGGAGTGCCCGGTAGGCGGGTGGCGGCCATAACTGAGTCCCTTGATATTTAGGATTATTTCCTATTGCTGTGACCGGCACAGATCATGTAGCCGCAGCGTAACGGTCAGCGGGCAAACTGGTTGCGCCGCGTGCCCGATAGACATCTGACGATCATGCAGGTCGGCCGCCGGGAAAACCAGATCCGCATCGAGGAAGGACACCATGGCGATCGACGCCGGACTCCGCCACCTGGCCCTGGGCACGCTGCTCGCGGCGTTTCCCGGCCCGAGCGCGCCGGACTGGGCGGCGCGGCTGCTCGCCGACGGCCTCGCCGGGCACACCCTGTTCGGCACCAACATCGCGGAGCCGGCCCAGGTGCGCCGGCTGACGGCCGGGCTCCGCACGGTACGGCGGGACGCCCTGATCGCGATCGACGAGGAGGGCGGTGACGTGACCCGGCTGGCGCACCGGACCGGCAGCCCGTACCCGGGTAACGCGGCGCTCGGCGCGGTCGACGACCCGGAGCTCACCCGTACGGTCTACGCCGCCATCGGTGCCGACCTGGTCGACGCCGGGATCAACCTCGACCTCGCCCCGACGGTCGACGTGAACACCGCGGCCGACAACCCGATCATCGGCACCCGCTCGTTCGGCGCCGAGCCGCTCCGGGTGGCCCGGCACGCCGCCGCCGCGATCACGGGCCTGCAGTCCACCGGCGTCGCCGCCTGCGCGAAGCACTTCCCGGGCCACGGCGCCACGCTCACCGACTCGCACCTCGAACTGCCCACCGTGGACGCCGGCCTCGACCTGCTGCGCGAGCGTGACCTGCCACCGTTCGCGGCGGCGGTGGCGGCGGAGGCCCAGGCGATCATGACGGCGCACATCCGCGTACCGGTGCTGACCGGCGCCGGACCCGCCACCTTCAGCCGCGCGGTGCTGACCGACCTGCTCCGCGGCGAGTACGGCTTCCGCGGCGCCGTCGTCACCGACGCGCTGGAGATGAAGGGCGCCACGCTGGCCGCGGGCGGGATCGGCGCGGCGGCGGTGCTGGCCCTGGCGGCCGGGGCCGACCTGCTGTGCATCGGCGCGCGGGTCAGCCTCGACCTCGTTGACCTGGTGGCGGCGGAGATCGTCGCGGCGGTCGGCGACGGCCGGCTGCCGCTGAGCCGGCTGGAGGAAGCGGCGGAACGGACGGCCGCGCTGGCCGCCTGGACCCAACGGCCGGTGACGCCACAGCGGCACGACGCCGGTCTCGGGTACGCGGCGGCCCGCCGGGCGGTCCGGGTCGAGGGCTCGCTGGTGGAGCTCGCCGACCCGCTGGTCGTCCAGCTCGAATCGGGTCACTCGATCGCCGAGGGCCGGGTGCCGTGGGGCCTCGCACCGCACCTGAACGGCACCGAGCTGGTCTCCGTGGCGCCGGCCCAGGCGCGCCCCGAGAGACTGGCCGAACAGGCGGGGTCCCGGCCGATCGTGATCGTCGGGCGGCACACCCATCGAGCGGCGGCGACCCGCGAGCTGATCGAGGCGCTCGCGGCACGCCATACTGTGGGCGTGGTGGAGATGGGCTGGCCGGCCGACTGGCGGCCGGTGGGGGCGCGAGCCTTCGTCACCACGTACGGCGCGAGCCACGCCAACGGCCGCGCGGCGGCGGAAGCCCTGGGGCTGACCGCGCCGAAGTGAAACACCCGGACCGAGGCAGCGGCGGGCCGCCACCCGCCGCTGCCTCCCGGAATCTGTGGTCCACATCTCCTTGAACGCGTTCAAATAAAGCCCTACGCTCGGGCGGACACCATTTGAACACGTTCAAGAAAGGCGGAGGGCCGTGGACCACAAGGTCTGGATGTACCTCGTCTACCTGTTTATCAGCATCGCGCTGACGATCTGGGTGGCGACCACGCTGTCCCGCAACGGGCTGGTCTTCCTGGAGGACGTCTTCGCCGACAGCCGCCTGGCCCGGGCGGTGAACCAGCTCCTGGTGATGGGCTTCTACCTGCTGAACCTGGGCTTCGTGGCGGTGGCGATGCGATCGGGCGCCCAGGTGCCGGACGCGGCTCGGGCGCTGGAGACGCTGTCCTACAAGATCGGGTTTGTGCTGCTGGTGCTGGGGGTGCTGCACGTGTGCAACGTGTTCCTCCTCGGCCGGTACCGGCGCGGGCGGCTGCGCCAGCAGCAGGTGATGCCGCCGCTGCCGCCGGCCGGACGGCTGCCGATGTATCCGCAACCGGGCGGCGGCCCGGGACACCCTGGCGGTCCGGGCGGCATGGCAGGCCCCGGCGGCATGGCAGGACCCGGCAGCATGGCAGGCCCCGGCGGCGTGGCAGGACCCGGCAGCCCGGGCGCACCCGGCACTTCCGGCGGCCCGGGCGCACCCGGCACTTCCGGCGGCCCGGGCGCACCCGGCACTTCCGGCGGCCCGGCCGGATACGGCGGGCACGGTGGCGCGGCTGGGACCGGCGGGCACGGTGGCGGGCTGGGTGGTCCTGGCCTGGTTCCGCCGCCGACGCCGGCATGACGGAGGTCGTCGATCCGGCCGGTCACGGGGCCGGCCGGGTCGCCTACTTCACCGTTCTCTACGACGAGGGCTGTCCGATCTGCCGGGCCGCGCATCGCTGGCTGGCCGGGCGCGCTCAGCTCGTACCGTTGCATTTTGTGCCGGCCGGGTCGGGCGAGGCCCGGTGGCGCTTCCCCGGGCTGGACCATGCCGCGACGTTGCGGGATCTGACGGTCATCACCGACGGCGGTCTGGTCTACGTCTCGGACGGGGCCTGGCTGGCCTGCTTGTGGGCGCTGGCGGACTACCGCGGGATGGCCGAGCGGCTCGGGTCGCCCCGGCTGCTGCCGACGGCGCGGCGGTTCATCGCCGCGGCCGCCGCCGTCCGGCAGTCAACGCGGTCGGGCGACCAGGCGCTGCCGGTGGGCGACTACGGTGACGGGTGTGACGACCAGTGCCGCTGACCCCGCCGCCGATGAGCCCGGCGCCGGCCCGGGGGTGCGCCCGCCCCGCCGGCCCGCCGCGCAACCGGACGCGGCGAGGGCTCCGCGAGCAGGCCACGAACCCCGGACCGGAAGCGGCGACGGCACCGCGGACGAGCCCACCTCCACGCCCGGATTCACCGCCGACGCAGGCGGCGCGCCCGGGTCTGCGGTCGGCCCCGACAGCGGGCCCGGGAGCGTGCCGGACGACGGCGGCGGGCCGGGTGTCCGGACCGTGACCGCCGACCCCACCGCGACCGGGATCGTTGCCGAGAGTGGCGCGGGGGGCAAAGGTGACCTTGGTGAGGAGAAGCCGCGCCGGGCCCGCGGTGAGCAGACCCGGCAGCTGATCCTGGAGACCGCGCTGCGGCTGTTCCGGGAGCGCGGCTACACCGAGACCACCATGCGGGCGATCGCCAAGGAGGCCGGGGTCGCCGTCGGCAACGCCTACTACTACTTCGACTCCAAGGAACACCTGATCCAGGGGTTCTACGACCGTAACCAGGCCGCGCACCGGGCCGCGGCCGGGGACGTGCTGGCGACCGAGCGGGACTTCGCCGGTCGGCTCCGGGGCGTTCTGCATGCCGGGATCGACGTCAACCAGCCGTATCACTCGTTTGCCGCCACGTTTTTCAAGACGGCCGCCGAGCCCTCGTCGCCGCTGAGCCCGTTCTCCCGGGAGTCCTCGCCGGCTCGGGAGGCCGCCATCACGATCTTCCGGGACGTGGTCGAGGGGTCCTCCGCCAAGCTCGACCCGGAGCTGCGCAAGGAGCTGCCGGAGCTGCTCTGGCTCGGCTGGATGGGGGTGGTGCTGTTCTGGGTGTACGACCGCTCCCCCGACCAGCGCCGCACCCGGCGCCTGATCGACGGGGTCGTGCCGCTGGTGGACCGGCTGGTCGGGCTGTCCCGGCTGCGGGTGCTGCGGCCCGCGCTGCGGCAGATCCTGGCGCTGCTCGACATGATCCGTCGGGACGACTAGTCACTCTTCGTGCAGACAGCCTTCATCACGGAAAGTAATTGACTGCTCAGCCGTTCGGTGTGGTGGGGGGTGGTTCTCGACCCGTCGGGCGGGTATGGCCGGATCTGTCGCCCGAGGTCGGCCAGCCGAACGGTCAAATCGCACACCCAGCGCTTCCGCTGTGCCCTCATCGCCACGTAGCGTCACTTCTGCAGGTGGATCTGGGGATGTCGCAGGGCTTCGGACCTCGGGACCGGTTCGAAGGGCCCCTGCGGCACGGATGGTGGGCCGGGCGTACCGATGGTTTCGGGAGCAATCATCGGGTGAGGCGCCCGGCTCACACTGCCGCGGGTTGGAAGCGGCGCAGGCGCAGGCTGTTGGCCACCACGAAGATCGAGCTGAACGCCATCGCCGCGCCCGCGATCATCGGGTTGAGCAGGCCGGCCGCGGCGAGCGGCAGGGCCGCCACGTTGTACGCGAACGCCCAGAACAGGTTGCCGCGGATGATGGTCACGGTGCGCCGCGCCAGCCGTACGGCGTCGACGGCGGCGGTCAGGTCGTCGCGCATCAGCGTCAGGTCGGAAGCCTCGATCGCCACGTCGGTGCCCGCGCCCATCGCCACGCCCAGGTCGGCCTGGGCCAGCGCCGCCGCGTCGTTCACGCCGTCGCCGACCATCGCCACCGAACGGCCCTCCGCCTGCAGCCGCTTGACCACGTCGACCTTGCCCGCCGGCAGCACCCCGGCGATCACCTCGGTGATCCCGACCTGGGCCGCGACGGCCTCGGCCACCGCGGGCGCGTCGCCGGTGACCAGGACCGGTTCCAGTCCCAGCCCGCGCAGGCTGCGGACGGCGGCGGCGCTCGTCGGGCGTACCGCATCGGCCAGGGCCAGCCGCCCCCGGACCGTGCCGTCGGCGCGGACCTCGACCCAGGTCTCCGCGGTGTCGCCCGCGCCGCGGACGACCTCCACCTCCATGCCGTCGACGATGCCGCGCACGCCGACGCCCGCCGTGGCCCGGAACTCGCTGACCGCGGGCAGCGGGCCGGCCACCGCGGCCGCCCGGACGATCGCCCGGCCCAGCGGATGCTCGGAGGCCGCCTCGACGGCGCCGGCCAGCCGCAACACCTCCTCGGCGGTGTGCCCCGGCTCCGGCAGCACAGTGGAGACCGCCATCACGCCGGTGGTCACGGTGCCGGTCTTGTCCAGCACGATCGTGTCGACCCGGCGGGTGGACTCCATCGCCTCCACGCCGCGGATCAGGATGCCCAGCTGCGCGCCCCGGCCCGTGCCGACCAGCAGCGCGGTCGGCGTGGCCAGGCCCAGCGCACACGGGCAGGCGATGATCAGCACGGCCACCGCGGCGGTGAACGCGGCCGTGCTGCCCTGGCCGGTGCCGAGCCAGTAGCCGAGCGTCGCGGCGGCGAGGGTGATCACCACCGGCACGAAGACCCCGGAGATCCGGTCGGCCAGCCGCTGCACCGCGGCCTTGCCGTCCTGCGCCTCCTCCACCAGCCGGGCCATCTGCGCGAGCTGGGTGTCGGCGCCGACCCGGGTGGCCCGCACGACGAGGCGGCCGCCGGCGTTGACCGTGCCGCCGGTGACCGGGTCGCCCGTGGAGACCTCCACCGGCACCGACTCGCCGGTGAGCAGGCTCTGGTCCAGCGCGGAGGAGCCGTCGACCACCGCGCCGTCGGTGGCGACCTTTTCTCCCGGCCGTACCTGGAAAAGGTCGCCGACCTGGAGCTGCTCCGCCGGGATCTCGCGGCCGTCGGCCAGGGTGACCGTCTTGGCGCCGAGCGCGAGCAGTGAGCGCAGCGCGTCGCCGGCCCGGCGCTTGGCGCGGGCCTCGGCGTAGCGCCCGGCCAGCAGGAAGGTGGTGACCCCGGCGGCGGCCTCGAGGTAGAGGGCGTCGCCGTCGGAGCCGGCCCGCAGCTCGAACGGGTGCCGCATGCCGGGCATGCCCGCGTCGCCGAGGAAGAGCGCCCAGAGCGACCAGAGGAACGCGGCGAGGGTGCCGATCGAGACGAGGGTGTCCATCGTGGCGGCGCCGTGCCGCAGGTTGACGAACGCCGAGCGGTGGAACGGCCAGCCGCCGTAGACCACGACCGGGGCGGCGAGGGTCAGCGAGAGCCACTGCCAGTAGGTGAACTGCCAGGCCGGCACCATGGCGAGCACGACGACGGGCACGCTGAGCGCAACCGAGACCAGCAGCCGGGTGCGCAGCGGATCGGCGCGCGGCGCATCGGCGACCGGCTCGGCCAGCGGCTCGGCGGCGGTGTAGCCGGTCTTCTCGACCACGGCGATGAGGTCGGCGGCGGTCAGCCCGGCCGGCACGACGGCCCGCGCCTTCTCGGTCGCGTAGTTGACCGTGGCGGTGACCCCATCAAGACGGTTGAGCTTCTTCTCGATGCGGTTGGCGCAGGCGGCACAGGTCATGCCGCCGATTTCCAGCTCGATCTGCCGCGTCATGTCGTCAGCATATACCCCTCGGGGGTACCTTGGCGGGCGTCAGACGGTGACCTGTGACTCCGTGCCCTTGATGAGGATGCGGAGGCCGTACTCGAAGACCTCGTCGCCGATCGGGCTGCCGCCTCGCAAGGCCGCGGCCAGCGTGGGCAGCTCGCTGAGGTCCGGGCGCTCGCCGCGCCCGGCCACGCCGGCCACCGCCTGCTCCTGGAGCACGTGGCCGTTGATGTAGTGGCTCAGCGCGGTGATCGTGCGCAGCGCCTGGACCGGGGTGAAACCGCGCTCGACCATCGCCGCGAGCTCCTGCTCGAAGTGCCGGACCGCGTCGCCGCCCCGCACGGCCGCGGAGACCACCCGTGCGCCGTCGCGGCTGGCCAGCAGGGAGGCACGGTAGGACCGGGCACGCCGGGCCAGCCACTCCTGCCAGGTCTCGTCGGGGCGCGGCGGCCCCATGCCGGCGCGCACGATGATCGCGTTCGCCATGCCGTCGAGCAGCTCCTGCTTGGTGCGGATGTGCCAGTACAGCGCCGGGGACTGGACGCCCAGCTCGGTCGCGAGCTTGCGCACGGTCAGCCCGTCGAGCCCGACCTCGTTGAGCAGCTTCAGCCCCGCCTCGATCAGCACATCCCGCGTCAGGCCCTTCACGGAGTCACCTTAGCAGTGCTAAATTTCCCTTAGCAGCGCTAAGGAGGAGATCGTGCGGGTGATCACCGAGGACGGCACGGAAGCGGTGGCGGTGGACGAGGGCAGCGGCCCGCCGATCCTGGTGATCCACGGCGGCATGGGCGACCGCACGGTCTGGCAGCCGGTCACGGACCTGCTCCGGGACCGCTTCCGGACGGTACGGCTGGAGCGCCGCCGCTACCGGATGGACCTGCCGGGGCCGGTGACGATGCCCCAGGAGGTCGAGCACGTGGCGGCGATCGCGGCGGAACTGGACCGGCCGGTGCTGGTCGGGCACTCGTCGGGAGCGGTGGTGGCGCTGGAGGCCCTGGTCGCGAACCCCGGGGCATACGCGGGCGCCGTGCTCTACGAACCGCCTGTGGTGATCGGCCCGCCGCTGAGCGCCGACAAGCTCGCCGCGGCCCGCGCGGCGCTCGCCCGGGACAAGCCGGGCAAGGCACTGGCGATCTTCGTGCGCGACGTGGTCCGGATGCCCGCGCCGCTGGCCTGGCTGGCGGGGGCGCTGGTGGGACGGCACCCGCAATACCGGCGGCGGGTGGGACGCCAGCTGGACGACAACGACGCGATCGACGAGCTGGGGGTGCGGCTGCCGGTGTACGCGCGGCTGGAGCTGCCGATCCTGCTGCTCGGCGGGGACAGATCGCCCCGGCATCTGACGGAACGGCTGGACGCGCTGGAGCGGGCGCTGCCGCACACCCGCCGAGTGCCGCTGCACGGGCAGGGTCACAACGCGGAACGCCGGGCACCGCAGCAGGTGGCAACGGCGATCGCCACCTTCGTCAACGAGGACCTCGCCCGACGCTGACCGGCCGGGGGCCGGCGGGACCGGCCGGGGGCCGGCGGGACCGGCCGGGGGCCGGCGGGACCGGCCGGGGGCCGGCGGGACCGGCCGCTGCTCGCAGCCGCCGAGCGAGACAGGCCGCACCGCGCCGCCGGGCCCTGGTCGGCCGCAACGGGCCCGGCCGCTCCCGGTGGGGTCGGGCCGGGTCGGCCGCAAGGGGCCCGGCCGCTCCCGGTGGGGTCGGGCCGGGGCGGCCGGGGCGGGCGTGGCGGGCGTGGCTCGCGGGTCAGCCTGCCGAGGAGGTTTTCACCAGGGTGCGGATCTGGCGGAGCAGCACCGACAGCGCCGCCAGGTCGGCCGGGGCTTCCGCCACGTTGCCCATCGCGTTGCCGGTGCGGGCCATCGACGCCGCGTTCACCTGTTCCCATTCCGCCAGGCGGTCCTCCGGCGCCGCCGACGCCGGGGTCGACTGGAGCACCTCCGCCGTCAGTCCGGCCAGGGCCGCGTACAGGTCGTAGCGCAGGGCCATGCGGGCGAGGGTCTGCCAGCGGTCGCCGCGGGGCAGCCGGGAGATGTGCGACAGCAGGAGGTCGATCTGGAAGCGTTCCGAGATCACGAAGTAGACCTTCGCCACCTCGGTCGCGTCGTGGCCGGTCGCCCGGGCGGTCTCCAGGATGTCGAGCAGGCCGAAGCCGTAGACCACCCGGGAGACCACGTCGGCGAGCTGCGCCGGCACCCCGCGCTCGGTCAGCGTGGCCACATGGGCCTCCTGCGAGCGGCGTTCCACGCCGATGACCACCGTCGGGAGCTGGGTCAGCAGCGTCGCGACGCCCGGGCGGAGGCGGGTGATCTCGCCGACCACGTCGATCGGCGAGCGGCGGTTGCTGACCAGCCAGCGGACCGCGCGGTCGAGCAGCCGCCGGGTCTCCAGGTAGACCAGCGTCTGGGCCGGCGTCGGCACCTTGTTGTCCAGCTGCTCCGCGGCCGCCCACAGGTCGGGCAGGCCGTACACGTCGCGGACCACCACATAGGCCCGGATCACGTCCGCCGCGGAGGCGCCGCTCTCCTCCATCGCCCGGAACACGAAAGACGTGCCGCCGCGGTTGACCACCTCGTTGACCAGCGCGGTCGAGATGATCTCGCGACGCAGCCGGTGGCCGGCCATCCGGGTCGCGTACCGCTCGCGCAGCGGGGTGGGGAAGTAGCGGGCCAGGACGTCGTTGGTCCACTCCTCGTCGACCAGCACGTCGGCGAGGACCTGGCGTTCGAGCGAGATCTTCACGTACGCCAGCAGCACCGCGAACTCCGGCGCGGTCAGCCCGTCGCCGGCCTCGTAGCGGAGGGCCAACTCCTTGTCGCTCGGCAGCGCCTCCAGCTCGCGGTTGAGCTGGCCGGACTGCTCCAGGGTGGTGAGCATCCGGCGGTGCACCGGCAGCAGCGAGTGGGCCTGCGACCGGGCGTTGCCGAGCGCGGTGGCCTGCTCGTAGTTGTCCCGCAGCACCAGGGCCGCGACCTCGTCGGTCATCGTCGCCAGCAGCTCGTCGCGGTCGGGCAGGGTCAGCTCGCCCTCGGTCACCGCCGCGCCGAGCAGGATCTTGATGTTCACCTCGTGGTCGGAGCAGTCCACGCCGGCCGTGTTGTCGATGAAGTCGGTGAAGATCCGGCCACCGTGGCCGGCGCCGGTCTCGTCCGGCGGGCCGCCGATGCGGGCGTACTCGATCCGGCCGCGCTGGGTCAGGCCCAGGTTGCCGCCCTCGCCGACCACGTTGGCCCGCACCTCGTGGCCGTTGACCCGGATCGCGTCGTTGGCCTTGTCGCCGACTTCGGCGTGGCTCTCGGTGCTCGCCTTCACGTAGGTGCCGATGCCGCCGTTCCAGAGCAGGTCGACGGGCGCGGCCAGGATGGCGCGCATCAGCTCGGTCGGGCTCACCGCCGCCGCGTCGCCCAGCGCCAGCGCCGCCCGGACCTGCGGCGTGACCGGGATCGACTTGGCCGTCCGCGGGTAGACCCCGCCGCCCGCGCTGATCAGCGCGGCGTCGTAGTCGGCCCAGGACGAGCGCGGCAGGTCGAACAGCCGGCGGCGTTCCGCGTACGACGACGCGGCGTCCGGCTCCGGGTCGAGGAAGATGTGCCGGTGGTCGAACGCGGCCACCAGCCGGATGTGCTCGCTGAGCAGCATCCCGTTGCCGAAGACGTCGCCGGACATGTCACCGACGCCGACCACGGTGAAGTCCTGCGACTGGGTGTCGGTGCCCAGGTCGCGGAAGTGCTTCTTGACCGACTCCCAGGCGCCGCGGGCGGTGATGCCCATCTTCTTGTGGTCGTAGCCGGCCGAGCCGCCGGAGGCGAACGCGTCGCCGAGCCAGAAGTCCTTGCTCACCGAGATCTCGTTGGCGATGTCGGAGAACGTCGCCGTGCCCTTGTCGGCCGCCACCACCAGGTAGGGGTCGTCGCTGTCGTGCCGGACCACGTCCACCGGCGGCACGATCTTGCCGCTGTGGATGTTGTCCGTGACGTCGAGCAGCGCGCCGATGAACAGCCGGTAGCAGGCCACCGCCTCGTCGCGGTCGCCCGGCTTCTGCTTGAGCACAAAGCCGCCCTTGGCGCCCACCGGCACGATCACCGCGTTTTTCACCATCTGCGCCTTGACCAGGCCGAGGACCTCGGTGCGGAAGTCCTCCCGCCGGTCGGACCAGCGCAGGCCGCCACGCGCGACCGCGCCGAAGCGCAGGTGCACACCCTCGAACCGCGGCGAGTACACGAAGATCTCGTATTTCGGCCGGGGCGCCGGCAGGTCGGGGATGGCCTGCGGGTCCAGCTTGAACGCCACGTACGACTTCGGGCGGGAGTCGGCGCCGCGCTGGAAGAAGCTCGTGCGCAGGGTGGCCTGGATCAGGGTCAGGTAGGAGCGCAGTATGCGGTCCTGGTCGAGGCTGTCGACGTCGTCCAGCAGCACGGTGATCTGCTCGGCCAGGTCGTCGCCGCGCCGGGCCCGCTCCTCCTCGCCCAGCTCCAGCCGCGGCGAGAACCGCGCCTCGAAGAGCTGGACCAGCAGCCGGGCGATCTCCGGATAGGCGATGAAGGTCGACTCCACGTACCGCTGGGAGAAGACGTTGCCGGTCTGCCGCTGATATTTCGCGTACGCCCGCAGCACCACGACCTGCCGCCAGGTCAGCCCGGCGCGCAGCACCAGCTCGTTGAAGCCGTCCACCTCGGCCTCGCCCCGCCACGCCGCCGCGAACGCGTTCTCCACCTGCGGGCGCACCTCGGAGAGCTCCCGGTGCGCGGCCGGCGGCAGCAGGCCGAAGTCGTACAGGTAGACGGTGCCGTCCGGGCGACGGACCTCGTACGGCCGCTCGTCGACGACCCGGGCGCCCAGCGAGTGCAGCACCGGCAGGACGGCGGAGAGCATCATCGGCTCGCCGTAGCGGAAGACCTTGAACCGCACGTCGGCGTCGTCCGGCTCGGTCTGGCCCTCCCGGTTGAGGTGGCGCTTGCGGTACAGGTGCATCTCGAGCTGGCCGGTCTCCTCCAGCAGCTCCAGCTTGGCGATGTCCTGCACCGCCTCGTACGGGGTGTGGCCGTCCTTGTAGCTGTCCGGGAACGCGGCCGCATACCGCCCGAAGAGGTCCTTGGCCGGCTCATCGCCCAGCTTGCGCTCGAGCACCAGGGAGAAGTCGTCGTCCCACATCCGGGTGGCGTCGGCGAGCAGCTCGGCCAGCACGTTCGGATCCACCGCGCCCGGCGGGTCGGCCGGGTCGGTGCGCACGATGAAGTGCACCCGGGCCAGCATCCGCTCGGTCACCCGGGTCGTGTAGTCGACCCCGATGCCGTTCAGCTCGCGCAGCAGGATCTCCTGCATGGCCTGGCGGTTGCTGGTGGTGAAGCGGTCCCGGGGCAGGTAGATCAGGCAGGAGATGAACCGGCCGTAGCCGTCGCGGCGCAGGAACAGCCGCAACTGCCGGCGGCCCGCCATCCGCAGCACGCCGACGACCGCCTCGTACAGGTCATCGGTCTTGATCTGGAAGAGCTCGTCGCGCGGATAGGTCTCCAGGATCTGCAGCAGGTCCTTGCCGGAGTGCCCGCGCGGCGACAGCCCGGAGCGGTCCAGCACCTCCATCACCTTGCGGCGGACCACCGGCAGCTCACGGACGCTGGTGCGGTAGGCCGAGCTGGAGAACAGGCCCAGGAAGCGGCGCTCGCCGACGACCTCGCCGGAATCGTTGAAGACCTTGACGCCGATGTAGTCCAGATAGGCCGAGCGGTGCACGGTGGCCCGGGAGTTGGCCTTGGTGATCACCAGCAGCCGCTTCTCCAGGGCGCGCCGGTGCGCCTCGGGCGCCATCGTGGACAGCTTGCGCGGGGTGCTGTTGGCGCCGCGCAGGATGCCCAGCCCGGTGCCCGGCACGGCCGTCAGCACCTCGCCGACCAGCTGGTATTCCCGGTAGCCGAGGAAGGTGAAGTGGTCGTGGGCGAGCCACTTGAGCAGCTCGATGGTGTCGGTGACGTCCTTGTCGGGCACCGGCAGCTTGCGCTCGGAGCCGCGCGCGTGCGCCAGCTCGTCGGCGATGACCACCGCGCGCTGGCGCATCCGGGGCCAGTCGTCGACGGCGTCGCGCACGTCGGTGAGCACCCGGCGCAGCTCCTGGTGCAGCTGGGCGCGCGCGTCGGCGTTGCGCACCGGGTCGATCTCGACCCGGATCCAGCTCTCCACCAGGTCGCCGTCGATCGCGTCGTCGGGCTCGACGTCGGCCTCGAGCTGGGCCAGCTCGCCCTCCGGCCCGCGCCGGACCACCATCAGCGGGTGCACCAGCAGGTGCACGTCGAGCTGGTGAGCGACGAGCAGGGCGGTGACCGAGTCGACCAGGAACGGCATGTCGTCGGTGACGATCGACAGCACGGTGTGCGACTGGCCCTCGGGCGGCGGGCTGATGTCGAGCCGCAGCTCGCCGGGGCGGCGGTGACGCGCCAGCTCGCGGTGGGCGAGCGCTGCCGCATGCATCTCGGCCGGGGTGTAGCCGACCAGTTCCTCGTCCGGCGCGAACCGCCAGAAGCGGCCGACCAGCGACGCGGTGGTGTGATCCTGACCCGCGAGCTCCACCGCCTGCGCCACCAGGCGCTCGGCGTTGGGCAGCGGCTCGTCGAGCTCATCGTCGGACGTCCCCAGCCGGCCCGTCTGGGCCAGCCCGGGGCCGGGCCCGAAATCCAGCTCGGGATCGGATTCGAGCGCTGCCTCATCGGCGACGGCCATGACCTCGGGCTCCCCTCACCCACGACATTGTGGGTTCGACGTGTCGGGCATCAGCCTAGAGCCTGCCTCCGACACCCCGGGCACACCCGGGGTGCGCGGACGAGATCCGACACCCGAATTTGATACATCTCACCCACCACGGGTCAACGTGACTGGGCGAGTCCGGTTACCGTTCCGTAGGTTTTGTGAATCGAGGCGAGAGAAGGTGACAACATGCGCCGCACCGGACGCGCTGGGCGTGCCATGGCCGTCATGGCCGGCCTGCTGCTGCTCACAGGCGGCGTGGCCGCGTGTTCGAGCTCGGACGGCCCGGATGACACCCTCACCCTGTTCCTCAAGGGCTGGCGCACCGGCGACCTGAGCAAGACCGGCTTTGTCACCCCGGACGGCGCCAAGATCTCCGCGAACGACGTGTTCACCCAGCTCCAGGGGCTCATCGGCGAGCTGAAGGAGTCGTCGCTGGTGCTCTCGGCGCAGGGCGAGCCCAAGGAGACCGGCGAGATCGCCTCGGCGCCGGTGAAGCTGGACTGGACGCTGCCGGGCGGCACCCCCTGGTCGTACGAGAGCACGGTGCGGCTCACCAAGCGTGACTCAGACGGCTGGCGGGTGATCTGGGAGCCGGCCGTGGTGCACAGCGAGCTGACCGCCGGCGACCGCTTCGAGCTGCGCCGCCAGAGCGCCGACCGGGCGGACGTGCTGGGCGCGGACGGCAAGCCGATCGTCACCCAGCGCCCGACCGTCACCGTAGGTGTCACGCCGCAGGACATCACCGATCAGGCCGCGCTGTTCAAGGAACTCGGCAAGATCTTCAAATCCATCGACGTGGAGATCAACTTCAAGCTGATCGGCGAGCGGGTCAAGAACGCCCCCGACGACGGGGCCTTCATCGACATCGTCACGCTGCGGCGCCCCGACTACGACAAGATCCGCGGCCGGGTACGTGCCCTCGACGGCCCGGTGTTCCAGGAGGGCGAACGCGAGCTGGCGCCCACCCGGCCGTTCGCCCGCGCGCTGCTCGGCACCGTCGACGTCGCGAGCCGCGAGGATCTGGACGTCAACCCGGACACGCTGCGGGAGAACGACCAGGTCGGGCACGGCGGCCTGCAGCAGCAGTACGACGCCCAGCTGCGCGGCACCCCCGGCCAGTCCGTGGTGATCGCCCGCAAGACCCCGGAGGACGAGGTCGAGGACTCGCGGATCTTCGGCACCGAGCCGGTGCCGGGCAAGCCGATCAAGACGACGCTGGACATCAGGACCCAGAACGCGGCCGACGCCGCGGTGGACGCGGAGAAGCAGCCCAGCGCCCTGGTGGCGATCCGGATCAGCGACTCGAGCATCCTCGCGGTCGCCAACGGCCCGGCGGGCGCCGGCGTCAACACCGCGATGACCGGTCAGGTCCCACCCGGCTCGACCTACAAGATGGTGTCGACGCTGGGCCTGCTGGACAAGCGGGCGGTCACCCTGGACGGCCGGGTGGACTGCCCGAAGACCAAGACGGTCAGCGGCCGGTCGTTCAAGAACTCGCACAACATGGTGCTGGGCTCGGTGCCGTTCCGCACCAACTTCGCGAAGTCCTGCAACACCGCGTTTGTCAACCTGGCCCCGAAGCTGGGCGCCGACGGCCTGCGGGACGCCTCGGCCAAGCTGGGCCTCGGCGTGAAGTGGGACCTCGGCGCGGACGCGTTCAGCGGCAAGGTCTCCCCGGCGAACAGCCCGACCGAGCTGGCGGCGGCGACCTTCGGCCAGGGCGCGACGGCGGTCAGCCCGCTGGCGATGGCCGGCGCCACGGCGGCCGTGGCCCGCGGTCAGTTCATCCAGCCCAAGCTGCTGCTGGACCCGGCGCCGACGGCACCGGCGGCGAACGGCCCGAAGCTGGCCGAGACGTCGGTCGAGCCGCTGCGCACGATGATGCGCGAGGTCGTCACGAAGGGCACCGGCGACGACCTGGCGGGCGTGCCGGGCAAGCCGGTGTCGGGCAAGACGGGCACGGCCGAGTTCAAGGACGGCGAGGAGGAGACCCACGCCTGGTTCGTGGGCTGGCAGGGCGACATCGCGTTCGCGGTGATGGTGGAGAAGGGCGGGGCCGGCGCGGAGGCAGCGGTCCCGGTCGCCGCACGCTTCCTGACCGCACTGAACGGGTAGCGGCCGGGTCAGCCCAGGTCGGCGGGCTGTTCGGGGCCGACCTCGAAGGCCGGGCGCTGCGCCGGGAGGCTGAAGTCCTCGATGGTGCGCGGACGCAGCATGCCGGGCATGGTCGCGGGCAGCGGCTTGGAGTCGAGCAGCGGCGCGGAACCGAGCGGCCGCATCGGCGCGGGCTCGTCGCCGGACTCCGGGCCGAGATCCGGGCCGTGATCCGGGGCCGGGCGCTCCCCCGGCATCGAGCCGGCATCGTCCGCGCCGGTCACCGGGTCGGGCTCGGGCATGTCGACGACCTCGGCCTCAACCAGCTCCGCGTCGACCACATCAACGTCAACGACTTCAATGTCGGCCACATCGACCTCGGCCACATCAACCTCGGCCACATCAACCTCGGCCACATCGACGGCGGGGTCAGCGACGGCGGGGCCCGCGACGGCAGCCCCTACCGGCTCGGGGACGGCATCATCGAGCGGCTCCGAAATGGTAGAGCCGAGCGGCTCGGCGACGGCAGCCCCGTGCGGCTCGGCGACGGCAGCCCCGTGCGGCTCGGCGACGGCATCATCGAGCGGCTCGGAGATGGTAGAGCCGAGCGGCTCGGCTACGGCATCGTCAAGGGGCTCGTTCTCCGGCTCGGAGACCTCGGCGGCGATCCAGCCGTCCCCATCGGTCCCCGCGACAAAATCGTCGGCCGCGGGTTGCCCGGACTCGCGGTCTTCCCGCTCGTCGGCCGCGGCGGAAGCGCCAGGGAAGGCCGCGGCGGAAGCGGCGGGGAAGGCCGTGGAAGCGTCAGGGAAGGCCGTGGAAGCGGCGGAGGAAGCAATGGGGGAAGCCGCGGAGGAAGCGGCGGGGAAAGCCGTGGGGAAAGCCGCAGCGCCCTGCTCCGGATCCGGCACCGCGGGCTCCCCCGGCGACCCGCCGCTGGACCTCGCCGCGGCCACCCGCTCGTCCTCGGCCGCCATTGCCCGCCGTGCCTCCACCGTGTCCCGCTCGAGAGCGGTCCGGGCAGCCGGCGCATCGGTCGGCACACCCCGGGGCCCCAGCCGCCCCGGACCGAGCCGACCCGGACCGAGCCGACCCGGACCGGCGAGATCGCGGCGGGCCGCCACCAGGTCAGGGCGGGCGTCCACCAGCTGGGCCGGCTGCAGGCCCGCCACGATCGTTGAGGTGATCTCCTCCGCGTACTTGCTGTCCGGGTCGTAGTCCGGGTCGAAGACGGTGATCTCCACGCCCAGGCAGTGCGGCGATTCGACCAGCCCGGCCAGCAGGATCTCCAGCTCCGGGAAGGCGATGCCGCCCGGCTCCGGCGCGTCCACCGCCGGCATGACCGCCGGGTCCAGCACGTCCACATCGATGTGCACCCAGTAGCCCGCGCAGTCCACGAGCTGGTCGCGCGCCCACTGGGCACTGCGCGCCGCGCCCTCCACGCGCAGGGTCGGCACCGGGCGCGTCACGATGCCCGCCGCCTGCAGGTCCAGCCGGTATTCGTCCTGGGCCCGGATGCCCATCACCACCACGTCGATGTCGCGGTAGTACGGCCGCCGGCCCTCCATCGCCGCCAGGTCGGTCTGGCCCCGGCCGGTCACCAGCGCCAGGTCCTCGCCCGCCGCCGCGCCCACGTACGACGCGTTGCCGGGGTGCCGGAAGTCCGAGTGGCCGTCCACGAAGACCAGGCCGATCCGGCCGCCGACCGCCTCGCCGAGCCGGTGCATGGCCAGCGCCGAGCCCAGCACGATCGAGCAGTCGCCGCCCAGCACCACCGGGAACTCGCCCTGGTCGAGGATCGCGCCGATCCGGTCGGCCAGCTTGCGGGAGTACGCCGAGATCTCCGGCGCGTGGCACACCCCGTCGCCGGGCCGCCAGTCGCCCGGGTCGTAGCGGGGCGGGGTCAGGCAGCCGGCGTCGCGGGCGTTGAGGCGGCGCAGCAGGCCATGGTCACGGAGGGCACCGGGCGCCTTGGCGCAGCCCGGCACCGACGTCGCCGTCGGCGGGCGCAGGCCGAGGTTGGACGGTGCGTCGAGCACGGCGATGCGGCGCATGGAGCCCCCCGTACCTTTGCCTAGAAGAGCGCGCGGGCCAGCGCGCGCCGCGCGCTCGCCACGGCCGGGTCGTCGGGTCCGGCCACGTTGAAGAGTGACAGCAGATGCTTGCGGACGGTGTCCCGCTCCTCTCCGCTGGTCCTCTTCACGGTCGCGACCAGCCGCTCGTACGCCTCGGGTGCTTGTCCGCTGAGGACCTCGATGTCGGCGGCGAGCGCCTGCGCGGCCACGTCGTCGGGGTCGGCCGCAGCCCTGGCCAGCGCCTTCTCCGCGTCCACGCCGGTGATCCGGCGATAGAGCTCGACCTGGGCCAGGCCGGACTCGGCCGCGTGGTCCTGCGGCGACTCGGCCAGGATCTTCTTGTACGCCGCCTCGGCCGCGTCCAGGTCACCGGTCATCATCGCGTCGTCGGCCGCGTCCAGCCGGGGGTCCTCGGGGGCGGCGACCTCAACGCCGCCGGCCTTGAGCACCGCGTCGATGTACTGCCGGATCTGCGCCTCGGGCAGCACCCCGGTGAAGCCCTCGACCAGCTGGCCGCCGACCACCGCGATCACCATCGGGATGCCCTGCACGCGCAGCGCCTGGGCGAGCCGCGGGTTGGCGTCCACGTCGACCTTGCCGAGCACCCAGCTGCCGCCGGCCTCGGCCGCGAGCTTCTCCAGCACCGGCGAGAGCTGCTTGCACGGCTCGCACCACTCGGCCCAGAAGTCCAGGATCACCGGGGTGGCCATGGACCGTTCGAGCACGGTCGCCTGGAAGTTCGCTTCGGTGACATCGATGACCGCGGGCGGCGCGCCACCCGGGTAGGTCTCGGCGGCGGGTGCCGTGGCCGGCCCGGCGGGGCCCGCGGGTGCGGGATTGTTCGCGGGACGCAGTGCACCGAGGTCGACCGCGCCGCGGGTGAAGATCGACGGAGTGGTCCGTGGGTCGCTCATGGTTACCAAGTCTCGCACGCGCGCGGCGCTGATCGTGTCGCCGCCGGGCTGACGATATCGGACGTCACAAAAGGGTGCCCCGATCGCCGGTGAGCTGGGCCTCATCGAGGTGGCGGAGCCCTGACCCGAGGGCCGGGCGCGGGCCGTGCCGGGGTGGGCGACGATGCTGCTGATCGGACTGCCGGAGTGACGCCGCCAGCGGTCCCGGGTCCGGTCCGGAGAGGACGTCGGAGACCTCCTCCTGGTGGCAGTCGGCGTGGCGGAACCGCCGCGGGTGTCGCGAGCTTCAGTGCGGGGATCGCCGTCCCGCTGCCCGGCGGTGCGGCCTGCCGGTCAGGCTCTCCCCGCGGCACTGGAGCGGCACGCAGGGCGTCCGGGTGAACTCCACGATCGCCGGTGAGCAGATGTTGTCGACTTCTGGCGACGTCGACTTTTCCCATTCAGTGCCGTCGCAGCCTCAGCGGCAGCCTTCCCGCAGATCTTGATGAGCTAAAACGTTCCAGCAAAACCACACCGCTACAAGGTCCACCAGTCGCGCCCCTTTCCTCCTGAGATGAACCCCTCAACCTCCAAGGACTAATCCCGCATATCGGACGAACACGGCAATGGGATGGATCACCGGGGACCGTGATCCAGAAATGGCGAAAGTCGGGTGGCGAGCTCCGCACCCAGGCGCCACAAGACCGCAGCGATGGAGGATGAGCGCGCAGCGACGCAGCAGGGCACCGGCGGGCGGAACCGGCGACGGGCAGGCAGCGGGCCGCATCGGGCGGCGACGGGCCGGGCGGCGACGAGCCGGGCGACCGGCGAGCCACACGCAGCGCGACCAATAAGCCGCAACGCGCGGCGACGGGCCTGCGAGATGCAACACCCAGCGCGACCGGCGAGCCACAACATGCCGCGCGGGCGGCGGGGTGACACCGCGGGCGGGCGCGGCATCCCTGCGGGCGCGGCATCCCTGCGGGCGCGGCATCCCCGCGGGCGCAACATCCCCGCGGGCGCAACATCCCCGCGGGCGCGGCGTCCTGCGGGCGGGCGCGGCATCCCGCGGGCGCGGCGTCCCTGCGGGCGGGCGCGGCACCCCGCGGGCGCGGCGTCCCTGCGGGCGGGCGCGGCGCCCTGCGGGTGCTCTGACGCGCGCGGGCGTCACCGCCGGGCGTCACCGCCGACGACATGCGCCGACGGATGTGCGGCGTGCAGCACGCGGCGCGGTGCGGTGACGACCGCGGGCACACCCCCTGATCGCTGCGTCGACATCGGGTGCCGGGATTGCGGCCCCGGTTAGAAGCGGGCCGGCTCGCGGTAGCTGCCCCACTCCCCCTTGAGGGCCTCGCAGATCTCGCCGAGGGTGGCTTCCGCGCGGGCCGCGTCGAGCATCGCCGGGATCATGTTCTCGCTGGTCCGGGAGACCGCCACGAGCCGCGCGAGCGCCTGCTCCGTCCGTACCGGATCGCGGTTGGCCTTGCGGGCGGCCAGCTCGCGCTTCTGCTCGGTCTCGACCTCGTGGGAGACCCGGAGGATCTCCAGGTCCTTGGCCACCGTGCCGGTGTGCACGTTGACGCCGACGATCCGCTTCTCGCCCTTCTCCAGGGCCTGCTGGTAGACGAACGCCGCCTCGGCGATGTGGCTGGTGAACCAGCCGTCCTCGATGCCGCGCAGGATGCCCGAGGTCATGCTGCCGTCCGTGCCGAGCTCGCGGATGCGCGCGAAGATCTCCTCCGCCTCGGCCTCGATCCGGTCGGTGAGCGCCTCGACGTACCAGGATCCGCCGAGCGGGTCGGCCACGTTGATGACCCCGGTCTCCTCCATCAGCACCTGCTGGGTGCGCAGGGCGATCTCGGCGGACTCATCGGTGGGCAGCGCGAGCGTCTCGTCGAGCGCGTTGGTGTGCAGCGAGTTGGTGCCACCGAGGATCGCGGCGAGCGCCTCGACCGCGGTGCGCACGACGTTGTTGACCGGCTGCTGGGCGGTCAGCGAGACCCCGGCGGTCTGCGTGTGGAACTTGAGCCAGAGCGCCTTCTCGCTGGTCGCGCCGTAGTCGTCGCGCAGGTGCCGGGCCCAGATCCGGCGGGCCGCGCGGAACTTGGCGATCTCCTCGAAGAAGTCGACGTGGGCGTCGAAGAAGAAGCTGAGCCCCGGCGCGAAGGTGTTGACGTCCAGGCCGCGCGACAGTCCCAGCTCGACGTAGCCGAAGCCGTCGGCCAGCGTGTACGCCAGCTCCTGCGCGGCGGTCGAGCCGGCCTCGCGGATGTGGTAGCCGGAGACGCTCAGCGGCTTGTATTTCGGGATCTCGGCGGCGCAGTACTCCATCAGGTCGCCGATCAGGCGCAGGTGCGGCTCGGGGGCGAAGAGCCACTCCTTCTGCGCGATGTACTCCTTGAAGATGTCGGTCTGCAGGGTGCCGTCGAGCTTGCCGATGTCCGCGCCCTGCCGTTCGGCGGCGACCAGGTACATCACGAAGATCGGCACCGCCGGGCCGGAGATGGTCATGCTGGTGGTGGTCTGCTGCAGGTCGATGCCGTCGAACAGCACCTCCATGTCGGCGGCCGAGTCGATCGCCACGCCGCAGTGGCCGACCTCGCCGAGCGACTGCGGCTCGTCGGAGTCGCGGCCCATCAGCGTCGGCATGTCGAACGCGACGCTCAGCCCGCCGCCGCCGGCGGCCAGGATCATCTTGTACCGCTCGTTGGTCTGCCGGGCGTTGCCGAACCCCGCGAACTGGCGGATGGTCCAGGTGCGCCCGCGGTAACCGGTGGGGTACAGACCCCGGGTGTACGGGTACTCGCCCGGCCAGCCGATCCGCTCGAAGTCCGCGTAGCCGTCGCCGTCCGCGGGCCCGTACACGGGTTCGACGGGCATCCCGGAGAGCGTGGTGAAGTCTGCGTCCCGCTTGCGGGCGGCGTCGTAGCGCTGCTGCCAGCGCTCCCGGCCGGCGGCGATGTCGGCTGCGTCCATGGCGACCATCGTAGGCGCAAAGCTGAACGATCGCTAAGGGCAGCCTCAGGACACTCCCATGAAAGCTATGACGTTTTCAGCATGTTCACAGAATGGTCTTGAATCGGTAGATCTACATGTGTGGCTACCGCCACGGTCCCCCACCGTTCAGGAGTCCCCGTGAAACGATCTCTCGCTGCTGTCGGCTCCGCCCTGCTCATGGGCGGCCTGCTGGCGGGCGTGGGTGCGACGTCGGCTGCCGCCGCCCCCGATCCCCTCTCGCCGTCCGCGCACCGCGCCGCCCTCAAGGCCAGTGCCGCGGACGCCTTCGCGATCAAGGCGACCGCCAAGGACGCGGACGGTACGGCGCACGTGCGGTACACCCGCACGTACGAGGGCCTGCGGGTCCTCGGCGGTGACTTCGTCCTGCACGGCACCAAGGACGGCGCGTTCCGCCAGGCCTCGGTCGGCCTCGCCGCGCCGCTGACCCTGAGCACCACCCCGAAGCGGGCCGCAGCCTCCGCGAGCGCGACCGCCAAGGCGCACTTCCAGGGCTCGGTCGCCACCGTCGGCGCCCCGGAGCTGGTCGTCGACGCCACCAGCGGCACCGGCACGCTGGCCTACGAGACCGTGGTCGAGGGCTTCGGCACGGACGGCCAGACGCCGTCCAAGCTGCACGTCGTCACGGACGCCACCACCGGCGCGGTGCTCAGCTCGTGGGACACCGTGGAGACCGCCACCGGCAACAGCGTCTACTCCGGGGCCGTGTCGATCACCACGACCCAGGTGTCGACGACGAGCTACAGCCTCAAGGACGCCGCGCACGGCAACGGCACCACCTGCGACATGAACAACAAGACCTCGGGCACCTGCACGCTCTTCACCGACGCGGACAACGTCTGGGGCACCGGCGCCACCTCCAACCGGCAGTCGGCCGCGGTGGACGCGCACTACGGCGCGGCCAAGACGTACGACTACTACAACTCCACGTTCGGCCGGAAGGGCATCTTCAACAACGGCACCGGCGTGCCGTCGCGGGTGCACTACGGCAGCGCGTACGTGAACGCGTTCTGGGACGGCTCGTCGATGACCTACGGCGACGGCAGCGGCAACACCCGTCCGCTGGTGTCCCTGGACGTGGCCGGCCACGAGATGTCGCACGGCGTCACCGAGCGCACCGCCAACCTGACCTACTCCGGTGAGTCCGGCGGCCTGAACGAGGCCACCAGCGACATCTTCGGCACGATGGTCGAGTTCTACGCCGCCAACTCCAGCGACGCCGGCGACTACCTGATCGGCGAGAAGATCAACATCAGCGGCAACGGCAAGCCGCTGCGCTACATGTACAACCCCACGCTGGACGGCAAGGGCATCGGCTGCTGGACCTCCACCACGAAGAACGTCGACGTGCACTACTCCTCCGGCGTCGGCAACCACTTCTTCTTCAACCTGGCCGAGGGCAGCGGCGCCACCTCGTACGGCACCTCGCCGCTGTGTGGCTCGGCCACCGCGGTGACCGGCATCGGCCGGACCAAGGCCGCCGCCATCTGGTACCGGGCGCTGAGCACGTACTTCACCTCGAGCACCAACTACAAGGCGGCCCGCGGCTACACCCTGAGCGCGGCCACCGACCTCTACGGCAAGTGCGGCACCGAGTACAAGGCCGTGCAGAAGGCCTGGACCGCGGTCGCCGTGACCGGCACGGATGCCGCCTGCTGACGCAGTCGACGAGTTGATGCCCGGCGGTGCCACGAGCGCCGCCGGGCATTACCTTGTCGCCATGAAGATCATTCGGCTCTGCGCCGTCGTCGCGGTGCTCGCCGGCGTGGTGCTGACCGCGGCCGGCCCGGCCACGGCCACCGGCCTGCTGCCGTTCTTCACCATCCAGAGCAACGTCGCGTACGGGATCTTCGCGGCCTGGGCGGCGTTCCGGGGCCGGGACACCCCGCCGGCGCTCAAGGGCGCGGTCACCCTCTACGTGGCGATCACCGGGCTGGTCTACCACCTGGTGCTCACCAACCAGGCGAGCGGCTTCGCGATGGCCCCGGTGGAGCGCGCCCTGCCCGAGGCGATCGGCAACCAGCTCCTGCACACGGTGGTGCCGCTGCTGGCGGTGCTGGACTGGCTGCTGTTCGACGAGCGCGGCCGGTTCCGCTGGCGCCACGCCCTCTACTGGCTGGCCTTCCCGCTGGGCTACCTGGCGTTCGCGCTGATCCGCGGGCTGGTGGTGGACCGGTACCCGTACCCGTTCATCGACGTCAACGCGCTCGGCTACGACGGTGTGTCCATCAGCGCGGTGGGGTTCGCGGTCGCGTTCTGGCTCCTGGGCCTGTGCTTCGTGGCGATCGACCGCTGGGGCGGCCGGCTGCGCCGCCGCCGGACCGGGGATCAGCGGCCGCCCGAGACGACCGCTCCGGACGCCGCCGGCGCGTGAAGCACCAGGCGTTCGGGCGGCTGCGGCTGGGCGAACAGGTAACCCTGGCCCCGGACGCAGCCCATCGCCAGCAGCAGCGCCACCTGGCTCTCGTCCTCGACCCCCTCGGCGACGCAGTCCAGCCCGAGCCCGCGGGCCAGCCCGAGCACCGCCTGCACCAGCACCCCGGCCTGCGGGTCGTGGGTCAGCTCCCGGATGAACGAGCGGTCCACCTTCACCGTGTCCACGGGCAGCTTGCGCAGGTAGGTCAGCGACGAGTAGCCCACGCCGAAGTCGTCCAGCGCCACCCGTACGCCCAGGTCGCGCAGCTCGCGCAGGGTGGTGGCCGCCGCGTCCAGGTCCGCGATCAGCGAGGTCTCGGTGACCTCGCAGGTCAGCGCCCAGCCGGGCAGGTCGTGCGCGCGCAGGACCTCACGCACGTCGGCGACGACCCGGCCGGACACCAGGTAGGCCACGGAGAGGTTGACGCTGACGGCGTAGCCCGGGTCGATCCGCCGCCAGCGCGCGACCTGGGCGGCCGCCGTCACCAGCACCCAGTGATCGATACCGGCGAGCAGGCCGGCCTCCTGGGCGGCGGGCAGGAAGTCGTCCGGCGGCACCAGCCCGCGCAGCGGATGCCGCCAGCGCACCAACGCCTCGCTGGCGTGTGACTCCCCGCTGGCCAGGTCCGCGATCGGCTGGTAGACCACCTCGAACTCGCCGCGCTCGACGGCCACGGCCAGCTCGGCCTGCATCAGCCGGTGCCGCTCGGCCCGCGCGGACAGCTCCCGGTCGAAGACCCGGAACTGGCCCTTGCCCCGGTTCTTGGCGTCGTAGAGGGCCAGGTCGGCTTCGTGCAGCAGCCGGCCGCGGTCGGTGCCCGGCGCGATGCCGATGCTGGCCCCGACCGCGGCGGGCAGGCCGGGTCCGGCGAGCGCGGCGAGGATGTCGCGGGCGAGCGTACGGGCCGACTCGAGCCCGCCGGAGCGCAGCAGGACGGCGAACTCGTCACCGCCCAGCCGGGCCGGTAGCGCGTCGCGCCCGGCGACGGCCGCCCGCAACCGGTCCGCCACCAGGCACAGCAGCGCGTCGCCGGCCGCGTGCCCCAGCGTGTCGTTGACCGCCTTGAAGCCGTCGAGGTCGATCAGCAGCAGCGCGGTGATCGGCGACCCGGCCAGTTCCGCGGTCAGCCGCGCGCGGTTGGGCAGGCCGGTCAGCGAGTCGTGCGCGGCCTCGTGCGCGTACCGGCCGCGCTCCACGGCCAGGCTGCGGCTCAGCGCGGCGTTCAGGCGCAGCTCGACCAGCTGCCGGACGAAGACCGCACCGATCATGACCAGGCCGGCGAGGACCGTCTGGATGTCGATCTTCCGGCCGCCCACCGTCTGGTGCACGACCACCGCGAAGTACCCGAGCGCCGGCAGGTACGGCAGCACGTTGCCCATCGTGGTCGCCGGCCGCCAGACGCGTTCCTCGCCCTGCGGCACCGGGGCCAGCGCCGCCAGCGCCATCATCGTCGCCGCGACGAGGTACCCGCCGAAGACGTACGGCCGCAGCCAGTCCAGCCCGGCCACGATCGACAGGACCTCCAGCAGCAGCCAGGCGGTCAGCACGACCACGCTGCCGATGATCGCCGTGGTGGCGGTGACCCGGCGCACCTGCTGGCCGCCGAGCAGCACCAGGCCGACGGCCAGCACCCCGGCGGCCAGCACCGGGTAGCTCAGCTTCAGCACCGCCGCCGACGTGCTCAGGTTCCGGGTCATCGGCGCCAGCACGAGGATCCACGCCACGCCGATCAGCGCCGAGACGGCGACCAGCCCATCGAAGATCATGCGGAGCCGGGCGGCCGGGCCGCGCGGTGCGGTCGGCAGGCTCAGCATCGCCGCCACCGCGAAGCCGAACGCGGCCAGGTTGAGCAGGTCGGCGACCAGGCCGCGGGGTGGCGCCACGCCGGTCAGCACCGCCGGGACGCCGACCGAGATCTCGGCGTAGGCCCAGCAGCCCAGGGCGATCGAGGTGATGCTCCAGAGCCGCCGCGTGTGCCCGGTGCTGCGCAGCGCGGCGACCGCGTGCAGCACGGTGCCGACGCTGGTCACCAGCATGATGCCGATGCTGTAGACGACGATCTGCCGGGACGGCCAGAGCAGGAGAGCGAACTGCACCAGCCCGAACGCCGGCCAGCAGGCGAGGCGAAGGGTGCGGGTCATAGGGGCTCCGGGTGACGGTGCGGGTCGCGGCACCCGCCCTCATCGGCAGGGCGAGCGCCGATCCGCGAAGAACCCCCTTGCGCCGGACGGCCTACTTGATGCCGTTGGCCCGGCAGAGCGCGGCGAACCGGCCGGCGCAGACCGCCTTCTTGTCGACGAAGCCGTCCTTGATCACGACGTTGATGTTCTTCTTGTCGATCGCGGTCGGATCCAGCAGCACCGCCGGCACGTACGCGCCCGACTCGGGGTCCTTCACCCGCTTCGGCGCGGTCGGCCGCTCGCCCTTGTACAGCTTGATGGCCAGGTTGGCGGCCGCTTCGGCTTCCTTCTTGATCGGCTTGTAGACCGTCATGCACTGGTCGCCGGCGAGGATGTTCTGCAGGCCCTGCACCGTGGCGTCCTGCCCGGTCACCGGAACCTTGCCGTTCATCTTGTCCTTCTTCAGGACCTCGATCGCGGCGTTGCCCAGGCCGTCGTTGGCGGCCAGCACGCCGCGGATCCGGCGGTCGGTCTGCTGCCACATCTCGGTGAAGACCGCGCCGGCCTCCTTGTTGTCCCAGTCGGTGACCGACTGGTCCGGGCCCTTGATGAAGCTGCCGTCGTCGTACTTGGGCTGCAGGATCGACTCGTAGCCCAGCTTGAACTGGGTCGCGTTGTTGTCGGTCGGCGAGCCGTTCAGATCGGCGACCAGCGGCACCACGGCGTTCTGCGCCTCGAGACACTTGACCAGGCCGCGGCCCTGGAGCTCGCCGACCACGACGTTGTCGAAGCTGACGTAGTAGTCCGCGCCGCCGTTGAGCGTGAGCCGGTCGTAGTCGATGGTCTTGACCCCGGCGGCCTTGGCCTTGTCCAGCACGGCCTTGCCGGTGCCGGAGTCGAGGTTGACCGTCATCAGCACTTTCACGCCGTCGGCGATCATGTCGTCGGCGATCGACTGGAACTTGGCCTTGTCGCCCTGCGCGTTCTGGATGTCCACCGGCACGTCGGCCTCGTCGAACGCCGCCTTCAGCAGCTTCGGGTCGTCGGTGCCCCAGCGCTGCGAGGTGGTGGTGTCGGGCAGGATCACGCCCACCTTGCCGCCGCCGCCACCACGGGTGGTGCCGCCGCCCGGACTGGCGGCGTCACTCTTGTCATCGGTGCACGCGGCGGTGCCACCCAGACTGAGCAGACCGACCGCCATCAGAGCGACCATCTTCGAACGCATCGCGACTTCCTCCCGGGCAGAGGTCGGCAAGGTTATCAGGCATCGGCGCTGCGTAACCGTTTGATCGCAAGCGAAACTGAATGGATATACGACGCTACCGAAGGTCACTGCCGGCGAGGCTGCGGCGGGCTTCCTTGACGGCGTACATGGCCATGTCGGCGGCGTGCAGCAGGCTGTCCGGATCGTGCTCGCCGTGCCGGCCGGCCGCCATGCCGACACTCGCCCGCAGCGGCACCTCGGCAGCCCCGATCCGGACGGTGCCGTGCAGCGCCGCGGTCAGCTCGTCCACCACCTCGGCGCCGCGCGCCAGGGACAGCCCGGTCATCAGCACGGCGAACTCGTCCCCGCCCAGCCGGGCCACGGCGTCCCCGGCCCGGATCCCGTTCCGCAGCCGCCGGGCCACCTCGATCAGCAGCTGGTCGCCGGTCGCGTGCCCGAACTCGTCGTTGACCGGCTTGAAGTCGTCCAGGTCGACGAGGAACACCGTCACCGCCCCGGCCGCGAGACCCTCGTGCAGCTGCCGCATGAACAGCCCACGGTTGGCCAGGCCGGTGAGCGCGTCGTGGTAGGCCAGCCGGGTCAGGCGCGCGGTGAGCTCGTCACGCTCGTGCAGCAGCTCGGTGATGTGCCGGAACGCGTTCACCTGCCGGCCGACGACCAGCGCGGTGGTCACCGAGGCGCCGATGGCCACCACCCAGGCGTGGGCGTCCAGGCCGCCGATGAGCAGCACGGTCGCGGTCAGCGCCCAGACCGCGGCCATCCCGGCGTACGGCAGCACGCTGTAGTGCCGCGGCTGCTCCCGCCCGGCGGGCCGCACCGCGTGCTGCCCGCAGCGCTGCTGGTTGCGGGCCACCAGCGCGAGCAGCACGCTGGCGACCACGTTGCCGGCCAGCAGCCAGGGAGTGAAGCGCGGGTCCAGGTAGACCGAGCCGGGCACCGTCTGGAGCACGGCCTGCAGGATCGCCGCCGCGCCGCCGAGGATCCCGCTGCTCCGGCTGAACGGCGTCCGCCCGCTGCGCAGCAACCGCAGCACCGCGAAGATCGCCACCAGGAACACACCCGGCATCACCAGCAGCGACACCGCCAGCCCGAGCGCCCAGCCCGCGTCGCGGGGCCCGGCCGGCACCTCGAAGAGCCAGAGGCCGAACGTGGTGGCCGCGGCGAGCACCGTGGCGGCGTCCAGGCGCAGCCGGGCCCGGGTGCTGCCGGTCATCTCCCCCAGCGGATGCCGGAACAGACCGGTGATCAGCAGCACCATCCCGACCGCGATGAACCCGTACTGGAACTGCGCGCCGACCAGGGCGGCCGGCGCCTGCGGGTCCCGGGCCACCAGCACCAGCTGCCCCACGTCACCGACGACGAAGGCGGCGCCTGCCCCGGTGAACCACAGCCAGAGCTGCCGGTTGGCCACCGGGCCGGTCCGCGCGACCTGTGCCGAGACCACCGCGAAGCAGCCGTGCACGGCCGTCAGCAGCAGCCAGAACGCCACCGCCTGGGCGTCCCGGGCGGACGGTCCCAGGCCGAAGCCGGCGACGCCGGCCACCGCGACCAGGACGAGCACTGCGACCAGCGGGTCGGCGCGCACCCGGGAGCTTGCGTTCCGGCGGTGCATGGTCACCTCGCTCATCGGTCGTTACTCGTCGGTAGCGGGCAGGGCTGATCGGTCCCATCGGCACCCGCGCGGCGGAGCTGAGGATTCAGCCGATGCGGTGCTCGAGGATCCAGGCCTGCGGGTCGCCGCGCCGGTGCAGCAGGCGCATGACCAGCGGCATCAGGGCGTCCCGGACGGCGGCGCCGACCGGCCCGGCGGTCTTGGTGCTGCCGCTGCGCCGGCCGTACGCGACGACCTTCTGCACCCGGTCGCGGCGCCGCTGCTCGTAGTCGGCCAGCGCGGCCGGGAGCTCCGCCCGGGACCGCAGGCAGCGGCCCAGGGTGACGGCGTCCTCGACGGCCATCGAGGCGCCCTGCCCCGAGGACGGCGAGACGGCGTGCGCGGCGTCGCCGATCAGGACCGTGCGGTCGTCCCGCCACACCGGCACCCGCGGCAGGTCCCAGGTGTTCCACGGCCCGACGATCTCCTCGCTGGCCCGGATCAGCGCGGCGGCGGGCAGGGCGTCGCCGGCGAACAGCTCCAGCAGCTCGGCCCGCCAGCCGGCCGGCGTCCACTCGTCCGGCCCGGCCGGGCGCCGGCGCGGCGGGTTGGCGAACCACCACACCGAGCCGTCGGGCGCCGCGACCCAGCCGAAGAACGCCCGCTTCCCGAACGCCATCTGCATGACCCCGGGCTCGGGCCGCAGCGCCGCCGGGACCGGGCCGGCCGTGAACCCACCCGCGTTGAGCAGGCCCAGGTAGCGCGGTGCGGGGCCGGCCGGGTTCAGCGCCGCCCGGATGCGTGAGTGCAGGCCGTCCGCGCCGACCAGCAGGTCGCCGCCGGCGGTGGTGCCGTCGGCGAACACGGCGGTGACCCCGCCGGGCGACCGGGTCAGGCCGGTGAGGCGTCTGCCGTACGCGATCGGGATGCCGCGGCGCTCCGCCTCCGCGCGCAGGGCCAGGTACAGGTCGGCGCGCCGGATCGTGATGGTGGTCGTGCCGTCCGGGGCGGGGCCGCCCAGCGGCAGTTCGGCCAGCCGGCGGCCCGCGGCGTTGCGCAGCGCCAGCATGGGGGTCGGGAAGCCCGCGGCGAACAACACGGCCGGGTCGAGCCCCAGCGTGCGGAGCGCGGCCAGGCCGTTCACGGCGACGGTGAGGAACGCGCCGCGCTCGTCGGCGCCGCGCTCGCGGGCCTCGTACATCGCCGGGGTGTAGCCGGCGTCCTGCAGGGCGATGGCGGCGACGGTGCCGGCGATCCCGCCGCCCGCCACGACAGCTGTCTTAGTCATTCCATGACTATGCATGCCATGACTAAGGCCAGCAACCCCGAGAAAACCCCTAGGCTGGCGGTCATGACGTCTGCGGAGCCGCGCCGTTCCACGCTGGCGATGGTGCTGCTGGCCCTGCTGGTCGAGGCGCCGACGCACCCGTACCGGATGCAGCAGATGATCAAGGAACGCGGCCAGGACCAGCTGGTCAACGTGGCCCAGCGCAACAGCGTCTACCAGGCCCTGGACCGGCTGGTCCGGGACGGGCTGGCCCGGCCCGGCGGCACCGCCCGCGAGGCCGGCCGGCCGGAGCGGACCGTCTACGAGGTCACCGAGGCCGGCGCGGCGACGCTGCGCCGCTGGCTGACCGACATGCTGCCGGTGCCGGCCCGGGAGTTCCCCGAGTTCCCGGCCGCGCTGGCGTTCCTGCCGATCCTGCGGCCGGCCGAGGTGCGCGAGCTGCTGGAGCGCCGGGTGGCGGCGCAGGCGGAGCGGCTGGCGCAGATCGAACGCCAGGCGCCGCCCGGGCTGCCGCGGCTGTTCCTGATCGAGGACGAGTACCGCGCCGCGATGCTGCGCGCGGAGCTGGCCTGGCTGCGCGCGCTCACCGAGGACCTGGCGGCCGGCCGGCTCGACTGGGACGAGCACCTGATCGCCGAGACGCTCGCCGAGTTCGGCTAGAGGTCCTTGATCAGGTCGTCGGCGGCGGCGTACGGGTCCAGCCGGCCCGCGGCGACCCGGGCGGCGAGGTCGGCCAGCGCCGTGCCCTCGCGCAGGGAGCCCAGCCGGGCGCGCAGCGTGCCCAGCGCGATCGCCTCGACCTCCGCGGCGGCCCGCGCCTCCCGGGCGGCCTGGAGCCGGCCGGAGGAGGCCAGCCACGCGCGGTGCTTGTCGATCGCCGCGACCACGTCGTCGATGCCCTCGTTGCGGACCGCCACCGCGCGCACCACCAGCGGCCGCCAGTCACCCGGGGCCCGCTCGCCGAGCGAGAGCATGCCCTGGATGTCGCGGTAGGTGGCGTCGGCGCCGGGACGGTCCGCCTTGTTGACCACGAAGACGTCGGCGATCTCCAGGATGCCGGCCTTGACCGCCTGGATCGCATCACCCATCCCGGGCGCGAGCAGCACCAGCGTGGTGTCCGCCAGCGAGGCGATCTCCACCTCGGCCTGGCCCACCCCGACGGTCTCCACCAGCACCACGTCGCAGCCGGCGCCCTCGAGCACGCGCACCGCCTGCGGGGTGGCCGCGGCCAGCCCGCCGAGCTGCCCGCGGCTGGACATCGACCGGATGTAGACCCCGGGGTCGGTGGTGTGGTCCTGCATCCGGATCCGGTCGCCGAGGATGGCGCCGCCGGTGAACGGGCTGGACGGGTCCACGGCCAGCACGCCGACCCGGTGGCCGGCCCGGCGCAGCGCGCGGACCAGCTCGTTGGTGGTGGTCGACTTGCCCACCCCGGGCGAGCCGGTCAGGCCGATCACCTGGGCCCGGCCCGCGTACGGCGCCAGCGCCGCCGCCACCTCGGGCAGCCTGGGGTCGCCGTTCTCCACCAGGCTGATCAGCCGGGCGACCGAACGGGCGTCACCCTCGCGGGCCCGGGCCACGAGGGTGGGCACATCTCTGATCACCCCGCCATGGTGCCCCACGATCAGGCTGCGGGCACCGTGATGAGCAGCGCATCGCCCTGGCCGCCGCCGCCGCACAGGGCGGCCGCGCCGAACCCGCCGCCGCGCCGCTTGAGCTCCATCGCCAGGGTCAGCACCAGCCGGGCGCCGGACATGCCGATCGGGTGGCCCAGCGCGATCGCGCCGCCGTTGACGTTGACGATCCCCTCGTCGACCTTGAGCTCGCGCATCGAGTGGAGCACCACCTGCGCGAACGCCTCGTTCATCTCGATCAGGTCGAGGTCGGCCACGGTGCGCCCGGACTTCGCCAGCGCGTGCCTGATCGCGTTGGCCGGCTGGGCCTGCAGCGAGCTGTCCGGGCCGGCCACGTTGCCGTGCGCGCCGATCTCGGCCAGCCAGGTCAGCCCCAGCTCCTCGGCCTTGGCCCGGCTCATCACCACGACCGCGGCGGCACCGTCGGAGATCGGCGAGGCGCTGCCGGCGGTGATCGTGCCGTCCTTGGCGAACGCCGGGCGCAGCCCGCCGAGCGACTCGGCGGTCGCGTCGGGGCGCACCCCCTCGTCGGTGTCGACCAGCTTGTCGACCTCGCGCAGGCCCGTCTTGACCGGCACGATCTCCTCGGCGAAGCGGCCGGAGCTCTGCGCGGCGGCGGCCCGCTGGTGGCTCAGCGCGGCGAAGGCGTCCTGCTCGGCGCGGGTGATGCCCAGGCCGGCGCCGCTGCGCTCGGTGGACTCGCCCATCGAGATGCCGTCCCAGGGGTCCATCAGCCCGTCGAACGCGGTGTGGTCGCGGACCAGGATGTCGCCGTACTTCTTGCCCTGGCGCTGGCCGAGCAGCAGGTGCGGGGCGTTGCTCATCGATTCCATGCCGCCGGCCACCACGATGTCGAACTCGCCGGCCCGGATGAGCTGGTCGGCCAGCGCGATCGCGTCGAGGCCGGACAGGCACACCTTGTTGACCGTCACGGCCGGCGTGGTCATCGGGATGCCCGCGGCCACCGCGGCCTGCCGGGCGGTGATCTGCCCGGTGCCGGCCTGCAGCACCTGACCCATGATCACGTACTGGACCTGCTCCGGTGTCACGCCGCCGCGGTCGAGGGCGGCCGCGATGGCGTGCCCGCCGAGCGCGGTGGCCGACACGTTCTTGAGGTTGCCGAGAAGACGGCCCATGGGCGTACGGGCGCCGCTGACGATCACCGAGCTGGTCACGGGAGCTTCGCTTTCAGGAGTCCTGAACGATGGTTAAGCACAGCTTAGTACACTCTCCAGCATGGATTCTCTGCCCGCCGTCGGGCTGCTGCGAGTTGATCATGTCGGGATCGCGGTCGCCGACCTGGACGAGGCCCTCGCCTTCTACGCCCGCGCCTTCGGCATGCGCTGCGTGCATCAGGAGACGAACGAGGAACAGGGCGTACGCGAGGCGATGCTGGCCGCCGGCGACGACGGCACCGGCGCCCGGATCCAGCTCCTCGCGCCGCTGCGGCCCGACTCGGCCATCGCGAAGTTCCTCGACCGCAGCGGCCCCGGCCTGCAGCAGCTCGCCTACACCGTGGCGGACGTCGAGGCGACCAGCGCCGCCCTGCGCGCCCGCGGCCTGCGACTGCTCTACGACGAGCCCCGGCGCGGCACGGCCGGCTCGCGGATCAACTTCGTGCACCCCAAGGACGCCGGGGGCGTTCTGGTGGAGTTGGTGCAGTCCGCCTGATTCGTAAGCCTTGCGGGTGAAACATCCTGACGGCGACGCCGCGGCCTGGCAGGATCGTCGCCAGCGGGCAGCGGCGCACGGCGCCGCTGTGCGACGATCTTCTGCTCCGCATCTGCACAGCAGGTAGTGGCGCGACAACACTGTGCGGGCAAGCGGGCTGCGAGCCACCCGAACGGCCGACTTGCACCCTCGGTGAGCGGGCCGAAGCTGATCTCAGGGCGGAATACCCGGCCCGTACGGTCTTGCGTGGCCCCCTGGGGGGTCTGCCAGTATGTCCCAATGCCCCAGCAGCAGGATGCCAATCTCGCCTTCTTCGAGAGCGCAAATTCGCAGACCGACTTCACCGTTGTCCTGCGTGGATACGACCGCGGACAGGTTGACGGCCACCTCGGCCGCCTCGTCGCCGCCCTGAACCAGTCCGAGCAGGCCCGCGGTGAGGCCGAGCAGCGGATGAACGACGCGCAGCGCCGGCTGCGCCAGGCCGAGCAGCGCCTGAACGCCCTCGAGCAGAAGCTGGCCGACAGCAACAAGCTCCTCGAGGAGAACAACCGGCCGACCCTCTCCGGGCTGGGCACCCGGGTCGAGCAGATCCTGCGGCTGGCCGAGGAACAGGCCAACGATCACCGTAACGAGGCCAAGCGGGAGTCCGAGGGCATCCTCTCCGCGGCACGGCTCGAGGCTCGGGAGATCACCGACAAGGCCCGGGCCGAGGCCGCCGCGATGAAGGCGACCGCCGAGCGTGAGGCGGGGCAGGTCCGCACGCAGGCCGAGCGCGAGTCCGCGGAAAACCGGGTGCAGGCCCGGCGTGAGGCCGACACGCTGCGCTCCGACGCCGACCGCGAGACCAAGCAGCTGCGCACGGTCACCGCGCACGAGGTCGCCGAGCTCAAGTCGACGGTCGAGCGCGAGGTCGCCTCGCTGCGGGCCACCGCCGAGCGGGAGATCACCCAGCTGCGCGCCAAGGCGGCCCGGGAGGCCGAGGAGAAGCGCGCCGAGGCCACCAAGATGCTGACCGACGCCCGCGACAAGCGCGACAAGGACCTCCAGGCCCTCGCGCTGGAGACCGCCGAGCGCCGGGAGAAGAGCGAGCGCGAGGAATCGCAGCGGCACGCCGCCCAGGTCGCCGCCACCCAGAAGATGGTGGCCGAGGCCGAGGAGCGCGCCCGCGCCGCCGAGGACCGCGCCAAGGAGATCCACCAGCGCGCCGAGACCCGCCGCGTCGAGTCCGAGCGCAGCGCCGTCGAGACGGTCGAGAAGGCCCGCGCCCTGGCGGAGAAGACGGTCACCGAGGCCCGCTCCGAGTCGCAGCGGCTGCTCAGCGACGCGCGCACCGAGGCCGAGCTGACCACCCAGGCCGCCAAGCGCGAGGTCGAGGACCTGACCCGGCAGAAGGACGCCGTCACCAACCAGCTCGGCCAGATGCTCTCCGGCCTGTCCGGCCTGGTGCCGACGGTGGGCGCGGCGGCCAAGGCGGCCGAGGCCGTCAAGCAGGCCGAGGGCCAGTCGGACTCGTCGGCGCAGCGCTCGGCCGACGCGGGCGACGCCGGCAAGCCCGAGGCGGTTGCCAAGACCAGCTGAGTCGTTCGCCACTCGGGCTCCGGTTGCGCCACTCTCCGGCGTGCGCAACGGTGGAGAGGACCGGGTCGGCTGTGCGAAGACGTCTGCGGGCCGCACCGGAGTCCTCCGGTGCGGCCCGTTTGTCTTCGCAAGTAGCCTGAGCACAGACAAACCGCAACCAGACGCCCAGTCCCCCTCAGGTCGGTGTGTACCGACATGTCACGGGACGATGCGTATGTGAGGATGGAAAGTATGTCGCACGGCGGGGAAATCTTCGGTCTCGGTGGAGACGCAGCCTCCGAGCCCAGCTTCGAGACCGCCCTGCGGGGTTACGAGAAGAAGCAGGTCGAACGCTACGTAGCCCGGGCCGAGAACGAGATCGCCGCGCTGGCGACCGAGCGGGAGCAGGCGTACTCGCAGATCCAGGCGATGGCCGGGCAGATCGACCGGCTGCAGCAGGAGGCGGCCCAGTCCCGCCGCCAGCCCGGCCCCAGCGAGGTCTCCTTCCGGCACCTCGGCCCCAAGGTCGAGGAGATCCTCGCCCGGGCCGAGGAGGTCGCCGCCGACATCAAGAGCTCCGCGACCGAGGACATCGCCGCCCGGCTGGCCGAGGCCGAGCGGATCCGCGCCGAGTCCGAGGCGCACGCGCACGACGGCATCCGGGACTTCGAGATCGCCCTCGCCGCCCGCCGGGCCGAGGAGGAGAAGGCCGACGTGGCCCGCCGCGCCGCCGCCGAGAAGGCCGTCGCGAGCAGCCGCCAGGCCGCCGAGCAGCTGCGCGCCGAGGCGGAGTCCACCCTCGCCCGGGCCCGCGCCGAGGCGCAGCAGCTCACCGAGCGCGCCGCGCAGGAGATCCAGCGGCAGCGCGCCGAGGTCGAGGGCTACGTCAAGTCCACCCGGATGCAGACCGACCAGGAGCTCAAGGCCCTGCGCGACAAGACCCAGCAGGACGTGGCGAAGCAGCGCGCCGACGCCGACCGCGAGCGCACCGAGCTGAAGACCGGCATCGACCGCGAGATCGCCCAGCGCCGCCAGGAGCTCGCCCAGGAGCTGACCCAGAAGCGCGCCGGCGTCGAGAAGCAGTGCGCCGACCTGCGCAGCGAGGCCGACAAGTACGCCGAGGAAGTGCTGCGGCGCTCCGACGAGCAGGCCACCGCGATCCGCAAGGAGATCGAGAGCCAGCAGCACAAGATCGCCGGGGCCGGCCGGGACCTGGCCGCCGCGCAGGCCAAGGTCGCCGAGGCGGAGAAGAAGGCCGCCGACGCCGCCGAGCGGGCCCGCCTGGCCGAGCAAGAGGCGCAGCGGGTCCAGCAGCGCCTGGCCGAGGTCAAGCAGGAGCTGGAGCGCGAGCTGGTGCACGTGGAGGAGGCGAAGCGGGCCGGCGCGGCCGCCGAGCGCCGCGCCACCGACGTCCGCCGCCAGGTGCAGAAGGAAGCCAAGCGCGTCGCCGAGCTGGCGGCCGCCGCCGTGCTCGCGGCCGCCGCCTCCCCGAACGGCGAGGACGACGAGGACGACGACGAGCCGGAGCCGGAGGCACCCGCCCCGGCCGCCGCTCCCGTCGCGACCGGGCAGGCCGCGGTCACCCCGCAGGCGCCCGCACCGGTGACCTCGACCGGCCAGCACGCCGCGCCGGAGCCGCTGCTCGCCGAGCAGTCGGGGCCGGCCAAGGTCTCCGCCTCGGCGAAGGTCACCACCCGGCCGGCCGGCACCCGGGTCGGCGTCGACGCCGACTGACCGCCGGAACGGGCGGGCGGGTGGCGGGGCTTTACCCGTACCGATACATTGCCGCCGGGACGTCCGGTCGCCGCACCGGTTGCCGACCGCTGCCCGGACCTCCTGATGTTCCGCCGTGGAGGTCCCGGTGACGGCCGACGAGCCCCGTCCTGCCGAGTCCGGCACCGAGCCGCCGCCGTCGACGCCGGCGGGTGATCCCGCGCCGCCGCCCGCCGACAAACCGGCCGCCGAACCGCCCGCCGATCCCGGGTTCGGCCCGCCCGGTCCCCCGCTGAACCGGCGCAACCCGTTCCTGATCGGGCTGCTCGGCGGGCTGGGCGTGCTCACCGCGTACGGGATCTTCCTGGGCCTGCGCAACGCGGCGTCGATCCTGGTGCTCATCTTCATCGCGCTGTTCCTGGCGATCGGCCTGAACCCGGCGGTCACCCGGCTGCGCCGCTGGGGCCTGCCGCGCGGCCTGGCCGTGACGGTCATCGCGCTCGGGGTGCTGCTGCTGCTCTGCGGCGGCGTGTTCGCGCTGGTGCCCCCGCTGGTCACGCAGACCGGGCAGCTCATCGAGAACGTGCCGGGCTACATCGCGAGCCTGCAGCGCAACGAGGCGGTCGCCGACCTGGTCCAGCGCTACGACATCCTCAACAAGGTGCAGAGCGCGCTGGACGCCGGCACGGTGACCAACGCGCTGGGCGGGGTGGTCGGCGGCGCGAAGCTGCTGTTCGGCACGATCTTCAACGTGCTGACCGTGATCGTGCTGGTCATCTACTTCCTGGCGGCCTTCGACCGGATCAAGGAGGGCGGCTACGCGCTGGTGCCACGCTCCCGGCGCCGGCGGGTGCGGCTGCTCACCGACGAGATCCTCAGCAAGGTCGGCGCGTACATGGTCGGCGCGATCGCGATCGCCGTGCTGGCCGGGCTGAGCACCTGGGTGTTCGCCGGGGTGGTCGGGCTGGGTTACCCGTTCGCGCTGGCCGTGGTGGTGGCCGTCTTCGACCTGATCCCGCAGATCGGCGCGACGCTGGGCGCGATCATCGTCAGCCTGGTCGGGCTCGCCGACTCGCTGGCCACCGGCATCGTGTGCATCGTCTTCTTCGTGATCTACCAGCAGGTGGAGAACTACCTGATCTACCCGCGGGTGATGCGCCGCTCGGTGAAGGTCAGCGACGTGGCGGCGGTGACGGCGGCGCTGCTCGGGGTGGGCCTGTTCGGGGTGATCGGCGCGCTGATCGCGATCCCGATGGTGGCGGCGATCCAGCTGATCGTCCGCGAGGTGGTCTATCCCAGCATGGAAGAGAAATAGCCTCGATGTTCGCCATGTGGCGGACCCCTTACGCGCCTTGACCTGCGGCGTCCGCGGAGGTCGGGCAGCTTCTCGAAGGTCTCGCCGAGGATGTCGGGACTTCGCTTCGACAGCCGGCAGAGCTGAGCGTCCCCCATGGGGCACCGACGACCTCGCGGCGACAGCCCGCCCAGCTCACGGGCACCCGCAGCGGCGACAATGCCTGACATCACCCCATATGGCGCCTGCACCGAGGGGCCTGGTCTTGGAAAGCACGGGTGCGCCCGGCTTTCGCCATTCCTGGATCGCGGCCTCCCGTTATCCGGCCCGTTGCCGGGTTCATCCGGTATGCGGGATTGTCCCCTGAAGGTTGAGGGGTTCATCTCAGGAGGAAAGGGGCGCGAGTGGTGGACCTTGGAGCCGTGTGGTGTGGCTGGGAGTCTTTTGCATGGCTGTTGTGATGATCGATCGCCATCCCCGGACGGGCGACACGCTTCTGCCGCGCCGAACGGCCGCGCCAAGCATTGCCGGAGGCCTGCCCACCGCCGAACCCGCAGCACCGGCCCACATATTGAGCAGGATTCTCACATCGCAGAACCCCTAAGCGAACAAAGGGCGTAAAAGTTACGAAGCGGGCAGTGAATTGTCGATCTTGTGGACTTAAGGTTCGGAGCTTGCACCACATCAACAAGATCGAAATCTTGCGCGTCGGTGGCGGTCGGCGGGCTATTGCCATCGCCCGATACACCAACCACGCAAAGACTCTGGAACGTTTTAGCTCATCAAGATCTGCGGGAAGGCTGCCGCTGAGGCTGCGACGACACTGAACGGCGAAAGTCGACGGGCGCGGAGCGCACCAAGATTCAACCAAAACCCACCCGTCAAATGCGACAGAAGCGTCATAATCACCGCTTACCGCACCCCCACTCGCCTCCCGCAATGGCGAAGTCGAGTGATCACCGTGCCACCAGACCCGCCCACCGCGGAGAGATGCGGAACCAACTACGCCGCCACAGGGGCTACCGGGCAAAAAGCTCCAGAAACCCAAAACCATTTCGGTACGGACGCGGAAATGTCGCGTGACATCCCGCCCGGCCGGGTTGCCAGGCCGGGCCGTTGCGGGAGCGCCGGGCTGAAGACCTCGCAAGACCACAAGCAGTCCGTCAGCGGCTGGGACCGGCCGGGACGGAGGCGTCGCGAAACCGCGTTCAGTCCGCCAGCGGCTCGGGGACCGGGACGCCCAAAAGGCGGGAGCGCCGGGCCGGAGGCGTCGCGCAACCGCGTTCAGTCCGCCAGCGGCTCGGGGACCGGGACGTCCGAGAAGGCGGCGACCGTCCGGTCCGCGTACGCGGAGGTGTCGCCGGACTCGATCGGGCCGTCCCAGGTGCGTGGCAGCGGGACCGGCACCGCCGGGGCGACCCGGCGCACGATCTCGTCCAGCACCTTCTCGGCGTCGCCGACCCACAGGTGCTTGGCGCCCGCGACGCCGACCACCTCGGCCTGCGGGATCGCCGCGAAACGGCGCCGCGCCTCGTCGGGCCGCAGGTAGTCGTCGAACTCCGGCACGAGCGCGGTCAGCGGCTTGCCGCCGGCCGCCCAGGCCGCCAGGTGCTCGGGGGCGGAGAAGCGCAGCGGCGGGGAGAGCAGGATCGCCCCCGCGACGGCCGGGTCCAGGCCGTGCATGAGGGTCAGGTCGGTGCCGAAGGACCAGCCCACCAGCCAGATGTTCGGCAGGTCGTGGAACTCCGCATACTCGATCGCGGCCGCGACGTCGTACTTCTCGTCCACCGCCGCGGAGAACTCGCCCTGGCTGGTGCCGCGCACGCTCGTGGTGCCGCGGGTGTTGAAGCGCAGCACCGCCACCCCGGCCAGCGCCGGCAGGCGCCAGGCCGCCTTGCGGAAGACGTGGCTGTCCATCATCCCGCCGTGGGTCGGCAGCGGGTGCAGGCAGACCAGCGTGGCCACCGGCGCGCCGGACTCCGGGCGGGCCAGTTCGCCCACCAGCGTGAGGCCGTCGGCGGTGTGCAGCTCGATCTCCTCCCGCCGGGCGGGCAGGACGGAGTTGGCGCGGATCTGATAACTCACGGGGTCATCCTCGCCCATAGCGGGGGGCGTTGCGCGAGCGCTCCACCCCGGGGCTGCGCCGGTCCCGGGCCCGCCAGCAGCCGGTGTGCCAGTGCCGCCGGTCGGACTCGTCGCCGCGGTCGTCGAACGGCCAGGCCACGATGTGCGCGACGCCCGGGCGGATCTCCTGCATGCAGCCGGGGCAGCGGTAGGTCTTGGTGGCCGCGCCGCCGAAGATCGACCGGACCATCCACTCGCCGTCCCGGTACTGCTGAACGCCCTCGATGCCCTTGCGTGCCCGCTCGTCGCCCAGGGGCGTGGGCGCGGCGTCGCGACGGGCGCGGTTTCGGCGAGGACTCACAACAATCAAGCGTACGTGTGAGGTGCGGCACGCCTAACGCGACTTAGACTCGCGTTCATGACGGCTACCCGTACTCCCGGCATGCCCGTGGTCGAGGACGGCTTCCTCGTCTCGACCAGCCCTGCGACCGGCGCCGAGGCGGGCCGCGTCCCGATCAGCGACGAGAAGGCGGTCGAAGCGACCGTGGACCGCGCCCGCGAGGCCGGCGCCTGGTGGGCCGGGCTGGGCTTCGACGGCCGCAAGACGCGGCTGCTGCGCTGGCGGGCCCTGCTCGCCCAGCGGATCGAGGAGCTGGCCGAGCTCACCCACGCCGAGACGGGCAAGCCGCACGCGGACGCCATCATCGAGGCCCTCGCGGCCATCGAGCACATCGACTGGGCCGCCCGCAACGCCCGGCGCGTGCTCGGCCCGCGCCGGGTGCGCACCCGGCTGGTGGTCGCCGAGCACTCCGGCCACCTGGAGTACCAGCCGTACGGCGTCATCGGAGTGATCGGCCCGTGGAACTACCCGATCCTGACGCCGCTGGGCCCGATCAGCGGCGCCCTGGCCGCGGGGAACGCGGTCGTGCTCAAGCCCAGCGAGTACACCCCCGCCGTGGGTCAGTGGCTGGCGGACAGCTTCGCCGAGATCGTGCCCGAGCAGCCCGTGTTCCAGACGGTGCACGGCCTCGGTGACGTGGGCGCCGCCCTGTGCCGCTCCGGGGTCGGCAAGATCGCCTTCACCGGCTCGACCGCCACCGCGAAGAAGGTCATGGCCACCTGCGCCGAGACGCTGACCCCGGTGGTGCTCGAGGCCGGCGGCAAGGACGCGCTGATCGTGGACGCCGACGCGGACGTCGACGCGGCGGCCGAGGCTGCCGTCTGGGGCTCGATGACCAACGCCGGGCAGACCTGCATCGGCATCGAGCGGGTGTACGCGGTCGCGCCGGTCTACGACGCCTTCGTCGCGGCGGTGGTGGAGAAGGCCGGCAAGCTGCGGATCGGCGAGGAGATCGGCCCGATCACCATGCCCGGCCAGGTGGACGTCATCCGCCGGCACATCAACGACGCGCTGGCCGGCGGCGGGCGGGCCGTGCTCGGCGGCGCCGACGCCGTGCAGCCGCCGCACGTGTCGCCGACCGTGCTGGTCGACGTGCCGGAGGACTCGGCGGCCATCTGCGAGGAGACCTTCGGCCCGACCGTCACGATCACCGAGGTGGCCGACGCCGAGGAGGCGATCCGCCTGGCCAACGCGCTGCCGTACGGGCTGGGCGGGGCCGTCTTCGGCAAGGCCAACGGGATCCGGATCGCCCGGCGGCTGCACACCGGCATGGTCGCGGTGAACTCGACGCTGAGCTTCGTCGGGATGGCCACGCTGCCGTTCGGCGGGGTCGGCGACTCCGGCTTCGGGCGGATCCACGGCGAGGACGGGCTGCGCGAGTTCGGCCGGGCCAAGTCGATCACCGTACGGCGGGCGCCGTCGCTGCTGCCCGCGATGACCTTCGAGCGCACCCCGGCCCAGGTGAAGCGCATCGTCAAGACGGTCAAGCTGCTGTACGGCCGCCGCCCGTGACCGGGTTGGCTAGAGTCAGCCGGTGGATCATCACGCGATCGAGGTCCGCGACCTGTCGGTGAGCTACGGCTCCACCCCGGTGCTCGTGGACGTCCGGCTGACCGTGCCGGTGGGTGCCGGCGTCTGCGTGACCGGCGAGAACGGCATCGGCAAGTCGACCCTGCTGCGCTGCGTGGCCAGCCTGCAGCGGGCCGACGCGGGCGAGATCGAGATCTTCGGCGGCCCGCCCGGGTCCACACCGGAGTTCTGGCGGGCCGTGGTGACCACCGTGGAGCCGCCGACCTGGTATCCGGGCCTGACCGCCCGGGAGCACGCCGAGCTGGTCTGCCGGGCGCACGGGCTGGACCCGGCGGCGGCCGGCGTGGACGAGGCGCTGGAGCGCTTCGGCATCGCCGGGCACGCCGACGCCATCCCGCCCTCACTGTCGTCCGGCCAGAAGCAGCGGCTCACGCTGGCGCTGGCGCTGCTGCGGCCGAGCCGGCTGCTGATCCTGGACGAGCCCGAGCAGCGCCTCGACACCCAGGGCCGGGCCATGGTGGCCGGCCTGCTGCGCGACTACCTGGCCGACGGCGGCACGGTGCTGATGGCCAGCCACGACGACGCGTTCGCGGCCGCGGCCGGCACCGCCACGGTGGGCATGGCCGACCTGCACGCCGTCGACGCGCCGTGACGGCTCCGGTCGGCGTCGCCGGGCTCCGGCGCTGGATCCGGCGCACCCAGTCCGCGCACCGCGAGCGCGGCGAGACGCTCGGCAACTACTACTTCGCGCTGCTGTTCGTGCTGATCGTCGGCGGCATGGTGCACCGGCAGCTCGCCGCGGTCGTCTGGCCCGCCGAGCCGAACGCCTCCGAGCTGGCCGGCACCTCCCTGATGCTGGTCATCGGCGGCGGGCTCTACCTGACCCTGCGCCGCCTCGGCCCGCTCGCGCTGAGCCGGCCCGCCGCGTCCTGGCTGCTCACCGCCCCGGTCAGCCGGCGCCGGCTGCTGCTGCCGTCGCTCTGGGTGGCGCTGATCGGCGCCGCCGTCGCGGGAGCCGTCGGCGGGCTGGCCGTCCTCGGCCACGTCGCCGCCCGGCCGGTGCCGGGAACGGACGCGCTGCTGCCCCTGGTCGGGTCGCTGCTCGGCGGCGTGCTGCTGCTGGTCGCGCTGTCCGCACAGGCCGACCGCTGGTGGTCGGCCTGGTCGGATCACGCCGCCTACCTGGTGCTGGCGGTGGGGCTGGCAGGGCTGGTCGTCGACTCGGCCGTAGGTGCGCCGCGCCCGGAAGCCGGGTGGCCCTCGACGCCGGTCGTGACCACGCTGGCCGGTGCGCTCGCGGTGGTCGTGACCCTGCTGCTCCTGCTGGCGGTACGGCGCCTCGCCGGGACGCCGAACGAGCGGATCCTCGAGGCGGCCAAGACCGCCGGCACACTCTTCGACTCGGCGTACGGCATGGAGCCGTCCTTCGTCACCGAGATGGTGGAACGGCGCTACTGGGCCCGCCGCAAGCTGACCTCGCGGCGGCTGTGGGGCCGCGTACCGGTGCTGGTGGCGCAGGACCTGTTGCTGCTGCGCCGACGCCCGCGCCGGGTGCTCTGGGTGGCCGCCTCGGCCACGCTGCCGGCGCTGCTGGCGCACGCCCCCGGCTGGCTCCTCGGCACCGCCGTGCTGGTCGGCGGCCTGGTCGCCGGCGGCGTGACGGCCGGGACGATCCGTACCGACGCCGGCAACCCGGTCCTGCTGCGCCTGCTCGGCCTCAACTCGCGGGCGGCGATCGGCCAGCGGCTCTGGGTGCCCGGGGTGCTCTCCGGCCTCTGGTACGCGGCCACCCTCGCCCTGCTGCACGGTCTGGGCGACCTGCCGGCCGGCCCGTGGTGGGCGCTGGGCCTGGCGCTGGGCCCGATCGGCGCGGCGGCCGTCATGCGCAAGTCCCGGGTGGGCTTCGTCGACAACGGACTGATGCCGCTGGACACCCCGATGGGCGCGGTCTCGACCGGGCCGCTGGTCAACGCGGTGGCCGGGCTCGACGTGCTGCTGCTCGGGCTGCCCACGGTCGTCCAGGTCGCCCAGGGCGGCCCGCTGAGCTGGACCGGGGTGGCGGTGCAGGCGGCGGTGGCGGTGATCGGCGCGCGGGCGTACCTGAACGCGACCACCGAGGCCGACCGGGTGGAGCTGAGCGGACGCTAGAAGAGCGTCAGCTCGTTGCGCTCCATGCCGCGCAGCTTGTCGTAGTCGACGACCACGCAGCGGATGCCGCGGTCGGTGGCCAGCACCCGGGCCTGCGGCTTGATCTCCTGCGCCGCGAACACGCCCTGCACGGGCGCGAGCAGCGGGTCGCGGTTCATCAGCTCGAGGTAGCGGGTGAGCTGCTCCACGCCGTCGATCTCGCCGCGGCGCTTGATCTCGACCGCCACCGCGCCGCCCGCGGCGTCCCGGCAGAGCAGGTCGACCGGGCCGATCGCGGTCATGTACTCGCGGCGGACCAGGGTCCAGCCCTCGCCGAAGGTGACCGGGTGGGCGGCCAGCAGCTCCTGCAGGTGCGCCTCGACGCCGTCCTTGACCAGGCCCGGGTCGACCCCCAGCTCGTACGAGGTGTCCTGGAAGATCTCCTCGAGGGTGATCCGCAGCTCCTCGCCGGCCTTGTTGACGACCTTCCACACCCCGGGCGCCTCCTGCAGCTTGCAGGGCGGGCTCATCCAGTTCAGCGGTTTGTAGGCACGGTCGTCGGCGTGGATGGACACCGATCCGTCCGCCTTGACCATCAGGAGCCGGATCGCCGGCGGCAGGTGGGCGGAGAGTCGGCCGACGTAGTCCACGGAGCATTTCGCAATGACCAGGCGCACCCGACGAGGGTAGCCGTCGTTCCCGGCGGGGCGAGCGCGGCGGTGCCATGCTGAGGACGTGCTCGAAGCGCTCACCGGTACCGGCCTGGCGGCATCCGCCGGTCTGAATGCCTACATCCCCCTGCTCACCATGGGTCTGCTGGCCCGATACACCGACGCCATCAACCTGCCGGGCGGCTGGCAGTGGCTCTCCAACGGCTGGGTCATCGCCATCCTGGCCGTGCTGCTCGCGGTCGAGGTGGTGGCCGACAAGATCCCGGTGGTCGACCACGTCAACGACATCGTGCAGACCGTGGTCCGGCCGACCGCCGGCGGGCTGGCGTTCGGCGCCGGCTCGTCGTCCGAGACGGTCACCGTCGCCGACCCCGGCGCGTTCTTCGGCTCGCACCAGTGGGTGCCGGTCGCGGCGGGCGTGATCATCGCGCTCTGCGTGCATGGGGTGAAGGCCGCCTCCCGGCCTGTGGTGAACGCCTCCACGGCCGGCATGGGCGCGCCGGTGGCCAGCACCGCCGAGGACTTCGGCAGCGTCGTGTTGTCCCTGCTGGCGATCCTGTTGCCGGTGCTGGTCCTGGTCGGACTCGTGCTGCTGGTGCTCGGCGGCTGGTGGGTGATCAGGCGACGCCGGCTGCGCAGGCGGGAACGGCAACCGCTGGAGGGTGTTGAGACCCGGCGTCTGTTTGGTTGACTGCTGCGGTGCCCGCGATCGCCGTACCCGCCTTCGCCCTGACCTGGTGGCTCGGTTGTTACCTGGTCGGGCGTGATCCCACCCGGGCGGTGCTGTGGCGCTCGGCCGGCGCCCTGGCCGGGTACGCGGTCGCGGTGGCCGCGTGGACCGTGAGCCCGGGCTCCGGCGCCGCGCAGGTGCTGCTCTGCGTGCCGGCCCTGCTCTGGTCCGGCGTCGCGGTGGGCCTGCTGCCGCCGAGCGCGCCCGAGCACCGGCAGGCCAATCGCGGCTGGCCGGTGCTGGCGCTGGTGTTCCTGCTGCTGGCCGCGGTGCTGCCGGGGGTGGGCAAGCTGGTCGCGCTGGCCCCGCTGGCCGGCGCGATGGTGCTGCTGCTGCGCTACCGCGACCGCGTACGCCCGGCCCCGCTGCCGTCGGCGCTGGCCGCCGCCGCGGTGCTCTACACGCTCGGCCTGATCGTGGTGCTGGGCCCGATCGACCTGGGCCCGCCCGAGGTGGTGCTCGCCGCGATCGGGCTCGACCTGCTGCTGATGGGCTATCTGGTGGCGGTGGCCGACGCCGTGGAGGCGGGCGAGCGGCTGTCGCCCGACCTGACCCGCGCCCTGCTGGCCGCCGTGCTGGCCGTCCTGCTCTGCGCCGGGCCGGCGGCGCTGACCATGCTGGCCGCGCCCGGCCGGCCGGCGGTGACCGTGCTGCAGTTCGTCCTGGTGGCCATGGTGCTCGCCGCGGTGGGCCTGGCCGGGCAGCTGCGCGCGGGCCTGGACCGGCTCGCGTTCCTGCACGACGAGGGGCTGCGGGCGAGCCGCAGCGCGTTGCTGCTGGCCGCCGACGCGCTCCCCCGGCGGCGCGAGCGACGCCGGATGCCCGCGCTGGACGCCGACGAGTTCCGCCGGCTGACCCGCCGGGCGCTGGAGGACTACGGCGACGTGGGGCGGCTGCTGCGCAACCCGCTGGTCGAACTGCCCACGGTGGACCGCCGGCTGGCCGCCCGGGGGCCGGGGGTGGCCGATCAGCCGCTGGTCCGGGCCGCGGAGCTGCGGGCGGTGCTGAGCGAGCACGTGGCGCGGCTCAAGCCGGCCGGGGCGTTCGGCACCACTGAGGAGTGGCGGTTCTACAACGCGCTGCACTACTGCAGCGTGCAGGGGCTGCGGCCGTACCAGCGCGGCCCGCAGCCGGAGGGCCTGGACCGGGACGCCCGCCGGGCGGTCGACTGGTTCCGCCGGTACGTGCCCCGGCGCTCGCTGCGCCGATGGCAGGCCGAGGGCGCCGCGATGGTGGCCGCGCAGCTCTGGCGCGACCTGGTGAGCACCGATCCGCGCTGGCTGACCGGGGCCGGCCCGAACGGCCGGCGGTTACCCGTGCGGTGACGCTTCGATAGCGACACGCGCCACTTAAGACCGTTAAGCACCCCAAACTGGTTAAAATCCCCCATCGTTGGATTCCGGGGGGTGCAGTGGGTAACCGCAACGCACTGGTCGCCGTCGTCCGGCAGGAGCTGGCCGAAGCGCGCGGCACCGCCCGAGCCGTGCTGGCCGCCGCCGAGTCGGCCCGGGGCGAGGCGCTGCGCCGCAAACAGCTGATCCGGGACGCGTACTCGACCTGCCTGGCCCAGCTGGCCGAGGCACGGGAGGCGGCCCGCGAGGACGTCCTGCGCCGGACCCGCACCGAGGCCGGCCGGCTGACCCGCGACGTCGAGTCCCTCGCCGCCCTGTACGCCTCCGGCGCGGCCGGCACCGCCTGGCGCTACTGGACCCCCACCGAGCCCGACCGGGTCACCCGTCCCGGGCTGCTGCGCATCGGCACGATCGGCTACGACCCCGGCGACGGCGAGCGGCGGCTGCCCGCGCTGGTGCCGCTGCTCGACCACGCCCACCTCAACCTCGCGGGCGACCCGGCGGCCGCCGACGGCGTCATCTCCGGCCTGCTGCTGCGCGCCCTCGGCACCACCCGCCCCGGCGAGGTCCGGCTCACCGTCTACGACCCCGAGCAGCTCGGCGGGACGCTGGCCGCGTTCGCCCCGCTCGGCAACGCCGGCCTGCTCTCGTTCGTCGGGCCGGGCGGGCTGGGTGCGGTGCTCGACGACCTGGTGGAGCAGATCTGCCGGGTCAACGAGACCGTGCTGGCCGGCGAGTACACGTCGCTGGCCGAGCTGACCGCGGCGACCACCGGCCCGCGCCCGGAGCCGTGGCGGATCATCGTGCTGCTGGCGGACGCCGAGCTGACCGCCGCCCAGCGCGCCCAGCTCGACCGGATCGTGCGCACCGGGGTGGCCTGCGGCGTGCACCTGGTGGTCCGCGGGCTGGACCTGGCGCCGCATCCCACGGTGGAGCGCATCGAGGTGCGTGCCGGCACCGCCACCTGCGACACCATCGGCGACCTGACCGTCCGGCTCGACAACCCGCCGCCCGCCGACCGGATCGCCGGCTTCTGCCGGCTGACGGCCGAGCGGCTGCGCCAGGGTCCGCCGCCGGCCCGCTTCGCCGACCTGGAGCCGGAGAAGCTCTGGCTCGAGTCGTCCGCGCACGGCCTGAGCGCGCCGATCGGGGACAGCACCGACGGCTCGCTGATCGCGGTGCCGCTCGGTGACGACCCGCCGCACGCGCTGATCGGCGGCCCGTCCGGCTCCGGCAAGACAAACCTGATCTACGCCTGGATCGGCTCGCTGGCCGCCCGGTACGGCCCCGAGGAGCTCGCCTTCTACCTGCTGGACTTCAAGGAGGGGGTGTCCTTCGCCCGGTTCGCGCCGGGGCCGCGCGACCCGAGCTGGCTGCCCCAGGTGCGGCTGGCCGGGATCAACGTCAACGGCGACCGGGAGTTCGGCCTGGCGATGCTGCGCCACCTCGGCGAGGAGCTGCGGGCCCGGGCCCAGGCCGCCAAGCGGTACGAGGCCTCGAAGCTGGCCGAGCTGCGCGCCGAGGACCCGGGCGGGCACTGGCCGCGGATCGTGGCCGTCATCGACGAGTTCCAGGTGCTGCTGGCCGGCCGCGACGCGCTCGCCGACGAGGCCGTCACGCTGCTGGAGGACCTGGCCCGGCGCGGCCGTTCGCAGGGCATCCATCTGGTGCTGGCCAGCCAGGACGTGTCCGGCATCGAGGCGCTGTGGGGCCGGTCCGGGCTGATCGGCCAGTTCACCCTGCGGATCGCGCTGCCCAAGGCGCGCCGGATCCTGGCCGACACCAACCTGGCCGCGGCCGTCATCCCCCGCTTCCACGCGGTGGTCAACGCCGACTCCGGCGCCGCCGGCGCCAACCACATCGTCCGGCTGCCCGACGCCAGCGACCGGCAGGCCTGGCGCACCCTGCAACGCAAGCTCTGGCACCGCCGGCCCGACACCTGCGCGCCGCCCCGGCTCTTCGACGGTGACGCGGTGCCGCGGCTGCCCGAGGCGTACCGGCCCGCGGGGCGGGTGCCGCACTCCGGCGGTGACATCGGCTCGTCCCCGGGCGCGGTGCTCGGCGAGCGGATCGACGTGGCGGCCCGGCCGGCCCGGTTGCGGCTCGGGCGGATGCCGGGGCGCAACCTCGCGGTGCTCGGCACCCGTACCCATGAGGCGTGTGACGTGCTCGCGGCGGCGGCGCTCTCGCTGGCCGCGCAGGGACCGGCCCGGTTCAGCATCGTGTGCCTGGACCCCGGCGCCGAGCGCTCGGCCGCCCGGCTCGTCGCCGAACTGCCCCAGGCCGACTGGTACGGCCCGGCCGACCTCGACCAGTTCTTCGACGGCCTGGCCCCGGACGGCGTCCCGCACTACGTGCTCGGCTACGCCCTGGATGCCGCCGGTGCGGCCTGGCGGGAGCGCTGGCGTGCGCTGCTGACCGACGGGCCCGAGCAGCGGATCCACGTGCTCGGCTGGTGGCGGTCGGTGCCCCGGCTGCGCGACGACCTCGGCGGCATCGGCGCCCGGCTGGACACCATCGGCGCGTGGGTGGCCCTCGACGTGCAGGGGCCCGAGCTGAGCCCGCTCTCCCCGCAACCCGGCGGGCCGGCCTGGTATCCGCGGGCGCGCCGGGCACTGTTCTTCGACCGCTCGGTGCACCGCCATCCGGAAGTGATCATCCCGTACGAGGTGAACAGTGACCACACGTGACCGCGACTACCAGGTGATGATGAGCGCGTTGGCGGATGTCGCCCGGCGGCGGGACGCGGCGCTGGCGGATGCCGAGCAGGCGTACCAGACCAGCGCGGCGCAGGCCGCCGGCGAGCTGGCCCGGGCCGAGGGCGACGCGATCTCCGCCGACCGCTGGGCGGGCGCCGCGGCGGCCCAGGTGCTCGACGTGGACCGGGAGGCGGCCCGGCTCTGGGACCAGCTGCGCCGGGCGCCGGGCGTGCGGGTCCGGGCGCTGGGCGAGCTGCCCGACCCGCTGTCCATCGAGTCCCTGCCCCGCACGGCGCTGGAGAGCGGGCCGGACTCCGGCGCCACGCTGCCGGCCCCGCGGCAGTCGGCGCGCACGCTGCTGGCCCGGGCGGCCGGGCGGATCGACGTGACCGTGCGCCCGGCCCTGCGCCGGTCACTGCCGCGCTGGGCGCTGCCGCTGCTGCCGCTGCTGGGCGCGCTGGTGGCCGGGCTCTGCGGGCTGGTCGCCGCCGGGTTGGTGACCTTCGGCGGTACGGGGATCCCGGGCGGGGCCGTGCTGCGCGGGCTGGGCTGGCTGGCGTTCCTGCTCGCGCCGTCGGCGGGCGTACCGCTGGCGGCGGCCCTGGCGCACCGCAAGCTGCACGCCCGGCTCGACATCGGCGGGATCGGGCTGACGCTGATCGGCGGCATGCTGGCGGCGACCGTCCTCTCGGTCACCTTCGCCTCCTCGCGCTGACCTCCCGGCGGCCGCGTCGTAGGGTCTCTGCTCATGAGCGACTCTGCGATCGAGGTCGATGGCCTGCGCAAGCTCTACGGCGGCACGGCCGCCGTGGACGGCCTCGACCTCACGGTCCGGCGGGGTGAGATCTTCGCGCTGCTCGGCCCGAACGGCGCCGGCAAGACGACCACGATCGAGATCCTCGAGGGCTACCGGCAGCGCGACGCGGGCACGGTGACCGTGCTGGGCGTCGACCCGGCGGTGGTGCACGGCCGGGGCACCCGGACCGATCCGGCGGCCCGGCGCTGGCGCGAGCGGGTCGGCATCGTGCTCCAGGGCACCGGCGAGTTCGACGAGCTGACCGTGGGCGAGGTCGTCACGCACTTCGCCCGCTTCTACCCGCGGCCCGACGACCCGGCGGCGGTGATCAACCGGGTCGGGCTGACCGGCAAGACCACCGCCCGCACCCACACCCTCTCCGGCGGCCAGAAGCGCCGGCTGGACGTGGCGCTGGGCATCATCGGCCGCCCGGAGCTGCTCTTCCTCGACGAGCCCACGACCGGCTTCGACCCCGAGGCGCGCCGCGAGTTCTGGGCGCTGATCCGCGATCTGGCCGCGACCGGCACCACCATCGTGCTGACCACGCACTACCTGGAGGAGGCGGAGGCGCTCGCCGACCGGGTCGGGGTGATCACGGCGGGGCGGCTGATCGCGGTCGACACCCCACGGCAGCTCGGCAACCGGGACTCCGCGCTGGCGACCGTCTCCTGGCGTACCCCGGAAGGAACCTGGGAACGCGCGCAGAGCGCGACGCCGACGGCGCTGGTGGCCGACCTGGCCGCGCGGTACGGCGGCGAGGTGCCCGGCCTGACGGTCACCCGGCCGACCCTGGAAGACGTCTACCTCACCATGATTACGACATGATCGACTGCACCGGAGCGAAGCGGAGGGCCAGGAGAGCATGTCCATTCGGCACAACGACATGATCGACTGCACCGGAGCGAAGCGGAGGGCCAGGAGAGCATGTCCATTCGGCACAGCGTCATGAACCTCGGGCTGCGGCAGGGCGCGCTGGAGATCAAGCAGTTCCTGCGCAGCCGCGAGCAGGTGATGTTCACGCTGGCCTTCCCGGCGATCCTGATCCTGGTGTTCGGCTCGATCTTCAAAGGCGAGATCGGCGACGGGGTCAAGTTCACCCAGTACTTCGTCACCGGCATGATCGCGACCGGGCTGATGACCGCCGGGTTCCAGGCGCTGGCCATCCAGATCCCGCAGGAACGCGACCGCGGGGTGCTCAAGCGGCTGCTCGGCACGCCGATGCCGCGGTGGGTCTACTTCGCCGGCAAGGTGCTGATGGTGGCGTTCATCGCGGTGCTGGAGACGGTGCTGCTGCTGACCGTGGCGACGCTGCTGTTCGGGCTGGACCTGCCGGACACCGCGGCGAAGTGGCTGACGTTCCTGTGGGTGTCGGCGCTGGGCATCACCGCGTGCACGCTCTGCGGGGTGGCGTTCTCGTCGCTGGCGCGTACCGGTCGCAGCGCACCGGCCGTGGTCACCCCGGTCGCGCTGATCCTGCAGTTCATCTCGGGGGTCTTCTTCGTCTTCACCAGCCTGCCGGGCTGGATGCAGAACGTCGCCGCGGTCTTCCCGCTGAAGTGGATGTGCCAGGGGCTGCGCTCGGTCTTCCTGCCGGCGTCGTTCGGCCCGCGCGAGCCCGGCGGCTCCTACGACCTGGGCACGGTCGCGATCGTGCTGGGGGTGTGGTGCCTGGTGGCCCTCGTGCTGTGCCTGACCACGTTCCGCTGGACCACCAGGCGCGACGGCTAGTAGGTGTAGAAACCCTTACCGGTCTTCCGGCCGAGGTCGCCGGCGGTGACCATGCGCTGCAGCAGCTCCGGCGGGAAGAACTTCGCGTCGCCGGTGTCCCGGTGAATGTTGGTCGACGCGTTGAGCATGACGTCCAGGCCGGTCAGGTCGACGGTGGCCAGCGGGCCCATGGCATGCCCGAAGCCCAGCTTCATCACCGTGTCGAGGTCGGCGGCCGACACCACGCCGGACTCCACCAGCGAGATCGCCTCGACCAGCAGCGCGGAGAAGAGCCGGTTGGAGACGAAGCCGGCCACGTCCCGCTTGACCTCGACGCAGGTCTTGCCGACCTGCTCGGCGAAGTTGCGGGCCTCGGCCAGGGTCTCGTCCGAGGTCTGGTAGCCGCGGACCAGCTCGACCAGCTTCATCATCGGCACCGGCGAGAAGAAGTGGATGCCGACGACCGATTCGGGCCGGGAGGTGACCGCCGCGATCTGGGTGATCGGGATGGCCGAGGTATTGGTGCCGAGCACCGCGCCGGGCTTGCAGATCTTGTCGAGCGCACGGAAGACCTCGTGCTTGGCCTCCAGCTTCTCGAAGATCGCCTCGACCACCACGTCGGCGTCGGCCATCGCGTCCAGCTCGGTCGTGGTGGTGATCCGGGCGACCGCCGCCTCGGCGTCCTCGGCCGAGATCTTGCCCTTGGTGGCGAAGCGGCCCAGGGACTCCCGGATCGCCGCCACCCCCCGGCTCAACGAGGCCTCGTCCAGGTCCCGCATCGTGACCTGCCAGCCGGCCTGCGCCGCCACCTGGGCGATGCCGGAACCCATCAGACCGGAGCCGATGACCGCGAGTCGACCCGCCATGTGTGTTCTCCTTCTCCACGTTGAGGTAACGCCCACAGCCTAGCCGCCGTACTTAACGGAGACTCAGGGCCTCGATCGGGGCAAATCCCGGGTTTTCCCACGTCGCCGGTGCCAGACTGTGCCCATGCCACCAAGCGACGGCTGGTACCTCCTCGGGCCGTTCATCGCCGTCGCGCTCGTCGGGTTCCTCGGCGCGATCTTCTGGCGGATGGGCCTGCAATGGACACAGGCCCGCGAGGAGGACCCGCTCCGCGAGCTCTACGCGGGCCTGGCCATCTTCGGCGAGGCCGAGGACTACGGCCTGCTCTGCCCGGCCGCGGCGACCGACGACCCGGACATCGCCGAGGAGATCCGCACCCTGCTCGCGGCCGCGGGCATCCGCTCGACCTCCGCGGTGCGCCCGGACGGCCGGCTGCTGGTGCTGGTCTTCCCCGAGGAAGTGGACGAGGCCCGGCGGCTGGTCGGGGGCTCCCCGGCGCTCTAGGCGAGCTGTCCACGAGGGGCGGCTCAGTCCTTGACGAGGTGTGCCGACAGCGGCGTCGAGGGCTGATCACCGTCGTCTCGGCGGCGGAGCGGGGTCCTGCCGCATCTTCCGTGCATCCGGGCTCCCGCGTGCATCCCGGCTCCCGCCTGCCCGCCTCCCGCCTGCCGCGTCCCCTCTGCCGCGTCCCCTCTGCCGCGAGCCCGGCGCCCACGTGCCCGCTCCCACGTGCCCGGCTTCCGCGCGTGCCCGGCTTCCGCCCTTACTCGCCGCCGGTGGTGCGCGGCTCGGTTGCGGTTTCGGCGCCAGCAGCCCCGTCTCCCCACCGGGAACCCGCCTGGCGTGGATCGTGTAGCACTGCGGTTCGCTCCGCACCGCCGAGTAGCCGGAGGGAGTTTCACCCTCCGGCCCTCACAGATCCGTACGTGACAGTCTCCTGTCATACGGCTCTTGTCGTCCTGATCATC
>NZ_JBITLX010000028.1:0-119685 GCF_044465625.1 Actinoplanes sp. NPDC049599
GCCGCGATCTGGCACAACTGGCGCATCAACGCCGACGTCAAGCGTTCCTTGATCGCGTACGACCACTGAACTCATAAGGAATCACTCGTCTAGAGGAGCCCATTCCCCTCGCAACGCGCTCACGAACAAGACCCGTCCCCACGCCGGCCCGACCATCCGCAAGATCCCCTGCCCTGCCCTGCCCTGCCCTGCCCTGCCCTGCCGAGTCGAGCCCGACCAGCACCAGCACCAGCACCAGCACCCGAGGCTTTGCCAGCCGCTCCGGCTCCGGCTCCGGCTGCGGCTGCGGCTGCGGCTGCGGCTGCGGGGAACGACGAGGACTGACCGCCACGATCAGTCACCACACCGCCGCCAGCGGACCTTGATGAGCTAAAACGATCTAGCCGAACCAACACTCCACAAGATCCACAAGTCACGCACCTTTCCTCCTGACATGTCCCCCTCAACAACCCACACACAAGTCCAGAGCTACCCCCATCCATCGAACACCACCGATCACCTCACCCGCGGACCCCCTCGCGTCTTGCCAAAACGACAGTCCCCGCCCCAGAACAAGGCTCAAGAGAGCCTTCTGCAGGGATCGGCGTGCCCTCGCCGTCTAGACGCAACGCCGTTCAGTTAGGCGGATCGGTGGGTCGTCAAGGCGTGTCTGAGACGTAAAGCAGCGGAGCTCCGGTATAGAGGGTGGTCACTCTAAGACTTCCCTGACACCTGGAGCTCCGCTGGCTGATCAGATTGCCATAACCCGGACGGTGCGGGTAGCAGCGGGGGTGTTCGCGCCGGGCCATCTGGGCGAGCTGACTCGTCTGGTGCCGTTCGAGATGGTCGATGATGTCCTGGCCACGACCAGGCGAGCCGAGTCGCGGGTCCGGCTGCTACCAGCCCGGGTGGTCGTCTATCTGGTGCTTGCCGGATGCCTGTTCGCCGAGTTGGGATACCGGCAGGTATGGCGCAAACTGACCAGCGGGCTGTGCGGCCTGCCGCTGATATCGCCCAGCGGCAGCGCATTACGCCAGGCCCGGCAACGACTCGGCTCGCAACCGTTGCAGGCCCTGTTCGTGTTGCCCAGCCCTGCGAGAAGTAGACAGGGCCGTTCGGGCACGAGGGTGTCATGGGCTACGGCGATGAACCGGCCGAATCCGGTGGGGACTCCGTTTCGGCTGGCCAAGGCGGAGGCACCTGAATGGTTACGACCATCCGGACCGACCACCACCACAAAACAGGGTAAACGGTGTGCTGAGGTGGGCCTTCGCGGCGATCTTGTGTCGAGGTGGCGAGGATGGCCACCGCTCATCAAGATCGGCGCCCACTGGTTCCCGCCAGCGGCGCCCCCGGCTGGGTGGCGAGCTCGGCGAGGCCGCTCGATTCGTGCGGATGACTCATCAGGGCCGGGGACCACCAAGGCGGTTGGGGGCACGCCGGACGGCGTGCGGGTCCGGCTAGAGGCGGGTGCGCGTCTCGGTGACGGCTTCGGTGGCTTGGGTGAGGACCTCGGCCGGTGGGTCTGCGGCGATCAGGTCGTCGGCCATGACCCGCAGCTGGTCGGGCAGCACGGTGTCGGCCAGCCGTGGCACCGGCCGGTGCCGGCCCTGCTCGGCGTCGGCGGCCCGGTCGGCGAGCCGCTGCACCAGCGCGAAGACGACCTCGCCCCGGGTGCCGCCGGTCTTCGCCGGGGCGTGCCAGCGGCCCGCCTCCCAGTGCCCGACCTGGTTGAGCAGAAGCTGCACCGCGGTCTCGAAGTCCCCTGCGCTCACCGGAGCGAGGTTACCCGCAAACAGGGCAGCGCCCGGTCCGCGGGGAGGCGGACCGGGCGCTGCCGGGTGTGACGGGTGTGCGGGCGACTAGTCGTCGCCTTGCAGGAAGCTCAGCAGGCGCAGCACCTCGAGGTACAGCCAGATCAGGCTGACCAGGATGCCGAACGCCGCCGTCCACGAGTAGCGCTGCGGCAGACCCATCCGGACGCCCTCCTCGACCTCGTTGAAGCTGAGGATGAAGCTCAGCGAGGCGACGACGATGCAGATGAGGCTGAAGCCGATGCCCAGGGCGCCGTTGTCGCGCAGGCCGGTGCTGAAGCCGAACAGCGAGAGCACGAAGTTGATCAGGATGACGGCGAACAGGCCCGCCATGACCGCGATCATGCCGCGCTGGAACTTCGGGGTGGCGCGGATGACCTTCGCCCGGTACAGGAACGCCATCAGGAAGAACACGCCGAAGGTGGCGATCACCGCCTGCAGCACGATGCCCTGGAAGCCGGCGATCTCCTGGTAGAACTTGCTGACCAGGCCGACGAACGCGCCCTCGATGACGGCGTACGCGACGACCAGGGCCGGGTTCGCCATCCGGGAGAACGAGATGATCAGACCGAGCACCAGGCCGACCACCGCGGCGCCGATCCACGCGGGGCCGAGCAGCGAGTCCGGGATCAGGTTCCACGCGGCGACCGCGGAGACGCCGGTGATGCCGAGCAGCGTGACGGTCTTGACGACCACGTCGTCGATCGTCATGGGTTGAACGGCCGGCGGCGACGCCGGATATCCCGGTGCGCTCGGGTACGGCTGACCGTAACCCGGCTGACCGGCGGCCGGGCCGTACGGTCCGGCCGGGTTGTACCCGGCGGTCCGCTCCCGCTCGGCCGCCTGGCCGAGGCGCGAGAGCACCGGGTTGGAAGTCTTCACTGTGTCCAGCCTCCCTTGAGGTTGAGGCACGTAGGGGCGTGCTGTTCCAGGGTACGACCAATACCATCTTTGCGACGCCCGGGAAAGCTGTGAGCAGGCTGAAAACGTGCCCGGGGCGGGTCTCGAACCCGCACGCCTTTTGGGGCAGCCGCTTTTAAGGCGGCCGTGTCTGCCGTTCCACCACCCGGGCCGATGCGTTGATGCTCACCGTATCGGGTCCGGCCCGCCCGGCAGAACGCCGGACGGGCACAAACCACGCCTAGCGGGAGCCGGCGCCGACCGGCTCGGTGCTGCGCTCGTCGCCCAGCGGCGGCGTCACGTGGGTGAACTCCTCGCGCGGGGCGTGCAGCTGCCCCAGCGAGATGACCTCACGCTTGAGCACGAACGCCAGCGTCCAGTCGGCCAGCACCCGGACCTTGCGGTTGAACGACGGGATGCGGCTCATGTGGTAGGTGCGGTGCATGAGCCAGGCGGGGAAGCCCTTGAGCTTGACCCCGTAGATCTTGGCGACGCCCTTGTACAGGCCCAGGCTCGCCACGCTGCCCGCGTACTTGTGCCGGTAGTCCTTGGGCTCGGCGCCGATGATCACCGCGCGGATGTTGTCGGCCAGCACCGAGGCCTGCCGGACCGCGTGCTGGGCGCTCGGCGAGCACCAGGCGCCCGGGCTGGTCAGGTCGGGGACCTGCGCGCAGTCGCCGGCCGACCAGGCGCCGTCGAGCACCTTGTCGCCATCGATGATCTGCAGGGTGGTGCTGCAGGTGAGGTGACCCCGGGGACCGCGCGGCAGGTCGGTGTGGTCGAGCATCGGCGACGGCTTGACGCCGGCCGTCCAGACGATGGTCTCGGCGCGGAGGACCTCGCCGTCTGAGAGGTGCACCTCGCCGTCGACGCAGGAGTCCATCCGGGTCTCGAGGCGGATGTCGATGCCGCGCTTCTGCAGCTGGCGGGCCGCGTACGCGCCCATCTCCGGGCCGACCTCGGGCAGGATCCGGTTCGACGCCTCGACCAGCACGAAGCGCAGCTCGTCCTGCCGGAGCTCCGGGTAGTACTTGAGGCCGTCGCGGACCACGTCCTCCATCTCGGCGAGCGCCTCGACACCGGCGTAACCGCCGCCGACGAAGACGAACGCGAGCGACGCCTTGCGCATCCCCGCATCCGGGGTGGTGGCCGCGATGTCCAGCCGGTCCAGGATGTGGTTGCGCAGGTAGATGGCCTCGCCGATGGTCTTGAAGCCGATGCCGCGCTCCCGCAGGCCGGGGATCGGCAGGGTGCGCGACACCGAGCCCGGCGCCACCACGATGTGGTCGTACGCGATCTCCTTGGCCGGGCCGTCGATGGGCCGGACGGTGACCGTCCTGCGGGCGTGCTCGATCTTGGTGACCTCGCCGGAGACGATGCGGCAGTGCTTGAGCTCGCGCCGGAGCGGCACCACCGAGTGGCGCGGCGAGATGTTGCCGGCCGCCGCCTCGGGCAGGAACGGCTGGTACGTCATGTGCGGCTGAGGATCGATGACGATCACTTCAGCCTTCGCCGAGTTGAGCTTCTTCGACAGGCGCAGGGCCGCGTAGAGCCCCACGTGACCTGCCCCTACGACAACGATCCGCTGCGGTTTCACGGATTCATCATGCTGCGCGCGCCGCAGGGATGCGCGGTTCTGTGACCAAGCACAACCCGGTTGGTCAAGTGCCGTGACGCCCCCGTTTCAGTGCCGTTTCGCGGGTGCGATCTCGGTCACGGACGGCGCAGCAGCCGGCTCAGCAGCAGCGTCACCGCGACCGCCGCGGCGAGCCCGACCAGGGTGGCGATCAGGAACGCTCCGCCGGCCAGCTCCGCGGTCAGGCCCAGCGTGATCACGGTCAGCACGGCGGAGATCAGCACCACCACCAGCGCCCGGCCGAGCCAGCCGCCCACCACGTCCACGTTGACGATCGCGTCGTACGGCAGCACCGCTGCCAGCGCGGCCAGCGTGTGCCCCAGATACAGCAGGGTGGCGATGCTCAGCACCCGCCAGAGCGCGACCCGGGCGTCGTAGTAGGTGGTGTCGAGGACCCAGCCGGCCACCACGAGCAGCACGGTGACGGTCACGCCCCGGCCCCGCGGCGCGATGGCCGGGTAGCAGCCGGCCAGCCCGAGCAGCACCACGTAACGGCTGGTGGTCAGCGCCGCCGGCCAGGCCACCAGCAGGGCGAGCACAAAGGCGACCGCGATCCCGCCCCGGACCAGCAGCGGCAGGGCCGTCGCGCGGGCCACCACGGTGCGCGTCCGCTCGATCCGCCGGGTGATGCCGTCGAGCATGTCAGCGCCCCCGGGGTGCGGAGGCGAGCCGGGACACGTCCCGCAGCACCAGGTCGAGGCTGCCGGCCCCGGCCCAGGTCACCACCGGCACGCCGTGCTCGCGCAGCCGGCCCAGGACGTTCTCCCGTTCCATCCGCCACAGCTTGGTCGCGGTCGGCGTCCACGGGCTGCGGCTGGGCGGCGCGACCCCGGCCGGCAGCGTGTCCACCGCGACGGTGTAGCGGCCGGACTGGCTGAGCCCGGCCAGCATGTCGGCCGAGCGCGGGTCGACGAGCGGGGTCAGCACCATGACCAGCGCGTCCGAGGAGACGTGGTGGGCGCCGAACGCGTGCTCGTGCGGCCCCTGGTCGCCGCTGTCGGCGCGGACGTCCAGCAGCCACTCCAGCACCGTCAGGTACTGGCGGCGGCCGGTGGCCGCGCGCAGCCGCCGGGCGGACGAGCCGTACTCCATCAGCGAGACCCGGTCGCCGCGCTGCAGGTAGTGCTCGGCGATCGCGGCGGCCGCGCGGACGGTGGTGTCGAGCACCGACGCGCTGCCCTCGACCCCGCCGGACGTGCCGGCTTCGCCGAGCACGTCGAGCAGCAGCAGGACCTCGGCGTCCCGGTCGGAGAGGGTCGAGGCCACGTGCAGATCCCGGGTACGCAGGGAGACCCGCCAGTCGATCCGGCGCAGCCGGTCACCGGGCGCGAACGGGCGTACCCCGGCCAGCTCCCCGCCCTCGCCGGGCCGCCGCGACCGGTGGTTACCGACCAGGCCGGCCGCCGCGGGCATCGCCTCGGTGGCCGCGAACGGCTCGGTCTCGGGGTAGACGCGCACGCCCCGCGCCGGGGTGACGACCGGGCGGCAGGCGAGCAGCCCTCCGCAGGCGGCGACCCGCGCGGCGGCCGGTCCCACGTCGTGCCGGCCCCAGCGGGTCGCCCGGCCGGGCAGCTCCACGGCGGTCCAGCCGTCCGGCGCGACGGTGATCGCGAACGGCCGGTCGGCCTCCTCCAGCTCCAGCCACGGCGAGGTCCGGGTGCGCACGACCACCAGGTCGTACGGGATGACGTCGGGGTTGGCCACGGTGAGCCCGGCGCCGACCGGCCCGCCCTCGACGATGTGCTCCTCGGTCGCGTCCACGGTCAGCTCGGGCGCCGAGCGCGGCATCCGGCGCAGGCCGATGGCGGCGCCGACGGCGAAGGGCGCGGCGAGCAGCACCAGGTCGACCCGGCCCAGCGCCACGCCGAGCACCAGCAGCAGCCCGGTGAGCAGCACCGTGCGGCCCAGCGCCCGGGTGGGCACCCAGGCGGGCGCCGCCCACCCCTCGTCGCCCGCCGAGGCCGGCGGTACGGCGGCCCGCAACGACGGCGGCTCGAAGACTGTCACTGTCCGGAATACCCGCCCGCGTACGTCGGCAGGGCACCGCTGGCCGGCGCGGGCACGGCCTGCAGCACCTCCTGGACCACGAACGCCGGGTCGACCCGGCGCAGCCACATCTCCGGCCGCAGCGTGATCCGGTGGGCCAACGCGGGCACCGCCACGTCCTTGACGTCCTCGGGCACCACGAAGTCCCGGCCGGCCATGACCGCCCGGGCCCGGGCCAGCAGCAGCAGCGCGAGGGAGCCCCGCGGCGACGATCCGACCAGCACCGAGGCGTGGTCGCGGGTCGCCGAGGCCAGCGAGACGATGTACCGGCCGATCGAGTCCTCGACCACGACCTGTTCCAGCGCCGCCTGCATGGCCATCAGCCGGCGGGCGTCGACCACCGGGGCGAGCTGCGACTCCTCCTGGCGGCGCGACATCCGGCGGCGCAGCACCTCCCACTCCTCGTCCTGGGTGGGGTAGCCGAACGACACGCGCAGCATGAAGCGGTCGAGCTGGGCCTCGGGCAGCGGGTAGGTGCCCTCGTACTCGATCGGGTTGGCGGTGGCGAGCACGTGGAACGGCGGGTCCAGCCGGTAGGTGACGCCCTCGACGGAGACCTGCTTCTCCTGCATCGCCTCCAGCAGGGCGGCCTGGGTCTTCGGCGGCGTCCGGTTGATCTCGTCGGCCAGCAGCATGTTGGTGAAGACCGGGCCGGCCCGGAAGGCGAAGTCGCCCTTGCGCTGGTCGTACAGGAAGGAGCCGGTGACGTCGGCGGGCAGCAGGTCGGGGGTGAACTGCAGCCGGCGGAAGTCCAGGCCGAGGGACTGGGCGAAGCACCGGGCGGTCAGCGTCTTGCCGAGCCCGGGCAGGTCCTCCAGCAGCACGTGGCCGCCGGCCAGGATGCCGGCCAGCACGAGCTCCAGCGACTCCCGCTTGCCGACCACCACGCTGCCGACCGAGTCCAGGACAGCGCCGGCCAGCCTGCCCACCTCGTACGGCGGCAGGGCCTCCACGCTCGCGTCCGTCACCGAACCACCCTTCTCAGATTCTCTCTAGTGCCTCGACGTACGAGGACAGCTCACGCGGCTTCGGCACCCGCCGGCCCGGCTGGTCCAGGAACTCCCACAGCGGGTCGCCCAGCAGCTCCCGCGCCCGCCGCGGGTCCGACGCGCGGGTGATGCCGTGCTTGAGCCGCAGCCGCTCATCGGTCAGCTCGGCCAACCCGGGCAGGACGGTACGCGAGAACTTCTCGGCGTCGCTCCGCGACCACTCCAGCTGCCGCTCCCAGCGGCGCACCGCCGCGCGCAGGGTATCGGTGCCGGCCCACTGGTAGTCGCCGTCCTCCTCGCCGCGCCGGGCCGACGGGCGGGGCAGCGGCGGCGGCGCTACTTCGGACACCGCGAGCAGCAGCAGCCGCAGCGCCACGAACGCGGCCACGATCAGCAGGACCGAGACGTTGATGCCGCGGGACCGCAGCCCGGCCACCACGACCACGGTGGCGACGGCCACCAGCAGCGCGTTGCGGACCAGCCAGCCGAGCCGCGACCGTGGCTTCTCGACGCCCTCCTCCGGCTCGGGCAGGGCCACCTCGACGGGGCGGCTGCCGAAGAGGTCCTCCAGCCCGCCGTCCGGTTCGCGGCTCATGCCCCCACCCCCGCACCCAGGTCGGACCGGAGCCGTTCCAGGGCGGAACGGGCCTGCCGGCGCATCTGGTCGTCGACGGTGTGGGTCGCATACCGGGCCTGGCGGTAGACCGCGGCGAACGGGGTCAGCACGCCCGCGTCGAGGCGCTGCTCGGCCAGCAGGCGGGCCACCAGGTCGGTGGGGCTGTCACCCGCGTGCCGGGGCGTGCCGGCGGCCGCGGCGGCCTGTTCCAGCCGGACCCAGCAGGCGATGACCGCCCGGCGCGGATCCCGGTCGGTGTCGGAGAGCTCCTGCAGGCCCGCGTCCAGGGCGGCGACCAGGTCCTCGGCGGTGCTCGACTCGGTGCGCCGCGGATCGCGCCGGCCGGTGCGGCTGCCCCGGCGGCTCAGCGTCTGGCGCACCAGCGCCCAGCCCACCAGCCCGAGGACGATCACCGCGAGCACACCCAGGATCACCAGCGCCACGGTGCTGGTCCAGTCGGGCAGCTCGCCGCCGGCCTCCGCCGGTTGCTGCGACGGCCGCAGCGGCTCCGGCGAGGGCGGCAGCAGCGGCGCGGCCTCCTCGGTCGCCACGGCGTCCGGGTTGAACCGCTCGAGCTGCGGCGCCGACCGGGTGGCCGCCAGCGAGGCGAGAAAGAGCAGCCCGAGGACGGCGGCCAGCGGCCACCAGCGACGCAGTGCGGCGAGATCCACTACTGAGGGCCCTCAAGGTCATCCGTGCGCGGCGAAAATCGGCAGAGACCGAATCATGCCAGGCCCGCCAGCTCTTTGGCACGGGCCAGGACATCGTCGAGCATCACGGGGGTGAGCCGGCCGGTGAAGGTGTTCTGCTGCGAGACGTGATAGCAGCCCAGCAGCTCGGGCGCGCCCGGCTGGCTGACCTGGGCGCCGTGCCCGAAGGCGGGGCGCGGCACCGGCGGGCGCAGGCCGTACACCGCGGTCATCGCGGGCCACCAGGCCGACCAGGCGAAGGCGCCGAGCGCGAGCACCACGCGCAGGGTGGGCCGGATCAGCGCCAGCTCCCGGTGCAGCCAGGGCGCGCAGGTGTCCCGCTCGACCGGCAGCGGCTTGTTGTCCGGCGGGGCGCAGCGGACGGCCGCGAAGATCCGGGTGTGCCGCAGGGTCAGGCCGTCGCCGGCCGCGACGCTGGTCGGCTGGTTGGCCAGGCCGGCCCGGTGCAGGGCGGCGAAGAGCACGTCACCGGAGCGGTCACCGGTGAAGATCCGGCCGGTGCGGTTGCCACCGTGCGCGGCCGGGGCGAGGCCGAGGATGCCGATGCCGGCGTCGGCGGGGCCGAAACCCGGGATCGGGCGGCCCCAGTAGGTCTGGTCACGGAAGGCGGCCCGCTTGACCCGGGCCACCTCCTCGCGCCAGGCGACCAGGCGCGGGCAGGCGAAACAATCCGCGACGCCGGCGTCGAGGACCGGCAGGGCGGTCGCGGCGGCCGCGTGCGCGGCGACGTCTTCCGGGGTACGGCTGAGCACGCGCTCCAGCACAGCACTGCACGGCACGACGGGAGCACCCGGGGTGGGCGCTCCCGCCGTGCCGGTGGATCAGGCTGCCTTCGGGCGCAGGCAGAGCAGGTAGCCGCTGCCGGCGGTGCTGCCGTACACGTAGTACTCCTCGTTCTCCTTGAAGAACTTCTCGCAGGACTTGCTCTTGGTGTTGCTCTCGCCCTCGACCCGGCCCACCACGGTGAACGCGGCGTCGGCCGAGTCGCACTTGACGACCTTGGCCTTGGCCTCGGTCTCCTCGTCGGCCTTCACGTCCGCCGAGGAGGCCACGCAGTCACCGACCGCGGCGTCCTTGGCCTTGTCGCCGAAGAGCTGGTCCTTGACCACGAGCACGATGACAAACGCGACGATGGCGCCGAGAATGCGCAGGATGACCCGGCCCACCGCGCTCTTCTTCCTGGGCTCGGCCGGTGCCGCGCCGAAACCCTGCTGGGCCGGGTCGCCGGTGGGCTGGCCGGGCACGAACGGGCCGTCGGCCGGCGGCGGGCCGGCCGGCTGGCCCGGCGCGGGGGCGTTGCCGAAGCCCTCGTTGGCGGGCGGCGGGAAGCCGTCTCCGGCAGGGGGCGGCGGCGCGACCGGGTTGCTCACGATGTTTCCTCTCGGGGTCCGGCCGAGGGGGTCGGCCGATCGGAGCACAACGTAACGACCCGGGTGGTGCCGCCGCGACCCCGTTACCGAGCCTTCACCTGGGCGATGGCGAGACGGCCGCGGAGCTGGCCGAAGGGCCGACCGAGGGCCTGGCCGAAGGGCCGACCCCGGCGCTGCTGTCCGGCATCGGGCCGGGACCGTCGGTGGGCCCGCTCGGCGCCGGGTCCGCACTTGCCGAGGCGACCGGCAACCGGAACGGGTCACGCTCCGGGCAGTACGGGTAGGTGAGCCCAGTGACCTCGTTCGTGACGTTGCCGTCATCGTCGTAGCAGTAGGCGTTGCCGATGCGCAGCGGCTCGCCGTTCTGGTCGAACACCCGGGCGTTGGTGATCAGCCGGCCCTGCTCGTCGTAGATGAAGAGGTCCTCGACGCTGCTGTACGGGTTCTCGTAGCCGACGTCGCTGTAGGAGGAACCGCGGGCGTTGCTGTCGGCGTCGAGGAAGCCGCCGAGCGCGACGAGCACCAGCACCACCGAGCCCGCATACAGCGCCACCCGCGGCCCCCGGGCCAGCCGCAGCGAGCGCCGGCCGAGCCAGATCGAGCCCAGCACTCCGGCACCGAGCAAAAGCAGCGCGATCGCTTCGCTGCCGCCGATCCGGGGCAGCAGCCCGAGCGGCTGGCCGCTGTCGTCGAGCATCCAGGCCAGCACCATGGCCGCCAGGTAGCCGCGCAGCACCCACCACGCCGGACGCAGCAGCACCAGGAACTCGCTGGCCTTGGCGGCGCCGAAGAGCGGGCCGAGCCGGACGTCGGCGATCCGCAGCCGGGCCAGGGCCGCGTCGCGCATCTCCCGGACCTGGTCGGTGCGGCCGGGCGGATCGGGGAAGCCGCCGACGAACCCGGCGGTGGTGCGCAGGTCCGCCGCATACGCCTCCGGGCTGCCGAGCCGGTCGGTCAGCGAGCCCTCGCCGTCGGCCAGCACCTCGGCCAGGTGCTCGGGCAGATCCTCGAGCAGCTCGTCACGCAGCGACTCGGGCAGGTCGCCGAGGGCCGCGCGGACCGCGAACACATACAGATTGATCTCGTCCTGAGCTGTGGTGATCACGCCGTCTCCCGCTCGCGAAGCAGATCGTCCATCGTGGATGCGAAACCGTGCCAGACCTTGCCGGAGCGCTGCAACTCGGCACGGCCGGCGGCGTTGAGCGCGTAGTACTTGCGGTGCGGGCCCTCGTCGCTGGGCACGACGTAGGTGGTGAGCAGGCCGGCGTTGAAGAGCCGGCGCAGGGTGCCGTAGACCGAGGCGTCGCCGACCTCGGTCAGGCCGGCCATCCGCAAGCGGCGCAGGATGTCGTAGCCGTAGCCGTCCTCGTCGCGCAGGGCGGCGAGACACGCGAGATCCAGCACGCCCTTGAGGAGCTGGGTGGTATCCACGCGGTGCACACTACTGCGCGATCCGAAGTAGTGTCAAAGACGCGGTACCGGGGCGGCGGATCGACCGTCATCCACCGCCGGGACCACCATCGCACCGCCGGTCAAGCCGGCCGGCGCGCCTCGGTCAGGCCAGCGACAGGGCGATGCCGTCGAGGATGTCGTGCTCGCTGGCGACCACCGAGGACCGGCCCGCCCGTTCCATGATGACGCGCAGGATCAGGGCGCCCGCACCGATCACGTCGGCCCGGCCCGGGTGCATCACCGGCAGGTCGCGGCGGTCGGCCACGGTCGAGCCCAGCAGGTCGAACGTCACCTTCGCCACGTCGTCGTACGGGATCCGGGCGTGGTGGATCCGTTCCGGGTCGTACCCGGGCAGGTGCAGCGCCAGGGCCGCGACGGTCGTGACCGAACCGGCCAGGCCGATCAGCGTCGCGGTGCGGTGTCCCGACACCGTCCGCAGGGCGGTGTCGACCGCCGTGGTGATGTCCTGCTCCGCCGCCGCGACCTCCGCCGGGGTCGGCGGGTCGCCGTGCAGGTGCCGCTCGGTCATCCGGACGCAGCCGATGTCCACCGAGACCGCGTGCCGCACCTCGGTGTCGCCGACCACGAACTCCGTCGAGCCGCCGCCGATGTCGACCACCAGGTACGGCTGCTCCACGGTCAGCCCGGTGACCGCGCCGGCGAACGACAGCCGGGCCTCCTCGTCACCGGAGATCACCTCGGGGTCCACGCCCAGCGTGGCGCGGACCATCGCGGTGAAGTCGGCGGCGTTCGCCGCGTCGCGGGACGCCGAGGTCGCGCACATCCGGACCCGGCTCACGCCGAGCTCGGCGATCTCCATCGCGTACCCGAGCAGCGCCTTGCGGGTGCGCTCGATCGCCTCCGGGGCCAGCCGGCCGGTGCGGTCCACACCCTCGCCCAGCCGGACGATCTCCATCCGCCGGGAGACGTCGGTGAGCGTCCCGTCGACCACCTCCGCGATGAGCAGCCGGACCGAGTTGGTGCCACAGTCGATGGCGGCAACTCTCACGCGAACTCCCTAGAGATGGAGGAGCATCCTGGTGTTACCGAGGGTATTCGGCTTCACCCGCTCCAGGTCGAGGAACTCGGCGACACCCTCGTCGTAGGAGCGCAGCAGCTGGTCGTAGACGCCGTGCGGCACGGGGGCGCCGTCGATCTCGGTGAAGCCGAACGAGCCGAAGAAGCGGGTCTCGAAGGTCAGGCAGAACACCCGGGCCACACCCAGCTCACGGGCCACATGGAGGAGCTCCGTGACGAGCCGGTGGCCGATCTTGAGGCCGCGGCAGGCGGGATCGACGGCGACCGTACGGATCTCGGCCAGGTCCTCCCACATCACGTGCAGCGCCCCGCAGCCCACCACCCGGTCGTCGGCGACGTCCACGGCCACCCAGAACTCCTGGACCGACTCGTAGAGCGTGACGGTGGCCTTGTTCAACAGCCGGCGGTCCGACGTGTACGTGTCCACGAGGTCGCGGATGGCCCGGATGTCTGACGTCCGCGCGCGACGGATCTCCACCTGCATGCGGCCGAGTTTATTCAGCGTCGGGCCGTACGCACGGACCGCCTGTCCACCACGGCTCGACCGCCGCGCGCACCTCGTCGCCGAACGGGTTCACGCCCGGCCCGGCCGCCAGCGCGTGGCCGAGGTGCACGTGCAGGCACTTGACCCGGTCGGGCATGCCGCCGGCGGAGACGTTCGTGATCTCCTCGACGTGCTCCACCGCCTCGCGCCGCCGCAGGTAGTCCTCGTGTGCCTGCTGGTACTGCTTCGCCAGCACCGGGTCGGTGGAGAGCCGCTGCTGCATGTCCCGCATGACCCCGGCGGACTCCAGCCGGCTGCACGCCGCGGTGGCCCGCGGGCAGGTCAGGTAGAACATCGTGGGGAACGGGGTGCCGTCGTCGAGCCGCGGCGAGGTCTCCACCACGTCCGGGTTGCCGCACGGGCACCGGTGGGCGACGGCCCGGGTGCCCCGGGGACGGCGGCCCAGCTGCTGGGCAACGGCTTGGAGATCGCTCTCGGAGGGTGTCGTCATACTACTTTCGCAGGTCTGAATTGGCGGCGGCGACGCTGCCCCAGAGCGTGTCGTACCAGCGGTCCGGCGTGTCCGCGGTCGCGCCGCCGGCGTCGCGGGCGGCACCGGCGGCGTCCTTCAGCACCAGCAGCGGGTATTCACCTGGGCGCACGTAGAAGAGGCGGTCGCGGGCCTGGCTGCGGACGTACTCGTCGTCCTTCCACTTCTCCACCTCCTCGGTCAGCCCCTGGATCGTGGCCTGCTGCGCGGCCTGGTCGGCCTGCATCTGGGCGATCTGGGACTCCTGCGCGAGGTAGACGCGGACCGGATAGGTGTAGGCCAGGGCGAGGGCGACCAGCACGACGATCAGCACGGTGGCCCGGCCGGTGAAGGCCTTGGGCCGGGTGGCGACGGTGCGCTTGGTGGCGCCGGCCGCGGCCGCGCGGCGCGCGGCGGCCGGCCGGTTGCCGGACCTGATGCCGCTGGTGGTCCGGGTGGTGGGCAGGCGGCGGGGCTCGATCCGGGTGGCGGCGGTGTCGCGGGTGCGGGCCGGGCGAGCGGCCGTCCGGCTGCCCGGGCGCCCCGCGTGACCGGTGGCACGACGGGCGGGGCCCTGTCCACTCGGTGTGCGGCGCTGCGTCATCCCCTGCCCTCCCCCGGAGCTCGCCAAGACCATGGAGTGCGGCACCTGCCTCTGGACACTATGCCCACGAAACGCGGAGCCACAACTCCATGATCTGACGACGCAGGGTTACGCGGTGCGGTAACGCGGGAACGCACCCGCGCCCGCGTACCGGGCGGCGCTGCCGAGCTCTTCCTCGATGCGCAGCAGCTGGTTGTACTTGGCGACGCGGTCCGAACGGGCCGGCGCGCCGGTCTTGATCTGGCCGCTACCGACAGCGACGGCCAGGTCCGAGATGGTGGTGTCCTCGGTCTCGCCGGAGCGGTGGCTCATCATCGTCTTGAAGCCGGCCCGGTGCGCCATGTCCACGGCGTCCAGGGTCTCGGTCAGCGAGCCGATCTGGTTGACCTTGACCAGGACGGCGTTCGCGGCGCCCTCGGCGATGCCCCGGCCGATCCGGGTCGGGTTGGTGACGAACAGGTCGTCGCCGACGATCTGGACCTTGCCGCCGAGCTGCGCGGTGAGCGCGGTCCAGCCGGCCCAGTCCTCCTCGTCCAGCGGGTCCTCGATCGAGACGATCGGGTACGTCTCGGCGAGCTTGGCGTAGTAGTTGATCATCTCGTCGGTGGACTTCGGCGAGCCCTCGAAGACGTACGCGCCGTCGGAGTGGAACTCGGTCGCCGCGACGTCCATGGCGAAGACGATGTCGGTGCCCAGGGTGAAGCCGGCGGCCTGCACGGCCTCGGAGATCAGGTCCAGCGCGGCCGCGTTGGTCGGCAGGTTCGGCGCGAAGCCGCCCTCGTCGCCCAGCCCGGTCGACAGGCCCTTCTTCTTCAGCACCGACTTGAGCGCGTGGTAGACCTCCGCGCCGGTGCGCAGCGCCTCGCGGAACGACGGCGCGCCGATCGGAGCGATCATGAACTCCTGCACGTCGACGTTCGAGTCGGCGTGCGCGCCACCGTTGAGGATGTTCATCATCGGCACCGGCAGCAGGTGCGCGTTCGGGCCGCCGAGGTAGCGGAACAGCGGCAGCTCGGCGGAGAGCGCGGCGGCCTTGGCGACGGCGAGCGAGACGCCGAGGATCGCGTTGGCGCCGAGCTCGGACTTGTCGGCGGTGCCGTCGATGTCGAGCATCTTCTCGTCGATCAGGCGCTGCTCGCTGGCCTCGTAGCCGAGCAGCTCATCGGCGATCTTGTCCTCGACGTTGCTGACCGCCTTCTCGACGCCCTTGCCGAGGTAGCGGCCCTTGTCGCCGTCGCGCAGCTCGATTGCCTCGAAGGCGCCGGTGGAGGCGCCGGACGGCACCGCGGCGCGTCCGACCGTGCCGTCGTCCAGGCCCACCTCGACCTCGACGGTGGGGTTGCCCCGCGAGTCGAGAATCTCCCGGGCGACGATCGCTTCAATGGTGGCCATCTGTCGTGTCGCTCCTCATGCTCGTATGGATAGATTCCAGACCGCGACCCTGCGGCCCACCACGCGCTAGAGCGTATCGAGCCGGAGTGTCGCCCGTGGCGGCGGCCGGTGAACTTCCGCCGCCACATGCCTCAGGCGGAGGCGAAAAATGCCGATCTCGGGTATCGCGATGACTACTACCGTGCCCCTTCCTGATGCCGGCTCGTACGTCGAGATGACCGCCTCCGACGAGCAGGCCAGCCGTGTCCGTGTGGTCCACGCGGAAGGTCGCGGGCTCATCCTGTCGGCCCCGCTGGTCGCCGTGCCCCAGGTGGGCACGGGCGTCACCCTGCGCTGGTCGGCCGCACCGCGCGGACGGTACGCCCTGCCCTGCTCGGTGCTCGAGGTCGACGAGAACCGGCTGCGGGTCGAGGCCCGCGCCGAGCCCGTGGTCGAGCAGCAGCGCCACTACGTCCGCGGCGGCGGGGGCGAACAGGTGCTCATGCGCCGGGAGGGCTTCCCGGACGCGAACGGCTGGATCCGCGACATCAGCGAGACCAGCATGCGGGCCCACTTCGAGGACACCAACGTCCGCGACAGCGAGGACCTGTGGCTGCGCATCGAGCTGGGCAGCGAGGTCATCGAGGTGGCGGCGACGTCGTCGAAGGTCGCGGCGCTGCCCCAGCAGGTGCCGCCGGGCCCGATGTCGGTGGAGCTGGTGGCGCTCTTCTCGGCGGACGAGGCGCAGGCCCGGCTGATCCGCCGGTACGTGATGCGCCAGCAACTGCTGAGCCGCAGCCGAGCCTGAGAGTCACCCCGCGAATACCGGTTTGCGCGCAGTTGCACGCATCGGCCAAGGTGGGCACGTGCTGTTCTCCCGCCGACGCCTCGCCGCGGCCGCGCTCGCCCTGTGCGCCGCCACGGCAGGCTGCTCGGACCTGGACGACCCCGGCCAGGGGCTGACCCGCAACGACCTGGTGGCAGACCTGGCCGCCCAGATGACGGCGGCGGCCGACCTGACGTACGAGGCGAGCTACCAGCTGCCGGGCGGGGCGAAGGCAACGGTCGCGCAGACCCGCAAACCGGCCCGCACCGCGTACGTGTACCCCGGCGGCAAGGTCACGGTGACCGCGGACGCGACCACGGAATGCCGTACGGCGAAAACGACCACGTGCACGATGACGGCGCCGGCGAGCGCGGCCAGCCCGCCCTCGGCCAAGGTCTTCGCGGTCGCGGGCGAAACCGGCCTGGTCACCCCGGCCACAGTGCTGGCCCTGCTGAACGCGGCCGTCCTGGACAGCGACGTGGAAGTGGCGCAGCACGACACCACGATCGCGGGCAGGCACGCCACGTGCGTCCAGCTCACCGGGGTCGACGACGCCGCGGCCCGCGACTTCAGCACGTGCATCACCAACGAGGGCGTGCTGGGCAGCTTCAACGGGATCCTGAACCAGACCCGGGTGGACGTGGCAATGACCCACTACTCGGAACAGGTCGAGGAGACAATGTTCGACCTGCCCCCCGCAGCCAAACTGGTGGACCGCCGAGGCACCTAGCGCGCGTTGGGGTGCAGCGGCCCCGCTGTGCTCGCAGGCGTGGGTCTGCGGGCGGACGAGGTTGGCCCGGGTGGAGAAAGCGCCTGCCAGTGCGGGTCCGGACACAGAGGTCGACCTTCGCCATCCAGCGCCGTCGCAGCCTCAGCGGCAGCCTTCCCGCAGATCTGGATGAGCTAAAACGTTCCAGTGAGTCTTTTGCATGGCTGTTGTGATGATCGATCGCCATCCCCCGGACGGGCGACACGCTTCTGCCGCGCCGAAACGGCCGCGCCAAGCATTGCCGGAGGCCAGCCCACCGCCGAACCCACAGCACCGGCCCACACATTGAGCAGGACTCTCACATCACGGAACTCCTAAGGAAACAAAGGGCGTAAAAGTCACGAAGCGAGCAGTGAATTGTCGATCTTGTGGACTTAAGGTTCGAGCTCACACCACATCAACGAGATCGACATCTTGCGCGTCGGTGGCGGTCGGCGGGCTATTGCCATCGCCCGATACGCCAACCACGCAAAAGACTCCCCCCACACCACCCCGCCACAAGGTCCACCACTCCCACCCTCTTCCTGGTCATTTTAGTAGTGTTAAGTGGGTTATTGGTGGGTTACATCCGAATCAACGCTTTCGAGCTGACTCTGATACGAGTAGATCTGCGGGCTTTAATCCCTCGATCGTGCTTGATTAGCTTTCCGCCAGGAATCGACGGACCCGGCCCTGATCGCACCCCGGCTGACCGCGTGGCGCCAGGCCCGCACCGACGCCCGTACCGCGCTCCCACCCACGACCTGCGCGAGATCTTCAACGCCATCCTCTACGTCAACCGCACCGGCATCGCCTGGCGCTACCTCCCGCACGGCTTCCCTCCACACGCGACGGTCTACGGCTACTTCGCCCTATGGAGCAAGGAAGGGATCTTCGTCGAACTCAACTATCAGCTCACCGGACTCGTCCGCGATCACCACGGCCGCACCGTCTCGCCGACCGCAGCAATCATGGACACCCAGAGCGTCAAGACATGACCAACGTGCCCGCCGACACCCCAGGCATCAACGCCGGCAAAAAAGATCGTCGGCCGTAAACGCGGCATCATCACCGACACCCTCGGCCTGCCGCTCGCGTGATCGACAACCTCGCCCGACGGCTCACCGACGAAACCATCCCGACCTGGCGAGAATCCCAAAACGCATAACACAATCTCCACGAGCCAATCCCGCATACCGGACGAACCTGGCAACGGGCTGGATCACGGGGGGCCGTGATCCAGAGATGGCGAAAGTCGGGGCAAGGGCGAGAACGGCCGTGACTTCAACAGGCCGCAACATGGCCCGATCCTGACAGCCGCAGTCACGCCTGACCGAGACGCCGGCGTCGCCCGGCCCTGCCTCGGGCTACACGCCGAGCAGGGTGCGCAGGTGGCGGGGTGGTGGGGAGCCGTGCGCCAGCATCGCGTCGTGCCAGGCCTTCGGGGTGGCACCGAACGGGCGGCTCGCCGCGATTGCCGACACCTCCGTGTAGCCCACGAAGTAGGTCGAGAGCTGGGTTGAGGTCAGCAGTGCCCGCTTCCACTTGCCGGCCGCCTCGCCCTCCTCCTGGAAGCCGCGGCCGGTCATCATGGCCATCGCCTCGGCCTCGCTCAGGTCCGCGCAGTGCACCAGCTGGTCGAGGATCGCGTTCAGGCTCATCCGGAGCTGCATCTTGAGCTGTTGCAGGCGCACCGGCAGGCCGCCGAAGCCGAGGCCGGCCATCAGCTCCTCCGCATACACCGCCCAGCCCTCCACGAACGGGCCGGAGAAGCCCAGCGCTCGCACGCGGGTGTCGGCGCGGAACCGGCGGGAGTGGGCCAGCTGGAGGAAGTGGCCGGGCATCGCCTCGTGGACCGTCAGGTTGCGCAGCATGTGGTCGTTGTATTCGCGGTAGAACGACTCCACCCGGTCGCCCGGCCAGTCTGCCGGGGCGGGCGCGATGCAGTAGAACGTCGGCACGTCCGCGGTCTCCAGCGGGCCCGGCGGGTCGCAGTAGGCCACTGCCACCCCGCGGGCGAACTCCGGCATCTCCTCGATCACGCACGGGTCGTCGATGAGCGTCATCAGGGCGTGCTCGCGGACGAATTCCGTCGCCTCGGCCATCGTGACCTTTGCCAGGTCGACGATCGTGCTGTCGTCGGGGTGCTGGGCGGCCAGGGCGTCCAGGGCGCGGCGGACCGTCTCGTCGGTGGGCGGGCCGCCGGTCAGCTCGGCCGCCGCCGCGCGCAGCTGCTCGCCGACCTCGGCCAGGTTGCGTTCCGCACGGGCCAGGACCTCGGTGGCGGGCAGCTCGGTGTCGAGGGTGTGCCAGAGCCGGGCCTCCCACAGCGGGCGGCCCAGGCGGGGGTCGCGGCCCGGCTCGCCGCTCTCCAGCCTCGCCCGGAGCCAGCCGTCGAACTCGGCCAGCGCCGCCAGGGCCGTGGCCGCCGCCGGCTCGACCGCCGGGCGCAGGGCGGGCGCCTCGGCGAGCAGGCCGGGCAGCTGGTCGCGGATCAGCGCCGCGGTGCCGGCGAACTGGCCCACCGCGATCTCGGTGTGCAGCCGGGGCACGTCGCGCAGGACCGCGCGGGCGGTGGCCAGCGCGTCGGGGACCGACGCCAGCCGGCCGCCGAGGCTGGTGAGGCGTTCCTCCGCCGGGGCGAACGGGCGGGCCAGCAGCGTGTGCAGCAGCGGGCCGGGATTGTGGGCCAGCGGGTTCCACTCGTGCTCGCGGACGTCGCCGAGCTCGAACATGCCGCGCTCGACGATCGCCGACAGGATCGCGTGGTCGACCTTGTCCTGGTCGTTGAAGTCGTCGGGGTCGGTGCCGGACAGCGCGTCGGCGGCGTCGCGCAGCATCGTCACCCGGTCGGCGACCGCGCCCGGCGACAGATCGGGCAGCCGATCGTCGTAGCGATGGTCGCCGGCGTAGGACGCCAGGGCGGGATCGGTCTCCAGGATGGCGTCGACGATGCGCTCCGCGAGCGGCACGAACTCCGGCATGGGGCGAAATCTACTCGCCGGGTGCGACATTCTCGCGCCGCCGGACGGTGGCTCAGGCCTCGGCTTCGCGGATCGCGGCGGCCAGCTCCAGCGCCGACTGGCGCAGCGCGGCCTCCGCGTCGAGACCCTGCGAACGCGCGTCCGCGACCAGCCGCAGCAGCGTGGCGCCGAGACCGGAGCCCGGCGGCAGCGGCACCGTCACCCCGGCCCGCTCGGCGCGCTGGAGGATCTTCGCCGCCAGCGCCAGCGCGGGCTGGCTCACGGCGATGCCGTCCAGGACCGAGTCGCGGGACTTCTCCGCCTTCTTGATCCGCTCCCAGTTGTCGATGATGTCCTCGACGCCGGAGACCTGCGCGTCCGCGAAGACGTGCGGGTTGCGGCGGACCATCTTCTCGACCAGGCCGCCGGCCACGTCGTCGATGCTCCAGCGTTCGTCCGCCGGCAGGTTCTCGGCGAGCCGGGCGTGCAGCACCACCTGGAGCAGCACGTCGCCGAGCTCCTCGCGGAGCGCCGCCAGGTCCGAGGCCACGATCGCGTCGTACGCCTCGTAGCTCTCCTCCAGCAGGTACGGCGCCAGGCTCTCGTGGGTCTGCTGCAGCTTCCACGGGTCACCACCCGGCGACGCCAGCCGGTCCATCACCGCGACCGCGTCCAGCAGCCGGGCGCCCGGCGGGTCCCATGAGCCGTAGCAGAGCTCCAGTTCGGCCAGCGCGGGCTCGCGGGCCAGCCGCAGCCCCAGCCGCCGGGCGAACTCCTCGTCGCCGGCCGCACCGGCCAGCCAGATCGCCGTGTGGTGAGTGGCCAGCGCCGCCACCAGCGTCTCCGGCTCCGGCTCGATCACCGAGACGGTGACCCCGGAGGAGCGCAGCGCGTCCACCTGGTCGCTCTCGCCCGGCGTGTAGACCGGGTGCGCCCGCAGCAGGTCCCAGGCCTCGGCCGTGAGCAGGCCGGCCGGCAGCCGCGGGGACGTGACCAGCAGGACGATGCGTCCGGCTGGGGCCATCAGGAGACGTCGGTGACGAACGGGGCCTTGCTCGACCCGGCGCCGGCGAACGACACCTCGACCAGCGGGACGTCCGCGTTGCCCGCCTGCGCCGACAGCAGCACCAGCTGCTGGTCGCCGTACCGGGGGTTGAGCTTGACGTGGTCGTCCTCGACGATCTCCGCCAGCTCGTTGCGCAGGCCGATGGTCTGCTGCAGGGCCTGCTTGTTCTGGTCCGAGAGCTGGGTCTTGAACTGCTCGTACGGCGTCGCGTCACCCGCGCCACCGGCCCGCAGCCGGTCGTACACCGGGCGCAGGTCGGCGTCGGTGAGCGGGGCCGGGGTCACCTTGGGCAGCAGCGCCGCGCGCAGCTGGAACGTGCGGGCGTAAAGCTTGGTGTACTCCCAGTTCGGGGAGTAGCTGGAGCCCTGGGCGATCTGCTCGACGGTGGGCTCGGCGGCTGCCTGCACGCCCTTGGCGGCCGCCGCCTGCTCCAGCACGTCGATGGTGAGCAGCGCGTTCAGCACGTCCTTCTGCTTGAACGGCATCTCCACCGGCGGCAGCGCGGCGGCCGAGGCGCCGGTGGTGTCCTGCTGCTGCACCTGCTCGCGGGCCGCGGTCAGCTCGTCGCGGGCCTGGTCGTAGACCCGCTGGACCTGCTCCTCGGTGATTTTCTGATCGCCGCCCAGATACGCGGCCACGTCGGGCTCGGCCTGGCAGGCCGACAGACCGGCCACGGCGAGGACGGCGACGACGGTGGTGGATGCGAGTCGGCGAGCACGCTGCATGCCGATGACTCTCTCACGGCCGGTGTGACGTACGCCGCCCACCCCCTGATATCGGATCATGCCGACACCGGGGCCGGCACCTCGCCGAGCACGTCCTTGAGCAGCTGGGCGCACCACTGCAACAGGGCCTGGTCGCGCAGCGGCTCGCCACCCACCCGGCGGGTCGTCGGCCGCGGCACGCTGACCTGATCGTTGGTGGTCTTGTAGACCGAGTCCGGGTGGTAGCGCCTGAGCCGCAGCTGCTTGGAGTCGGGCAGCACCAGCGGCGAGAACCGCAGGTGCTTGCCCTGCACGGAGACGTCGGTGAGGCCGTACGCGCGGGCCAGCAGCCGGAACCGGGCCACCGCGATCAGGTTGGCGACGTGGGTCGGCGGCTCGCCGTAGCGGTCGGTCATCTCGGCCACGACCTCGTCCAGGCGGGCGTTGTCGCGGGCCTCGGCGAGCTTGCGGTACATCTCCAGGCGCAGCCGCTCCACCGAGATGTAGTCGGTCGGCAGGTGCGCGTCGATCGGCAGGTCCACCTTGACCTCCGGCTCCTCCTCCGGCCGCTCACCCTTGAACGCGCTGACCGCCTCGCCGACCATCCGCACGTACAGGTCGAAGCCGACGCCCTCGATGTGGCCGGACTGCTCGCCACCGAGCAGGTTGCCGGCGCCGCGGATCTCCAGGTCCTTCATCGCCACGTACATGCCGGCGCCGAGCTCGGTGTGCTGGGCGATGGTGGCCAGCCGCTCGTGCGCGGTCTCGGTGAGCGGCTTCTCCCGCGGGTAGAGGAAGTACGCGTACGCGCGCTCCCGGCCGCGGCCGACCCGGCCGCGGATCTGGTGCAGCTGGGAGAGCCCGAGCAGGTCGGCGCGCTCGACGATGAGGGTGTTGGCGTTGGGGATGTCGATGCCGGACTCCACGATGGTCGTGCAGACCAGCACGTCGAAGTCCTTCTCCCAGAAGCCGACCATCACCTTCTCCAGGGCTTCCTCGCCCATCTGGCCGTGCGCGACGGCGACCCGCGCCTCGGGCACCAGCTCGCGCAGCCGGCGGGCCGCCTTGTCGATCGACTCGACCCGGTTGTGCAGGTAGAAGACCTGGCCGTCGCGGAGCAGCTCGCGGTGGACGGCCGCGGCCACCTGCTTGTCGTCGTGCGCGCCGACGAACGTCAGCACCGGGTGCCGCTCCTCGGGCGGGGTGGCGATGGTGGACATCTCGCGGATGCCGGTGATCGCCATCTCCAGGGTGCGCGGGATCGGGGTGGCCGACATGGTCAGCACGTCCACCGACGCGCGCAGCGTCTTGAGCTGCTCCTTGTGCTCGACGCCGAAGCGCTGCTCCTCGTCGACGATGACCATGCCGAGGTTCTTGAAGCGGGTCGCCGCGGCGAGCAGCCGGTGGGTGCCGATGACGATGTCGGCGGTGCCGTTGGCGGCCTCCTCCAGCGTCTGGGTGGCCTCCTTGGGCGTCTGGAAGCGGGAGAGCTGCTTGATGGTCACCGGGAACTGGCTCATCCGCTCGGCGAAGGTGTTGTAGTGCTGCTGGGCGAGCAGCGTGGTGGGCACCAGGATGGCCACCTGCTTGCCGTCCTGGACCGCCTTGAAGGCGGCCCGGACCGCGATCTCGGTCTTGCCGTAGCCGACGTCGCCGCAGATCAGCCGGTCCATCGGCACGGCCAGCTCCATGTCCTGCTTGACCTCGATGATCGCCGCCATCTGGTCGGGGGTCTCCGTGTACGGGAACGCGTCCTCCAGCTCACGCTGCCACGGGGTGTCCGGGCCGAACGCGTGGCCCTTGGACGCCTGCCGGGCGGCGTACAGCTGGATGAGCTGGGCCGCGATCTCGCGGACCGCCTTGCGGGCCCGGGCCTTGCTCTTCTGCCACTCGGAGCCGCCCATCTTGTGCAACGTGGGCGACTCGCCGCCGACGTAGCGGGAGAGCTGGTCGAGCTGGTCGGTGGGGACGAAGAGCCGGTCGCCGGGCTGGCCGCGCTTGCTGGCCGCATACTCGATGACCATGTACTCGCGCTCGGCGCCGTTGACCGTGCGCTGCACCAGCTCGACGTACTTGCCGATGCCGTGCTGCTCGTGCACGACGTGGTCGCCGGGCTTGAGCTCCAGCGGGTCGATGGTGTTGCGCCGCCGGCTGGGCAGCTTGCGCATGTCCTTGGTGGACGCGCCGCGGCCGCCGGTGATGTCGTTGCCGGTGATGACGGCGAGCCGGGAGCCCTCGTCGACGAAGCCGTGGTTGAGCCCGCCGCAGGTGATCAGCAGCTGGCCCGGCTCGAGCGCGGCTCCGATGGCGTCGACCGGGGTGACGCCGAGGCCGGCGTCGCGGAGCAGCTCGGTGGCCCGCTGGGCGGTGCCGTGGCCCTCGAAGACCAGCGCGATGGCCCACTGCTCACCGGCCCACTGGCGCAGGTCGGCGGCGAGCTTGGCGGTGTCGCCGTGGTAGAGCGGGACCGGCTGGGCGTGCAGGGCGATCGCGTCGCCCAGGTCGGGTGACACCTCCACCGCCGGCGTCTCGAGCCACGGGGTCTCCGACGCCGGCTCCTCCGCCTCGGCCAGGCCGAACGGCGAGACCGTCCACCATGGCTGGTGCAGCACCGCGGCGTGGGCGCGTACCTCGGCGAGGGTCTTGAACGCAGCGGCGCCGACGTCGATCGGGGCCTGGCCGCCGACGGCGGCCGCGGCCCAGCTGGCCTCCAGGAACTCGTCGGAGGTGCGGGTCAGGTCGTGCGCCCGGGTGCGGATCCGCTCGGGGTCGCAGAGCAGCACGTGGGTGCCCTTGGGCATGCAGTCGATGAGCAGCTCCATCGAGTCGGTGCCGTCCATCAGCGCCGGCGCCAGCGACTCCATGCCCTCGACCGGGATGCCCTCGGCCAGCTTGTCGAGGATCTCGGCGATCTCCGGGTGCTGCTCGGCCAGCTCGGCGGCGCGGGCCCGGACCGCCGGGGTGAGCAGCAGCTCGCGGCAGGGCGGCGCCCAGAGCCGCGGCACCGGGTCGATGGTGCGCTGGTCGGCGACGGCGAAGGTGCGGATCTCCTCCACCTCGTCGCCCCAGAACTCGACCCGGGACGGGTGCTCGTCGGTGGGCGGGAAGACGTCCAGGATGCCGCCGCGCACCGCGAACTCGCCGCGCTTGGTGACCAGGTCGACCCGGGCGTACGCCATGTCGGTGAGCCGCCGGGCGACGGTCTCCAGCTCGGCGCTGCCGCCCGTGCTCAGCGCCACCGGCTCCAGGTCGCCGAGGCCCTTGAGCTGGGGCTGGAGCAGGCTGCGCACCGGCGCGACCACAACCTGGACGGGCTCGCCGCCGGCCGCGCCGGGGTGGGCGAGGCGGCGCAGCACGGCCAGCCGGCGGCCCACCGTGTCGGACCGGGGGGACAGCCGCTCGTGCGGCAGCGTCTCCCAGGAGGGGAAGACGGCGACCCGGTCGGGTGAGATGAGGCAGCCGAGCGCGTCGGCGAGGTCGTCGGCCTCGCGGCTGGTCGCGGTCACCGCGAGCACCGGGCGGCCGGCGCCGCCGTGCTCGGCCGGGCCGGCGACGGCGGCCACCACGAACGGGCGCGACGAGGCGGGCGCGGTGAGGTCGAGCGCGTCGGAGTCGGCACCGCCCTTGCGCGCGAGGTCACGGGCCCGGGCCAGCCCGCGGTCGCGCAGGGCCGCAGGAATCAGGCCGCTGAGTTGCATGAGAAAAACTCCCGTGAAGGCACATCGAAAACCCCCGACGCCAGTTGAACGGGGGGTATGCCCCAAAGCTTAGTCCGCCGGCCGACATCCTCGCGGCGACGGACCGCTATCGGACTGCATGTCCGACATAACGATAAACGGGTGACTAAGACTGCCCGCTGGTCGTGGGGGAATTGTCTGGGGAGGCAATGTGCGGGTTCTGCTGCTCGTGTCGGCGTTCAACGGTCTGAGTCAGCGGACCTGGTGTGCGCTGCGGGAAGCGGGCCATGACGTCGGTGTCCTGATCGCCACCTCGGCCCAGGACATCATCGACGGGGTCGCCGCCGCTCAGCCCGAGCTGATCCTCTGCCCGTTCCTCACCCATCGGGTCCCCGCGCAGGTCTGGCGGCAGTGCCGCACGGTGATCATCCATCCCGGTCCGGTCGGCGACCGCGGGCCGTCGTCGCTGGACTGGGCGATCGCCGAGGGCACGCCCAGCTGGGGAGTCACCGCGCTGCAGGCGGTCGAGGAGATGGACGCCGGCCCCGTCTGGGCCACCCGGACCTTCCCGATGCCGGCCGCCCCGCGCAAGTCGTCGCTCTACAACGGACCGGTCGCCGACGCGGCCCTGGAGTGCGTCTTCGAGGTCCTGGCCAAGGCCGCCGACCCGGCGTTCCGCCCGGTGCCGGCGACCGAACTGACCATCGAGGTGCAGGGCGCCCGGCCCCGGCCCGCCATGCGGCAGGCCGACCGTGCGTTCGACTGGTCCCAGCCCGGCGAGCAGATCCTGCGGCGGATCCGCGCGGCCGACGGCAGCCCCGGGGTCCGCACCACGGTGGCCGGGCTGGAGGTCTTCGCGTACGACGCGCATCCCGGGCTGGCCCGCGGCGCGCGCCCCGGCACGGTGCTCAGCCGCCGCCAGGGCGCGGTGCTGGTGGCCACCGGCGACGGCAGCCTGTGGCTGGGCCAGCTGCGCGACGCGACCCGGCCCGACCAGGTCAAGCTGCCGGCCACCACGCTGCTCGGCAAGCGGCTGCACGGCGTACCCGACTCGCCGCTGCCGCCGGGCACCGAGCCGGAGGGTCCGTCGTACCGGCAGGTGCGCTATCGCCGGACCGGACCGGTCGGCTGGCTGGCCTTCGACTTCTACAACGGCGCGATGTCCACCGGGCACTGCCGCCGGCTGCTGGCCGGCCTGCGGTACGCCGCCGCCCAGGACACCCGGGTGCTGGTGCTGCGCAGCGGCACCGACGCGTTCAGCAACGGCATCCACCTGGCGGCGGTGGACGCGGCCGCCGACCCGGCCGCCGCGGCCTGGGCCAACATCAAGGCCGTCAACGCGGTGTGCCGGGAGATCATCTCCTGCACCGGGCAGGTCGTGGTGGCCGGGTACGCGGGCAGCGCCGGCGCCGGCGGCGTGATGCTCGGCCTCGGCGCCGACATCGTCGCGGCCCGCCGCGGCACCGTGCTGAACCCGTACTACGACATCGGGCTCTACGGCTCCGAGCTGCACACGTTCACCCTCCCCCGGCGGGTCGGCGCGGAGACCGCGCAACGGCTCATCGACGCGAAGCTGCCGGTCGGCGCGGACCAGGCGGCCGCGCTGGGCCTGGTCGACGAGGTCGGCCCGCGCCACCCCGAGGCGTACGCCGAGTGGCTGACCGCGCTCGCCACCCGCCAGGCCGACCCCCGCAGCGCCCGGCGCCGCCAGTCGGCCAAGGCGAAGCGGCTGGCCGCCGAACGGGTGCCGCTGGACGTCTACGAGGCCCGTGAGCTCGCGGAGATGAGCAGCGACATGTTCGGCGACCGGTCCGGTTTCGCCGCCGCCCGCCGGGCGTTCCTGAGCAAGGCACGGCCGGTCGCGACGCCGGCCCGCCTGCTGCCGGGCGCGCGCACCGAGCCGGCCGCGGCCCGCCCGCGCCAGCTCAACCGGCCGCGCGTCACCGCGGAGAATCCCGCCGACGCCCCGGTACGGGTCCGCTCCGCCGTACCGCTGTCCGCCTGACGCCGCCCGACGCCGCCTGCTCGGCACCGGCGGGACGCCCTGAACGGCGTCCCGCCGATCCGCCCGTGCCCGGGTCCGATGTGAGAGGACGCCGATGAGCGACCCCGCCCAGCCGCCACCCGCCATCCCGACGCCGCGCGCAGCCGTGGATCCCGCGCTCGCGCGGGTGCTGAACACGCCCACCACCCTGCTGCCCGGCCGCTACGAGTACAGCGGCTACAGCGTGCTCGCCGGCCCGGCGGAGAACCCGGGCCCCGGGCCGCGGCGGGTCACGATGCGGCCGCTGGCCCGGCGCCGGCCGCTGACCACCGTGCTGATCACGCTGTTCGCCTTCGCCTTCGAGAGCACGTTCTTCGCCTGGCTGCTCTCCTCGATCGAGGTGCCCGACCCCGACCTGCACCTGTGGCTCTACGCCGCCACCGTGGTGATGATCGCGGCGACCGCGCTGATCGAGCTGTTCCGGCTGGTCAACGTCTTCACGCTGTGCCTGGCCACGCTCTGGGCCCGGGACCCGGTGCCGATGGTGCCGGACCGGGCCCTGCGGGTCGCGTTCCTGACCACGATCGTGCCGGGCAAGGAGCCGATCGCGATGGTCGAGCGCACCCTGCGCGCGGCGCGGGCGATCCGGCACCCCGGCAAGTACGACGTCTGGCTGCTCGACGAGGGCGACGACAACGAGGTCAAGGCGATGTGCGCGCGGCTCGGCGTCCGGCACTTCAGCCGCCGCGGCCGGGCGGAGTGCAACACCGCGGCCGGGCCGTTCAAGGCGAAGACCAAGCACGGCAACTACAACTCGTGGATCGGCGACCACGGCGACTCCTACGACGTGTTCGTCTCGGTCGACCCGGACCACGTGCCGATGCCCAACTTCTGCGAGCGGCTGCTCGGCTACTTCCGCGATCCCGACGTGGCGTTCGTGGTCGGCCCGCAGATCTACGGCAACTACGACAACGTGGTGACCCGCTGGGCCGAGTCGCAGCAGTACCTGTTCCACTCGCTGCTGCAGCGGGCCGGCAACCGGCTCGGCATCTCGATGCTGGTCGGCACCAACAACGCGGTCCGCATCTCGGCGTTGCGCAGCATCGGCGGCCTGCAGGACTCGATCACCGAGGACATGGCCACCAGCCTGGTCATGCACAGCGCCCGCAACCCGCACTCCGGCAAGCGCTGGCGCTCGGTCTACACCCCGGACGTGTTGGCGGTCGGCGAGGGACCGTCGTCCTGGACCGACTACTTCACCCAGCAGCACCGGTGGTCGCGCGGCACCAACGAGGTTGTCGTCACGTCGTTCGCCAAGTTCGTCTGGCGGCTCGGGTTCCGGCGGGCACTGCACTACGGGCTGCTGATGTCGTACTACCCGCTGACCGCGCTGGCCTGGCTGCTCGGCGCCGGCAACGCTGTCTGTTATCTGGTGCTGGGTGCCAAGGGCGTCCAGGTGCCGCAGGAGGTGTGGCTGATGCTCTATGTGGACGCCGCCCTGTTCCAGCTCGGCCTGTACGTGTGGAACCGCCGCCACAACACCAGCCCGCACGAGGAGGCCGGCTCCTCCGGGCTCACCGGCATGCTGATGTCCACATTGTCCACGCCGGTGTACGTGTCCTCGTACCTGAGCGCGCTGCTGCGCCGCACCACCGGTTTTGTGGTCACGCCCAAGGGCGACTCGGCCAGCCCGGACCGGTTGCTGACCTTCGGACCGGGCCTGCGCTGGGCGGCGTTCTACGTCGTGCTGCTGGCCTGTGCCCCGATCGGCGGGCACCTGCACGGCGCGATGTGGGTGTGGCCCGCCGTCAACCTGATCATCTGCCTGCTGCCGCCCGCGATCTGGGCCGGCCAGGAGCACCAGCGCCGCCGGGCCGCAGCGCCGCCGTCCGGCACCGCCCCGCACCCCAAGCCCGCCGCAGAACCCGTGGAGACCCTGGTATGAAGCCCCGCCCCCGCCCGTCGCTGCTGCGCCGCCTGCTGAGCGGCCTGATCGGCCTCGTCGTCCTGGGCCTGCTCGTCTTCGTCAACCGGCCCGTGGTGGCCTTCGGCTCGGACGCGCTGCACGACTTCACCATCAACCGCCAGTCCTACAAGGAGAAGTACGGCCACTGGGCCCGATTGCCGGTGCCGGCCGGCTTCCGGGTCAACGCGATCCACGCGGCGCTGCTGCACACCGGCAAGGTGCTGATCATCGCGGGCAGCGGCAACAACCGGGACAACTTCGAGGCCGGCACGTTCCGCACGGTGCTGTACGACCCCGCCCGCAACACGTTCAACGAGGTGCCCACCCCGACGGACGTGTTCTGCGCCGGGCACACCTTCCTGCCCAGCGGCAACCTGCTGGTGGCCGGCGGGACGAAGTCGTACGAGGTGCTGGCGAAGAACATCACCCACGCGGCCGGCGTCATGAAGATCAAGAACGAGTCGCCGGCCGACGGGCCCCGGTTCTTCCCCAAGGGCACCCGGCTGACCGGCACGGCCGGCCAGGCCTACCTGACCCGCGACGACGTGACCCTGCCGGCGGCGACCGCGATGAACCACGGTGACAAGGTGACGACCTACGCCGGCGAGGTCGAGGTGTGGGTCGACGCCGAGGTCGAGGGCGACGTCCCGGTGGTGGACCACCCCGCGCAGTACGCGGTCAGCGGCCTGCGGGGCCAGGACCAGCGCAACATCTACGGCGTCTCCGACAAGATCACCCGGGAGAAGCAGGAGTACGGCGGCGACAAGACGTCGTACGAGTTCGACCCGCGCACCGAGCAGTACGTGCGCACCGCCGACATGGTCAAGAGCCGCTGGTACCCGACGCTGGCCGAGCTGCCGAACGGCGACGTGCTCGCGGTGTCCGGGCTGGACGAGTTCGGCCGGATGCTGCCGGGCGACAACGAGCGTTACGTCAAGGACCAGCGGCGCTGGGTCGACGCCCCGAAGCTCAAGCGGGTCTTCCCCACCTATCCCGCGCTGCACCTGATGCAGGACGGCCGGCTGTTCTTCTCCGGCTCCAACTCCGGCTACGGCTCGGACACCATCGGCCGCACCCCCGGGCTGTGGGACCTGCAGAAGAACAAGTTCCAGGCGGTGCCGGGCCTGCGCGACGGGCGGCTGACCGAGACCAGCTCGTCGGTGCTGCTGCCGCCGGCCCAGGACCAGCGGGTGATGATCTTCGGTGGCGGCGAGGTCGGCGAGTCGGCGGTGTCGACCCGGCGGACCGCGGTCGCGGACCTGGACGAGGCGAAGCCGAGGTACCTGCCCGGTCCGGACCTGCCGCAGCCGGCGCGCTACCTGAGCACGGTGCTGCTGCCCGACGACACCGTGCTGACCACCGGCGGCTCGTCCGGCTACCGCGGCGGCGAGTACCGCGGCCGGACCCGCAGCGACCTGTTCAACGCGCAGATCTACCGGCCGGCCCGGGACCGCTTCGAGACCGCGGCGGAGTCCACCGTCGGCCGCAACTACCACTCCGAGGCGTTGCTGCTGCCCGACGGGCGGGTCATCACCATGGGCAGCGACCCGCTCTACGATCCGGCCGGCCGTGACCCCGGCACCTTCGAGCAGCGCATCGAGGTGTACTCACCGCCGTACCTGTTCAAGGGCACGCGGCCGGTGATCGGCGCCGGGCCCGAGTCGGTGCAGCGCGGCACGACGGTCAGCTTCGCCACCCCGGACGCCGGCCGGGTCCGCACGGCCCGGCTGCTGCGGCCCAGCGCCGTCACCCACGTCACCGACGTCGACCAGCGTTCGGTCGCGCTGGACGTGACACCGTCGGCGGACGGCGTGGCCCTGTCGGTGCCGAAGGCCCGGGGACTTGTGCCCTCGGGCTGGTACCTGCTGTTCCTGGTGGACGACAAGGGCGTGCCGTCGGCGGGCCGCTGGGTCCGGGTGCGCTGAGCGATGGCGAGACACGCCGGCCCGGCGCCCGGCCGCTGGGCGCTGCCCGTCGCCGGGCTGGCCCTGATCCTGGTCATCACCGCCATCGTGGTGCTCACACGGCGCGGCGTGGAGTCGCCGGTGGTGCTCGGCCCGGCCGGGGCGCGGTCGGACGTGGCCGGCCCGGAGCCGCGCGGCACGCCGGCCGCCCGGCCGCTGTACGTGGACCCGAACGGCGCGGCGGTGAACCAGCTCGCGGCGTGGCAGAGCGCCGGGCGTACCGCCGATGTCGCGGCCCTGCGGCGGATCGCCGACCAGCCCACCGCCACCTGGTTCGCCGACGACTCCCCCGGCTACGCGCAGCGGGCCGGGAGGCTGGCCGCGGCCGCGACGGCGGCCGGCCGGCTGCCGGTGCTCACGCTCTACAACATCCCGGAACGGGACTGCGCCGGTCAGTCGGCCGGCGGCGCCGACGACGCCGACGCCTACCGGTCCTGGGTACGCGCGCTGGCCGGCGCCCTGCGCGGGCATCAGGCGCTGGTCGTGCTCGAACCCGACGCGATCCCGCAGGCGGTGCAGGGCTGCCTGGACCCGGACGCGGCGCAGGAACGGTACGACCTGCTCGCCGAGGCGGTCGACGCGCTGCGGGCCAGCCCGGGTGTGCTGGTCTACCTGGACGCGGGCAACCCGAGCTGGATCACCAAGCCGGTCCGGCTGACCGCCGCCCTGCGCCGGGCCGGCATCACCCGGGCGGCCGGCTTCTCGCTCAACGTCGCCAACTTCGAGACGACCGCGGACAACCTCAGCTACGGCGCCCGGCTGTCCGCGTTGCTGGGCGGCGCGCACTTCGTCGTGGACACCAGCCGCAACGGCAACGGCCCGGCCCAGAAGGGCGCGGGCGACCGGCACTGGTGCAACCCGCCGGGGCGGGCGCTGGGCGAGGCGCCGACCACCCGGACCGGGGTGCCGCTGGCCGACGCGTACCTGTGGATCAAGCGGCCGGGCGAGTCGGACGGCGCCTGCGGCGACGGCGCTCCCCCGGCCGGCGAGTGGTGGCCGGAGTACGCCCTGGACCTGGCCGCGCCGCGGTCCTGAGCCGCCGGGACCGGCGGGCACCGGCCCCCACGCTGGGATCGGTGCCCGCCGGCCGTCCGTGGATCAGCCTTCGATGCCGTTGACCGCCGGCACCTCGAGGGTGCGCTCGGCCGGCGTGCCGCCCAGGATGATCTTGCGCAGGGCGGAGTTGTTCGTCGTGCTGAGCTCGCTCAGCTTGTTCGACGGGTTGGCCTTGACCTCGATGTAGTAGGTGCCGTTCGGCAGATCGGTGACCTCGAACGACTGACCCGGCAGCGACTGGGTGTAGGTGTCGCCGTTGCCGATGTCGAGCACCTCACGCACCGCCACGGCGGTGTTCTGGCCGCAGGAGCTGGAGAGGTCCGTGTTGCTCGGGCGCCACTTGGCGTTCGGGATCGTGTAGTCGACCGCGTCGGTGTTCACCAGGCAGAACGCCTCCTTGCCACTGCGCACCGCCTGCTTCTGGTCCGCGGTCAGCAGGTTGTACTGGGCGAAGTCGGTGAAGTGCCAGTGCCGGTGGCCGTCCCGGGCGTCCCACTCCATGGTGCCGGCCTCGACCGAGCCGACCTCCTTGCCGCTGGCGTCGAAGAAGTACTGGTACGCGTCCATCAGGTCGGTGCCGGTCTGCCGGAAACCGTCGACCAGCAGCGGCGACGTGCCGCCGTTCCAGACGGTGGCGCCGAAGCTGACGAACGCCTTACCGTCGCCCTGCTCCAGCGCGATGCCCCAGGCCGGGAGCGAGCGCAGGTCGGGGCGCGGACCCTTGGGGATGCTGGCCGCCCGGACCGCCTTCGGCCGCTTGGCCGGCGGCCGGAACTCCGGCTTGTAGGCCGAGACCTGCAGGTCGGCGTCGCCCTGGCCGGCGTGCTCACCGTGCTCGGCGACGGCCGCCGCCTCGGCGGTGTTCTCGCCCTGCCGGGCCGCCTTGACCTTGGCCGCAACGGCCTCGCCGGCCTCCTTGCCCTCGTCGATGGTCTCGACCTTGAGGTTCATGGTCAACGCGGTGCCGCTCGCCGCGATCTTGAAGTAGTCCTGGTAGGTCTTGTTCAGCGTGACGGTCGCCGTGTAGTCGCCGTCCGCCAGGTCGAACTCGCCGGTCGACGGCAGGCTGGCGGTGGTGGCGTTCCAGCCGGCCTGGATGCCCCAGACCGAGCCGATCGTGAACGGGTTGTACGAGCAACCCTGCGGGTAGGGGGTGTCGGCCGGGGCGTCGCGCCGGGTCCGGGTCGACTGGTAGTCGTTCGGGCAGAAGTCGGTCTGGTAGTTCGCGATCTCGGCGCCCGCCGCGTTCTTGATGCTGACCGTGGTGAAGTCCTTGAGGCCGCCCCACCCGGTGACCATCCCGGCCGGCAGCGTCACCTCCTTCTTCTTGCCGTTCTTGAGCACGGTCTGCTTGGCGACGATCGGATCGGCGTACGACTTGCGGGTCGCCCGGATCTCGAACGGGTCCTTGCCCGCGATCACGTTGACGCCCAGATCGAAGTACAGGTAGCTCTCCTCGCCCCAGACGTACCGCTCGGCGACCACGTTGGTGGTGGCGAGCGTGAGGGCCAGTGGCGGTGGGTCGGTGGCCGCGTTCGCCACTCCCATCCCGGCGGCGGTGAGGCCGACGGCGGTGGCGACGGCGCCGGCCACCAGAACCCGGGTCCTTCTTGTCATGCTTTTCCTCCCCAGAGGGCTGTGTAGCGCCCAGGTAAACGGGACAGGCGTGAAGCGGACGTGAGGACCTGTGAGATCCGTTTCGAATCACGCAGATGAATACGTGAATATCCGGAACGGTGGCCGGCGCCGATCGTCATCAGTCGAGCCCGTTGACCGACGGCACCTTGAGGGTGCGCGCCGCCGCGGTCCCGCCCAGCACGATCTTGCGCAGGGCGGTGTTGTTCTTGGTGCTCAGCTCGGTCAGCTTGTTGGAGGGGTTGGCCTTGACCTCGATGTAGTACGTGCCGCTCGGCAGGCCGGTGATGTCGAACGACTGCCCCGGCCGGTCCTGCGTGTACGTGTCACCGTTGCCGATGTCCAGCACCTCACGCACCGCCACGGCGGTGTTCTGCCCGCACGAGCTGGACAGGTCGGTGTTGTCCGGCCGCCACTTCGCGTTCGGGATGGTGTAGTCCACCGCGTCGGTGTTGGCCAGGCAGAACGCCTCCTTGCCGCTGCGCACGGCCAGCTTCTTGTCCGCCTTGAGCAGGCTGTACTGCGCGAAGTCGGTGAAGTGCCAGTGCCGGTGCCCCTCCCGGGCGTCCCACTCCATCGTGCCCGCGGCGGCCGAGCCGACCTCCTTGCCCTTGGCGTCGAAGAAGTACTGGTACGCGTCCATCAGCTCCGTGCCGGTCCGCCGGAAGCCGTCGACCAGCAGCGGTGACGAGCCGCCGTTCCAGACCGTGGCGCCGAAGTTGACGTACCACTTCTTGTCGTCCTCCTCCTGCGACAGCGAGATGCCCCAGGCGGGCAGCGAGCGCAGGTCCGGACGCGGGCCCTTGGCGATGGTCGACGCCTTGACCGCCTTGGGCTTCTTCGCCGGCGGCCGGAATTCCGGCTTGTAGGCCGAGATCTGCAGGTCCGCGTCGCCCTGGCCGCCGTGCTCGCCGTGCTCCGCGACCGCGGCCGCCTCGGCGGTGTCGTCGCCGGCCCGGGCCGCCTTGATCCTGGCCACGGCCGCAGCCGCCGCGTCGCCGTCCTCGACGATGGTCTTCACCGTGACGGTGAGCTTCAGCGTCGCGCCCTTCGCCGCGATCTTGAAGAAGTCCCGGTACTTCTTGTTGACCGAGACGGTCGCCGTGTAGACGCCGTCCGGCAGGTCGAGCTCGCCGCTCCGCGGCATGCTGGCGAGCGGGGCGTTCCAGCCGGCCTGCACACCCCACACCGCGCCCAGGTTGAACGGGGCACCGGAGCAGCCCCGCGGATAGGGGTTCTGCGCGGGCGCGTCACGCCGGGTGCGTGCCGATTCGTAGGCGTTCGGGCAGAAGTCGGTCTGGTAGCCGGCGACCTGCTTGCCCGCCGCGTTCTTCACGGTGACGGTGGTGAAGTTCGCCAGGCCGCCCCAGCCGGTGACCATCCCGGCCGGCAGCGGCACCGCCTTCTTCTTGCCCTTCCGCACCACGATCTGCTCGGCCACGATCGGCTTGGTGTAGGACGGGCGTTTGGCTCGGATCTCCAGCGGATCCTTGCCGGCGATGACGTTCACGCCCAGGTCGAAGTTGAGGTAGCCCTGTTCGCCGTCGTAGACGTACCGCTCGGCCAGCACGTTCGGCGTGGCCACGGTGAAGGCCAGCGGCGGCGGTGCGGCGGCGGCGTCCGCCACGCCGAGACCGGCGGCGGCCATGCCGACGGCGGTGGCGACCGCGCCGGCCACCAGAATGCGGGTCCTTCTTGCCATTCTTGTCCTCCCCGGAGTTCGTGACGCACAGGTAATCCGGAAAGGCGTGAAGGGGGCGTAAGCGCCTATGAGACTTGCCTCAAATCACCCCTCCGGGGCGGGTCACCGATACGATCGGCGAAGTCGGGACAGCGCTGTCCTTCCGCACGATGCAAAAGGAGCGCTCCGGTGACAGACCAGCACGGCCAGCCCGACCCGGAAAGTCCCGATGCGGCGCTGCGCGCCGACATCCGGCGGATCGGCACGCTGCTCGGCCAGACCCTCGCCCGCCAGGAGGGCAAGCCCCTGCTCGACCTGGTCGAGGAGGTCCGCGCGCTGGTCCGGGCCGACGCACCGGCCGCCGCCGAGCGCCTCGCCGCCCTGGACGTGACGACCGGCACCAAGCTGGCCCGCGCGTTCTCCACCTACTTCCACCTGGCGAACATCACCGAGCAGGTGCACCGCGCCCGCGACCTGCAGCGCCGCCGCGCCCGCGACGGCGGCTGGCTGGATCAGGCCGCCAAGCGCATCGCCGAGCAGGGCGTGCCCGCCGACGAGATCGCCGCGGCCGCCCGCCGGCTGGCGGTGCGCCCGGTCTTCACCGCGCACCCCACCGAGGCGGCCCGCCGCTCGATCCTGTCCAAGCTGCGCCAGCTCGCCGACTCGCTGGACGGCGAGGCCAGCGCCGCGATCCTGTACGGCGCCTCGGACACCACCGCCTCCACGCGCCGCTTCGCCGAGCTGATCGACCTGCTCTGGCAGACCGACGAGCTGCGGCTGGACCGGCCCGACCCGACCGACGAGGCCCGCAACGCCGTCTACTACCTCAAGGACCTGTACGCCGAGGCCGCGCCGCAGGTGCTCGACGACCTGGCCGAGACGCTGCGCCAGCTCGGGGTGGAGACCTCGCCGACCGCGCGCCCGCTGACCTTCGGCAGCTGGATCGGCGGCGACCGCGACGGCAACCCGTTCGTCACCCCGGCCGTCACCCGCGACGTGCTGATCATCCAGCACGAGCACGGCATCCAGGCCACCGAGGCGGCGATGGACGCCCTCATCGACGAGCTGTCCGTCTCCCGGCGGCTGCGCGGCGTGTCCCTCGACCTGTCCGCGAGCCTGGCCAAGGACCTCGACGCGCTGCCCGAGGTCGCACCGCGCTTCCGCCGCACCAACGCGGAGGAGCCGTACCGGCTGAAGGTCCGCTGCATCAAGGCCAAGCTCGCCAACACCCGCGAGCGGCTGCGCCGCGGCACCGTGCACGTACCCGGCCGCGACTACCTCGGCACCGACGAGCTGGTCGGCGACCTGGAGCTGATCCGCGCCTCGCTGGCGCGCAACTCGGGACAGCTCACCGCGGTCGGCACGGTGGCCTCGGCGATCCGTACGGTGTCCGCCTTCGGCCTGCAGCTGGCCACCCTCGACGTGCGCGAGCACGCCGAGAAGCACCACGAGGTGCTGGCGCAGCTGTACACGCAGGTAGGCGAGGTCGACGACTACCTCTCGCTGGGCCGGCCGGAGCGCACCAAGCTGCTCGCCACCGAGCTGACCGGCCGGCGCCCGCTGGCCGGCAACGACACCCCGCTGACCGACTCGGCGCGCAAGACCTTCGACGTGTTCAACACGATCCGCGACTCGCAGGACCGGTTCGGCGCGGAGGTCATCGAGTCGTACATCATCTCGATGACCCTCGGCGTGGACGACGTGCTCGCCGCGGCGGTGCTGGCCCGCGAGGCCGGCCTGGTCGACATCCACACCGGCCGGGCCCGGATCGGCATCGTCCCGCTCCTGGAGACCCCGGCCGAGCTGGACGCCGGCGGTGAGCTGCTGGACGAGATGCTGTCGCTGCCGGCGTACCGGGCGATCGTGCGGGCCCGCGGCGACCTCCAGGAGGTCATGCTCGGCTACTCCGACAGCAACAAGGAGGCCGGGATCACCACCAGCCAGTGGTCGATCCACAAGGCGCAGCGCGCGCTGCGGGACGTGGCGGCCCGGCACGGCGTACGGCTGCGGCTGTTCCACGGCCGCGGTGGCACCGTCGGCCGCGGCGGTGGCCCGACGCACGAGGCGATCCTGGCCCAGCCGTACGGCACGCTGGACGGCGCGATCAAGGTGACCGAGCAGGGTGAGGTCATCTCGGACAAGTACACGCTGCCCGCGCTGGCCCGGGAGAACCTGGAGCTGACCGTGGCGGCCGTGCTGCAGGCGACGCTGCTGCACACGTCGCCGTCGGTCGACCTCACCTCGCTGGCCCGCTGGGACGGCGCGATGGACACGGCGTCGGGTGCGGCCTTCGGGGCGTACCGGGCGCTGGTCGAGAACCCGGACCTGCCGGCGTACTTCTGGGCGGCGACGCCGACCGAGCTGCTGGGCGCGCTGAACATCGGCTCCCGGCCGGCGAAGCGGCCGAACGCCGACGCGGGCCTGGGCGGCCTGCGGGCCATCCCGTGGGTGTTCGGCTGGACCCAGACCCGGCAGATCGTGCCGGGCTGGTTCGGCGTCGGCACCGGCCTGCTCGCGGTGCGCGAGGCCGGCCAGGCGGAGGTCCTGGACGAGATGTTCGCGAACTGGCAGTTCTTCCGCACCTTCATCTCCAACGTGGAGATGATGCTGGCGAAGACGGATCTGACCATCGCCCGCCGCTACGTCGACACGCTGGTGCCGGCCGAGCTCCAGCCGATCTTCGGCACCATCGAGCAGGAGTACGCAAGGACGGTCGAGCAGATCCTGGCCATCACCGGCCGCGACGAGCTGCTGGCCAGCCAGCCCGAGCTGTCGCGCACGCTGGGCGTCCGGGACACGTACCTGGAGCCGCTGCACCACCTGCAGGTCGCGCTGCTGCGCCAGTACCGGGAACTGCAGGACGGCGACCGCCAGCCGCCGACCGCGCCGGGTGCCCGCCGCTCGCCGTCGGATTCGACGGCGCTGGAGCGAGCGCTGCTGACCACGGTGAACGGCATCGCAGCCGGCATGCGCAACACCGGCTGATCCCTTGTGGACGCGACGGCCGGGCCCCGGTGGGCCCGGCCGTTCCGCTTCTCAGGCCACCGCCGGGTAGAGCGCCCGCGGGTCGCCGGCCAGCGCCGCCTTGACCTGGGCGGTCCCCTCGTCGGCGAGCACCTCGATGGCGCCGGCCTCGATGCCGTCGAGCGCGAGCCGGGCGATCTGCGCGGGGTCGGCCTTCTCGACGTCGAAACCGGCCATCATGTCGGTGTCCGCGGCGCCGAGCAGCAGCCCGGTCACCAGCGTGCCCTGGGCCGCCAGCTCCAGCCGGACGCCGTTGGTGAGGCTCCACTCGGCGGCCTTCGCCGCGCTGTAGGCGTTCGCGCCGTCGTAGGAGACCCAGGAGAGCCGGGACAGCACGTTGAGGATCGCGCCGCCGCCGAGCGCCGGCGCGAAGGCCCGGATGACGTGCAGCGTGCCCCAGAAGTGGGTGTCCAGCTCCAGCCGGATCTTGTCGAGGTCCCCGGTGACCAGGTTGGTGTAGGTGGAGACGCCGGCATTGTTGATCAGCAGGTTCACGTCACCGGCCCGCGCGGCCGCGGCGGCCACCGAGGCCGGGTCGGTGATGTCCAGCGGCAGCACCTCGACGCCGGGCAGGTCGACGAGTTCGGGCCGGCGCGCGGTCGCATAGACCTTGCCGGCGCCGCGGGCGAGCAGTTCGAGGGCGAACTGGCGGCCGATGCCGCGGTTCGCGCCGGTGACCAGGGCGACAGCTCCAGAGATCTTCATGCCGGTTACGCTAAAACCTGACGTTGACGTCAGAGGCAAGGGTCGTGACGGCACTCACTTCGGAGATGACCATGCGGATCGGCGAGCTGGCCGGCACAGCGGGCGTGAGCGTGCGCGCGCTGCGCTACTACGAGGAGCAGGGCCTGCTGAAGGCCGAACGCACACCCCGCGGCCAGCGGGTCTATCCGCCGGCGGCGCTGGACCGGGTGCAGCTGATCCAGCAGCTCTACGCGGCCGGGCTGCCCAGCCGGACGATCCTGGACCTGCTGCCGTGCGTGGACGCGGGGGTCAGCACCCCGGAGTCGCTGGCCCGGCTGACCGCCGAGCGCGACCGGATCGACCGGCAGATCGCCGGCCTGCTGGCGACCCGCGACCGGCTGGACGCGGTGATCGCGATCGCCGCGGACACCACGACCCCCTGCACCCGTCGGGCCGGATGAGGCTTGCGGCGCTCTGACAGCATCGCGGGGTGCGCCGACCCGGGATCGTCCTGTCCGGCCTGGCCGTGGCCGGGCTGCTGCTGTTTCACCGGGCCGTGCCGAACATGGTCGGGCAGCTCGGCAGCCTCCTGGAGACGTTCCTGCCCTGGCTCGGCCTCAGCGTCCCGGTGCTGGCGCTGCTCGCCTGGTGGCGGCGGTCCGGAGTCGCCGCGCTGGCCGTCCTGCTGCCGGTCGCCGCCTGGCTCTTCGTCTTCGGCGGCCACCTGATGCCGCCGCGCGGGTCGCCCGCCGACCTCGTCGCGGTGCAGCACAACGTCAGTGACGAGAACGCCGACCCCGCCGGCACCGTACGGGAGCTGCTGGAGGTCGCTCCCGCGCTGATCGCGCTGGAGGAGGTGACGCCCGCCGCGCTGCCGGCGTACACCGCCGCGATACCGGCCGGGTACGCGTACCACAGCGTGCAGGGGACCGTCGGGCTCTGGTCGCAGTTCCCGCTGGCCGAGGCCGGGCCGGTGGACATCCGGCCGCGGGACTTCGGCGCCGACTGGAACCGGGGGCTGCGGGCCGTCGCCCGGCTGCCCGGCGGTGACGTCGCCGTCTACGTCGCCCACCTGCCGTCGGTGCGGCTCGGACCGGGCGGGCTCGGCTCCGCGCACCGGGACGAGAGCGCTGCCCGGCTCGCCGGGCTGATCGCCGCCGAGCCGCTCGGCAGGGTGCTGCTGCTGGGCGACCTGAACTACACAGTGGACGACCGCGAGCTGGCGCCGCTCGGCGACCTGCTGCGCACCGCGGACTCGACGTTCGCCTTCAGCTGGCCGGCCCGGGCCCCGGTGGCCCGGATCGACCAGATCATGGGGCGGTCGGTGACGGTCACCGCGGTCTGGGCGCTGCCCGCGACCGGCAGCGACCACCTGCCGATCGCCGCCCGCCTCCGGCTCTGATGGGATAGCGGGATGAGCAGCATCATCAGATTCTTCGTGGCCCCCGACGACGAGGCCGCCGCGACCGTGGTCGACGGCGACCCGGAGAACACCTTCGAGTCGGTCACCTACGGCAACTTCGACGCCGACCTGGCCCTGCTGGAGTGGGACAGCCTGCTGACCGGCCGCGCCTTCGACGACCTGCTGCTGGCGTCGGCCTCGGGGGTCATCACCGACGAGGACGACGGCGCCCTGATCGTCGCCGCGTCCCCGGAGCTCCAGGAGGCGCTGGCCGCCGCGAGCGAGGCGGAGCTGGAGCGGGTGGCGCGGCTCTGGGCCGACGAGCGGGCCGCCGAGGGCGAGACCGTCGACCCGGAGCTGGCGCACGAGATCCTCACCGAGCTGGCCCGGCTCTCCCGCACCACCGAGCACCGGCTGTACTGCCGGGTCAGCTAGCTCGCGGCGGGCCGATGACGCTCCGCAGGCCGACCGGCGGCGGATGGTCCGGATCGTCGAACGAGTCGCCGATCCGGGCCGTCACGCCGGGCTCAGCTGGTCTCGCCCGCCATGCTGAAGCTGCGCAGCCGGTCCACCGACAGCAGGGTGAAGCCCAGCACGAAGATCGCCGCCATCACCACGGCCAGGGTCAGCGAGACCCGGGACTCCAGGATGCCGGTCGGGGCGATCCTGTCCGCGATCGTGATCACGTACTGCTGGATCGACAGCACCCGGGTGCCGTCGACGAAGCGGGCCAGCAGGCCCTCCCAGACCAGGATGTAGAGCAGGCCGAGCAGCACCGGCCGCCGGGTCAGCAGGCTCAGCAGCAGGAAGAACGCCGAGTACGCGCACGCGCCCACCACCGCGCCGACCGCCAGGCCGAGCCCGAGGCGCGCCGAGTCCGCCAGCGCGCCGGCCACGAACAGCGGCACCGCCGAGGTCAAGGCGCTCACCCCGATCGCCACGCCGAGCTTCGCCACGATGATGTCGCGGCGGGGCAGCGGCTTGGTCAGGATGTGCACGATCGTGCCGTCGTCCACTTCGGAGCCGAGCACCCCGGTGCCGACGATCAGGCTGATCACCGGCAGCACCACGGCCAGGCCCAGGCCCACCAGCACCGGCGTGCCCCAGTCGGCCGGGTTCACGTCGTACGTCCGGCACAGCAGCGCCAGGCCCACCAGCAGCAGCGGCAGGGGCAGCAGCAGGAGCACCCGGCGCCGGCCGAACAGCCCGCGGGCGGTGATCCACGCAACGGTCGACACGTCAGGCCTCCAGCAGGTAGGAGAAGACACTCTCCAGGGATTCGTCGGAGGGCAGCAGCTTGCGCAGCCGGATGCCCTCGTTGATGGCGATGCGCGGCAGCGCGCGGGTGAAGCTGCCGTAGTCCGACGCGCGGACGGTCAGCCCGGCGTGGTCGATCTCCACACCGCTGACCGACTTCTCGCCGATCAGCGCCACCGCCAGCCGGCGGTCGTCGGTCGACTGCAGGGCGAAGACGTGCGGGCGGTTGGTCATCAGCCGGCGGATCTTGCGGTAGTCGCCGGAGGCGGCCAGCCGGCCGGCCACGATCACCTGGACGGTGCCGGAGACCTGCTCGACCTCCTCCAGGATGTGCGAGCTGAACAGGATCGTGTGACCCCGGTCGCCCAGCTCGTGCAGCAGGCTCATCATGTGCATCCGCTGCCGCGGGTCCATGCCGTTGAACGGCTCGTCCAGCAGCAGCACCTGCGGGTTGTGCACCAGCGCCGCGGCGACCCGGGTGCGCTGCCGCATGCCCTTGGAGTAACCCTCGATCCGGCGGTCCGCCGCGTCGGTCATCTCGACCATCTGCAGCGCCCACTCCGTCGCGGCCTTCGGGTCCGGCAGCTTCTGCATCTTGGCGCTGGCGTGGATGAACTCGCGGGCGGTCAGGAAGCCGTGCACCGCCTCGCGTTCGGCGACCAGGCCGAGCCGGCGGTAGATCTCCGGGTTGCGCCAGGTCGGCGCGCCGTCGATGGTCACCGTGCCGCGCGACGGCGACAGGAAGCCCGCCATCATGTGCAGCACGGTGGTCTTGCCGGCGCCGTTCGGGCCGAGCAGGCCGGTCACGCCCGGCTCCAGCGTCATGCTGATGTCGTTGACCGCCACCACGTTGCCGTACCAGCGGGACACGTTGTCGAGTTGCACCGTGGTCACAGCGAGGCCACCTTCCGGTAGCGGGCCAGTAGCAGCAGCAGGCAGGTGGCGACCAGGGTGGCCGCCTCGATGGCGTACACCGGGCCGAACTCACCGATGTTCAGGCCGGTGTTGGCGCCGCTGATCAGCCATTGACCGACGCCGCTGACCAGGGTCATCGGGCTGGCCAGCCCGGCCAGGTCCTGGGCGGTGGACGACGGCAGGATGGACAGCACCCCGACCACCGGCGTGGTCATCAGGAAGACGGCCACGATGCCGCCGGCGGCGAACGCCCGCTTGCCGGTCAGCGACGCGATCAGCAACCCGATCCCGGTGAAGACCAGGGCCCAGAGCAGGCTGTATCCCCAGCCGGGCAGCAGGTCCAGCACCTCGTCCCAGACCCCGGACATGCCGGTCTTGGTGGTGAAGGCGCCGCCCAGGAAGATGATGAACTGCGGGACGGCCAGCAGGATCCACACGGCCGAGGCCAGCGCGGCGACCTTCGCGCCCACGTAGTCCGCCGAGCGCAGCGGCCGGCTGAAGTACAGCGGCAGCACCCCGGACTTCATGTCGCGGGAGACCAGCTCCGGCGCGACGATCGCGGTGAAGAAGATGATCAGCCAGCTCATCGCGTCGGCGAACTGGATGTAGTTCATCGGCAGCGTGCCGGTCAGCGACCGGGCCGCCGCGAGAATCACCGCCACCAGGGCGACGATCCCGAAGACCAGCCACGGGAAGATCTTGGCCTTGGCGGACCGGTCGAAGCCGTACGCCGCGCGCAGGCCGTGCACGTAGAGCGCGCCGAACACCGCGCCACGGCCCAGCCGCGGGCCGGTGTAGCGCTGGTAGCCGATGTCATGGATGACGCTCGACTCAGACATCGACGGTCTCCCTCGGGGCGAAGAGCTCGGCCACCCGGTGGCGTCGCTGGTCCAGGCGGTGCAGCGGCAGGTCGAGATCGGCCACGACGCGCAGCACGTGGTCGTAGGTGGCCTCCTGGGTCAACGGCACCAGCAGCAGCCGGCCGTCGCGGGTCACCGGCAGCTCCAGCGCCTCCAGCGCCGCGGCCAGCTCGTCCGTACCCTCGCTGACCTCGATCGCGAGCACCTCGCTGGCCTCGGTCATCGCCGAGATGCGGTCGGCACGCAGCAGCCGGCCGGCCTCGATGGCGACCAGCGAGTCGCAGATCCGCTCGACCTCGCCGAGCAGGTGCGAGCAGACCACCACGGAGATGCCGAACTCGGTGCCGATCCGGTGCACGAGCGCCAGCATGGCGTCCCGCCCGGCCGGGTCGAGGCCGTTGGTGGGCTCGTCGAGCAGCAGCAGGTCGGGGTCGTGCACCAGCGCCTGGGCCAGCTTGACCCGCTGCTTCATGCCGGTCGAGTAGCCACCGATCTGCCGGTAGCGCTCCTCGTAGAGCCCGACGTGGCGCAGCGCCTCGGAGGCCCGCTCCCGGGCGGCGGTGCGGGGCAGCCCGCTGATCCGGCCCAGGTGGGTGACGAACTCGGCGGCGGAGACGTCCGGCGGCAGCGCGTCGTGCTCCGGCATGTAACCGACCTTGGCGCGGACCCGGTCGGGGTCGACGGTGGGATCGATGTCGAAGACCCGCACCTGCCCGCCGGTCGGTGCGATCAGGCCCAGCATGATCTTGATGAAGGTCGACTTGCCGGCGCCGTTGGCGCCGACCAGACCGATGATGCCGGGCTCGACGGAGACGGTCAGGTCATGCAGGGCGGTCACCTGCGTGCCGTACGTCTTGGTCAACCCTTGGGTAACGATGAGGCTCACAGCCGACAGCCTAGAAACCCCTGGCATCCCGCGGATCAGGTAATGCCCCGGACTGGACCCTGAGTACCACCTCGGCGAACCAGGAGCGCGATCCCCGCACCGGTGGTCGCGCTCCTGCTCGCCTGACCGGACGGGGATCGCCGTGCGACTACGGCAGGGCGGGCGTCACGTCGACCTGGAAGATCGGCAGCTTGCCCAGCTTGCGGTACGCGTGCAGCGACTCCGGGGTCGCGTCCACCGACGAGTCGCGGCCGTCCTGGTTGTGCGGGGTGTCGAAGTGCACCAGGGCACGGATGTTCGGGAAGTTCTCGATCTGCCGGCCCACCTCGCGGTAGAACTCCGCCTTGTGACCCGGGTTCTTCCGCGACGACCAGACGCCCCACTCGGCCACCATCAGCGGCTTGTCCGGGTGCCGGCTCCGCGCCCAGTTGTAGAAGCCGGGCCAGTTGGGGCGGGCCGAGCTCTGCCGGTTCAGCAGCTCGGCGAAGTCGCCGTGGCCGTAGCCGGGGTCGCTGTAGGCGTAGGTGTCGAAGCCGATCCAGTCGACCACGTCGTTGCCCGGGTACATCTTGTCGAACCAGCTCTTGCTGGTGTGCGGCACGTACGCCATGTGCACCAGCACCGTCACCAGGTTGTCCACCCCGCGCCCGCGCAGCCGCTCGACCACGTACCGGTACATGTCCGAGTAGTCCTCGGCGGTGTAGCCGGAGCCCCTGCGCTCCTTGACGTTGTCCTCGGCCTCGTGGTGCACCGTGAAGAAGAACTGCTCCGGGAACTCCTTGTTGATGTGCCGGGCCAGCCGGTCGAGGAACGCGTCGGTGCCCCTGTCGCCCTTGGCGATGGCGGCCCAGGTGGCGCCGGCCGGCTTCCAGTTCAGGAACAGGATGCGCTCCCGGCCCGGCTCGCGGGCGATCCCCCGCTCGGCCTTCGTCGGGAAGAGCTGGCGGATGCCCTTGTGGTAGGCGTGGTAGACGGCCTGGTGCCGGTCGGTCTTGCGCTCGAAGGCGGCCAGCGCCGTGCGGCCGCGGTCGTCGGTGAAGGCGCCGGGCGCCACGCCCCAGAGCACGCCGCAGGAGGGTACGAGCTTGCGGCCGGTGCGGCACCGCTCGCCGTTCTGGTTGCGCAGGGCCGGACGGGGGCCGCCGAGGACGGTCTGTCCCGCGCCGGGGCGGGCGGCCCTCGCACTCGGCGCCGCGGAGCCGGAGGGTGCGGGTGTGCCGGACGCGCCGGGGGTGACCGTCGGCGCGCCGGGGATCGCCGGCACGCCCGGTTCGGCGGCCGGTTCCGCGCCGGGCAGCGGGGGCAGCGGCCCGCCGGGCACGGTCATGACCGGGGCGGTGCCCGCGAGGCCGAGTTGTTCCACACCGCCGGTCCAGGCCCACGACAGAGTGGCCATCACGGTGACGGCGAAGATCGCCGTTACGGCGATGAGGTGCAGGAGCCTGGTTCGGTGCGGTCGACGTCTCACGATCGCCCACTATGCGACCTAAAGTCCGTTTTGTCGACTATCTGGGCCGGATCTCCGCGTGGCGACGGTCTAGATCAGACTGAGTGCCGACCCCGCTCGACCCCGGGCAGTGCGGCTGCGAAACTGTCCCTCAAGCCGCTGCAAGGGGAGTCTTAGGTGAACGACGGTTCTGTGCTGCCCGAGGACGTGTTGCGTGACGCGCCGTCGTACACGCCGCGCGCGCACGAACTCGCCGACCTGGAGTTGTTGCTCTCCGGGGCGTACGCGCCGCTGACCGGCTTCCTCGGGCGGGCCGACCTGACCGCCCTGCAGCGCCGCGGCCGGCTCGCCGACGGGACACCGTGGCCGGTCGGGGTGACCTGCGAGATCCCCGCCGAGCTCGCCACCACGCTGGACCTCAGCGATCCGCTGCGCCGCACGGTGGTGCTCACCGACCCGGAGGGCGCGCCGGTCGCCGCCGTCGAGGTCACCGACACCTGGCCGACCGGCGAGCGGATGTACGCCATCGGCGGCACCGTGCGCCGGATGGGCGACGGCGGGCACGGGCCGTTCCAGCGGCTGCGGCGCACCCCGCAGGAGGTGAAGGCGCTGCTGCCGCCCGGCCGGGTGCTCGGCGTCATCGCCGACCGGCCGCTGCACCGCCCGCAGCTCGCCCAGATCGCGCACGCCGCCCGCACCCTGGCGGCCCACCTGCTGATCATCATCCCGGTCACCGGGCCCGGCCCGGACGGGCTGCCGCCGGAGGCGCTGGTCCGGTCGATCTTCGCGGCCCGCGACCGGATGCCGCCCGCGACGATCGTGGCGGTGCCGCTGATGCCGCGCAGCGACGAGATGCGCGACGCGCTGCTGCGGGCCCGGGTGGCGACCGCGTACGGCGTCACCCACGTGCTGTCCACCGGCGACATGCTCTCCGGCGGCGGCCTGCGGGTGCTGGTGCCCCGCGAGCTGGCCTACGACAACCGGGACGGTCAGTGGCGCTGGCGCGACGACATCCCGCCCCGCAACCGCCGGCTGGCGATGACCTCCGCCGAGGTGGAGGACCTGCTCGACCGCGGCTTCCCGCTGCCCGAGTGGCACACCCCGCCCGCGGTGGCCAAGGAGCTGGCCCGGGTCCGCCCGCCGCGCCGGCACCGCGGCCTGGTCGTGTTCTTCACCGGCTTCTCCGGCTCCGGCAAGTCCACCATCGCCCGGGGCCTGGCCGACTCGCTGCGGGAGGGCGGCGAGCGGACGATCACCTTCCTCGACGGTGACGTGGTGCGCCGCGAGCTCTCGGCCGGCCTCGGCTTCAGCCGCGCCGACCGGGACCGCAACGTGCGGCGGATCGGCTGGGTGGCCGCCGAGGTGGCCCGGCACCGGGGCATGTCGATAGCCTGCCCGATCGCGCCGTACGCCGACGCCCGCACCGCCGTGCGCCGGATGGCCACCGAGGCCGGGGCCGGCTTCGTGCTGATCCACGTGGCGACCCCGTTGGAGGTCTGCGAGCGCCGCGACCGCAAGGGCCTGTACGCCCGCGCCCGGGCCGGCCAGCTGCGCGGGATGACCGGCGTCGACGACCCGTACGAGGAGCCGACGGACGCCGAACTCACGCTCGACACGACGGACCTGACCGTGGTCGAGGCCATCGACGTGGTGCTCGCCTACCTGGTGGAAAGCGGCTGGGTGGAGCCGAACATGAAGTAACCGATGGCGGTGGAGTAGTTACGCAACGGCGCACGGGCCGTTTACCCCCTACGGGGGGCGAAACGCCCGATTGCTGACCAACTCACTCCACACCCCGAAAGGGCCGCCGAACCGATGGAAGATCCACGCCCGGTGTCCGCCGACCTCTCGCACTACCTGGGCGTGTTCCGCCGGCACTGGTGGGTGGTCCTCGCGGCTGGTGGTGTCGGCCTCGGGCTGGGCGCCCTGGTCACCCAGGCCGTACCGAGGGTCTATGAATCGTCGACCTCGGTGCTGGTCCAGGCCGTCTCGGGGGATTCCAACGCCTCCGGCGGCCGCACCAAGGGCCCGATCAACCTGGACACCGAGGCCCAGCTGGTCGGCTCCGGCGCGGTCGCGGTCAAGGCCGCGGCCCTGCTGCGCTCCCCGGTCTCCCCGATCACGCTGGCCCACGACGTCTCCGTCGAGGTGCCGGCCAACACCACGGTGCTGGTGATCCGCTTCCAGGCGGACACCCCGCAGGGCGCGCAGGCCGGTTCGCACGCGTTCGCCGAGGCGTACCTGCGCAACCGGGAGGAGACCGCCCGGGCCGAGCTGGATTCCCGGATCAAGACGCTGAACGCCAAGGCCAAGCAGCTCACCACCAGCCTGAGCAACATCAACAGTCGGCTGGCCAGGGCGGCCGACGGCAGCTTCGAGCGCAGCAACCTGGAGAGCCTGCGGAACAACTCGCAGAACCAGCTCAACAACATCACCGGCCGGCTCAACGAGCTGACCACCGCCACCGTGGGCGCCGGCAGCATCATCAGCGACGCCCGCGCGCCCGACGCCCCGACCAGCCCGAACGCGCTGCTGAACATCGCCACCGGCGGGATGGTCGGGCTGCTCGTCGGGCTGGCGCTGGCCTTCGTCCGGGAGCGCTTCGACCGGCGCCTGCGGACCGCGGCCGACGTCCGCGACCGGGGGCGCATCCCGGTGCTGGCGTCCCTGGACGAGCGGACCACCCCGCACTTCGACGACGTGCTGCAGCCGTACGGGCCCGGCGGGCGGGTCTTCAACCGGCTGCGCAACGAGATCCTGGCCAGCCTGAACAGCGGCGACCAGATCATCGTGGTGACCGGGGCCAGCCGGGGCTCGGCGACCACGCTGGTGGCGGCGAACCTGGCGGCGGCGCTGGCGCGTACCGGCAGTGATGTCGTGCTGATCGGCGCGCACCTGCCGGACAGTGTGGTGGACGCGGCGCCGCTGGCCCGGATGCTCGGCGTCGCGCCGATGCCGGGCCTGTCCGACCTGCTGGCGGGCCGGATCGGCCTGCAGAAGGCGATGCAGCGGACCCCGCGCATCCCGTCGCTGCGGGTCATCACGACCGGCGGCGCGGCGACGGCGGCGGGCCTGATGCAGTCCCAGCGGCTGCGGGACACGCTGGAGGCGCTGCGCCGGCAGACCGGCTACGTGGTCATCGAGGCACCCTCGACCTCCAGCAGCGCCGACGCGCAGAGCCTGGCCAGCCTGGCCGACGCGGCGATCCTCGCGGTCGAGCTGCGCCGGGCCAAGCGGCCCGCGCTGCTGGACGCGGCCGAGCAGCTCAGCCGGGTCGGCACGCCGCTGCTGGGCGCCGTGGTGCTGCCCCGGCTGAACGCGATGCGGACCGACGAGCAGAACCTGCCGGTGGTCACGCTGCCGGCCGAGCGCCGGCCCGAGCCGCGCCCCGGGCAGCGGCCGGAGCAGCCGAGCGAGCAGCGCAACGACCAGCGCCCCGACCAGCGCCAGGAGGAGCGCCGCGAGCCGCGGCCGGACGAGACCGCCGTGCTCGACACCGACCGGACCCAGCCGATGCGGCGGGTGCCGGCCGGCACCACCTCCGGCGGCCCCGGCGGACCCACGTCCGGCGGGCCCACTCCCGGCGGACCGGTCCGGCCGCGCCCGACCGAGCTGGAGGAGGTCACGGCGATCATCGACCTCGGCTCGGCGAGCGCCCGCACCAAGACGGCCGAGAAGACCGGCGAGCAGCCGGACGAGAAGTGACGCTGGTCGTCCCGGGCGGCCCTGGCACCACCAGCACCAGGGCCGCCGGGCCCGCGCACTCCGCCGCCCCGGCGCGCCGGCCGACCGCCCTGCCGGCCTGGCCGCTGGCGAGCGTGCTGGCGTTCTATCCGCTGTGGTGGGCGCTCGGCCTCGGGGTGCTGATCTTCCCGCTGATGGCGGCGCCGATGCTGGTGCTGCTGCTGCGCCGGCGCGCGGCCGGGCGGCCGCTGCTGCTGCCGCCCGGCTTCGCCTGGTGGCTGCTGTTCCTGGTCGCGGTCGTGGTGAGCGTCGCGGCGCTGGGCGCCGACCCCAGCGGTACGGTCGCCGAGCCCGCCGGCGACCGCCTGGTCGCGGTCGTCTACCGGCTGTCGCTGTACGCGTCCCTCACCGTCCTGCTGGTGTACGCGGGCAACCTCACCGAGCGGGAACTGCCCCGCCGCCGGCTGGTCAAGCTGCTCGGCTGGCTGTTCGTGGTCACCGTGCTGGGCGGGCTGCTCGGCATGGTCGCCGGGCGGTTCGAGTTCACCTCCCCGGTCGAGTGGCTGCTGCCGCCGGAGGTACGCGGCAAGGGGTTCGTGCAGTCGCTGGTGCACCCGTACGCGGCGCAGATCATGGACCTGGTCGGCGCCGAGAAGCCCCGCCCGGCCGCGCCGTGGGGCTACACCAACACCTGGGGCAACAACTTCTGCCTGCTGATGGGCTGGCTCGTGGTCGCCGCCTGGTCCTCCCGGCGGGCCGGTGTGAAGCTCTTCGCACTGGTCTGCCTCGGCGTCTCGATCGTGCCGGCGGTCAGCTCGCTCAACCGCGGCCTGTGGATCGGCATCGGCGTGGTCGTCCTCTACGTCGCCGCCCGGTACGTGCTGATGGGCCGGATCTGGATCATCGGCGCGCTGCTGCTCGCCGGGGCCGGCCTGGTCGTCGCCCTGGTCGCCACCCCGCTCGGCGACACGGTCACCGCCCGGCTGGACAACGGCAAGTCCAACGGTGTGCGGACCTTCCTGGTCGAGCGCGCGATCGACGGCTTCGCCGACTCCCCGGTCATCGGCTACGGCTCGACCCGCAACACGGTCGGCGGCCGGAACTCGATCGCCGTCGGCGAGAGCTCCGAGTGCGAGCGCTGCGGCAACTTCACCGTCGGCGGCAACGGCCAGTTCTGGCAGCTGATGTACGCCCACGGCGCCGCCGGCACCCTGGCCTACCTGGCCTTCTTCGGCTACGGCCTGTGGCGCTTCCGGCGCGACCGCACCCCGATCGGGATCGCCGGCAGCGCCGCGCTCGTCAGCTCGTTCTCGGCGATGCTCTGGTACAACTCGCTGGCCACCCCCCTGGTCTTCATGTTCCTGGCCTACGCGCTGCTCTGGCGCAACGAACAAGCGGCCGACCGACCCGGAGGGCAAAGCCCATGAGTCCCGTCAAGACCGCGCCCGCCGCCCTGACCGCGGGCGACGCGGCGTTACGCGCCCAGTACCTCGCCGAGGTGCTGGAACTGCTCTACCCGGCGCCCTGCGACACCACCGGCGGTCCCGGCCCGGAGATCACCGAGTACCTGGTGGTGCCGGACGCGCGCCGGCCCCGGCTGCTGGTGCCGAACACCTCGCGCCGGGTCGCCGCCGCCGCGGTGCGCCGGTACGCGGAGCCGCAGTCCCGCGGCGCCCGCCTCAAGCGGGACGCGGTGGTGGCCGCGCTGCGCACCGGCGCGTCCGGGCTGCTGCTGCGCGACCGGATCAGGATCACCGGCCCGGCGGCGGAGAGCATCGACGGCCACCTGCGTGACGCGCTGGGCCGCGAGCTGTCGGTCAGCATCCACATCGGGCCGGCGCGGGCCAACCGCAAGCCGGTGCTGCAACTGATCAGCCCGGCGGGCGAGACCTTCGGCTTCGGCAAGCTCGGCACCGGGCCGCTCACCCGGCGGCTGGTCAAGGCCGAGATCGCGGCGCTGGAGGCGCTCGGCACGGTCGGGCTCACCAAGCTGGCCGTGCCGACCGTGCTGTACGCCGGCCAGTGGCGAAGGCTGGAGGTGCTGATCCAGTCGGCGCTGCCGGTGTGGCAGCCCCGGGCGCCGCTGACCCCGGACCGGCTGCACGCGGCCATGCTCGACGTCGCCGGCTGCCGCGGGTTCTACCGCGGCACGCTGGTCGGCAGCGCGTACTGGGCCGAGCTGCGCGGGCGGCTCGCCGCCGTCGGCGACCGGCCCGAGGGGGTCGCGCTCACCTCGGCCGCGGAACTGCTCGCCGCCCACGCCGGCCAGCACACCCTGCGGTACGGCGCCTGGCACGGCGACTGGGCGCCGTGGAACATGGCCAACCTCGCGGACGCGCTGCTGGTCTGGGACTGGGAGCGGTTCGCCACCGGGGTGCCGGTCGGCTTCGACGCGATCCACCACGAGTTGCAGCGGCGGATCCAGTCCACCGGCGACGCCGCCGACGCGGTGGAGGCGACCGTCCGCCGCGCCGGTGAGCTGCTCGCGCCGTTCGACGTGGCCGACGACGTCCGGGAGCTGACCGCCCTGCTCTACCTGGTCGACCTCGCCGCCCGCTACCTCGCCGACCGGCAGGCCGAGGCCGGTGCCCGGCTGGGCGTGCTCGGCACCTGGCTGCTGCCGGTCCTGATCCGCCGGGTGGAAGAGCTGTGACCCGGCACCACACCATCGGAAGGGCGCTGTAGCCATGGACGTCTCGAAAGTTCCGAGCCCGGTCAAGCGGGTCGTGCACCTGGGCTCCCGTTCGTACGGCCGGCTCACCGCACCCGCGCGGATGACCCCGTCGTTCCTGATCTGCGGCGGCCAGCGCTGCGGCACGACCTCGCTCTACCGCGCCCTGGCCGCGCACCCGGTGGTGCTCAAGGCCGTGCTGCACAAGGGCGTGCACTACTTCGACGTGTCCTACGACCGCGGCATGGGCTGGTACAAGGGGCACTTCCCGATGCAGCGCAGCGCGGAGAAGGTCCGCACCCGCTACGGCGTCGACGCGCAGACCTTCGAGTCCAGCCCGTACTACATGTACCACCCCCAGGCAGCCGCCCGGATCGCCGCCGACCTGCCCGGCGCCAAGCTGGTGGTGCTGGTCCGCGACCCGGTCGAACGGGCCTACTCGCAGCACCACCACGAGGTGGCCCGGGGCTTCGAGCAGGAACGCGACTTCGGCAACGCGCTCGCCCTCGAGCCCGCCCGGCTGCACCGCCAGGAGCACAAGCTGGCGACCGACCCCACCTACTACTCGTTCGCCCACCAGCACCACGCCTACCGGGCCCGCGGCGAGTACGCCCGCTACCTGAGCGTGATGGCGCAGCACGTCGGCCGGGAACGCATCCACGTCGTGGAGAGCGAGCGGTTCTTCACCGAGCCGGAGCAGACCTACGACGAGGTGTGCCAGTTCCTCGGGCTGCCGACCGACCTCGGCCGGCCGGCGTTCGAACGGCACAACGCCCGGCCCCGGCAGTCCGACATGGACCCGGTGCTGCGCCGCGACCTGACCGACCACTTCGCCCCGCACGACGACGCCCTGATCACGTGGCTGGGCCGGGTGCCCGTCTGGCGCTCGGTGTGACCGACTGCACCGAGCGCAGCGAGGGCCAGGAGGGCATACCCAGCCGGTACCGCATGACCGTTGCCGACACCGTCGCGGCGCCGGACCGGAAGGGCACCCGGGGCGTCGCCCGCGGCGGGCTGGCCAACATGGTCGGCTCGGCGCTGGCCGGCGGCACCGGCGTTGTCGTCACCTGGGTGGTCGCCCGCGGCCTGGGCACCGAGCAGGCCGGTGCGTTCTTCGCGGCCACGGCCGCCTTCGTGCTGGTCGGCGGGCTGGCCAAGCTGGGCACGCAGACGGGCCTGGTGTACTGGCCGGCCCGGCTGCGCGCCACCGGCCGCGACCACCTGCTCGGGGCCTGCCTGCGGACCGCCCTGACGCCGGTGTTCGTGCTCTCGATCGGGCTGGCCGTCGCGATGTGGTTCGGCGCGCCCGCCATCGCGGGGCTGACCGCCGGCGACTCGCCGCAGGTGTTCGCCGCGCACATCACCGCCCTGCGGGTGCTGGCCGTGTTCCTGCCGTTGCAGGCGCTCACCGACGCGCTGCTCACCGCCACCCGCGGCTACAAGGCCATGCGGCCGACCGTCACCCTGGACCGGGTCCTGCGCAGCACGCTGCAGTTGCTGTGCGTGGGCGCGGTCGGGGTGGCGACACTGTGGACGGCGGCGACGCTGCCCGTGTTCGCGTTCGCCTGGGCGGTGCCGTACCTGCCGGTGGTGATCCTGGCGGCGGTCGCGTTGCGGCGGACGTACCTGGCGGGCCGGCCCGGCGGGCCGCGGACCCGGCGCCGCGACCGGCGGCAGCTGCGCCGCGACTTCTGGCGCTTCACCGGGCCGCGGGCGCTGGCCAGCGTCGCGCAGCTGGCCCTCCAGCGGGTCGACGTGCTGCTGGTGGCGGCGCTGGGCGGGCTGGCGCCGGCCGCCGTCTACGCGGTGGCCGGCCGGTTCGTGGTGCTCGTCCAGTTCGCCAACCAGGGCATCTCGCAGTCGGTGCAGCCGCGCCTGGCCGAGGCGCTGGCGGTCGGCGACCGGGCCACCGCCAACCACCTCTACCAGACCGCCACCGGCTGGCTGGTGCTGGTCACCTGGCCGATCAGCTTCCTGGTGATCCTGTTCGCGCCGGTCTACCTCGGCCTGTTCGGCGCCGGCTACCGGCGCGGCGCCGACGTGGTGGTCGTGCTGGCCTGCGCGATGCTCGTGGCGACCGGCTGCGGCATGGTCGACATGGTGCTGGCGATGGCCGGGCGCACCTCGTGGAACCTGGTCAACGTCCTGATCGCGCTCGGCGTCACGGTCGGCCTGGACGTGCTGCTGATCCCCCGGTACGGCGCGCTCGGCGCCGCGGTCGGGCTGGCCTGCGCGATGGTCGCCAACAACGTGCTGCCGCTGATCCAGATCGGCCGGGTGGCCCGGCTGCACCCGTTCGGCCGCGGCACGCTGGCCGCCGCCGGGCTCTCCGTCGCGTGTTTCGGCGCCCTGCCGCAGCTCGTCACCGCCGTCGCCGGCCCCGGCGCGGCCGGCCTGGCGCTGGCCGTGGCGGTGGCCGTGCCCGCCTTCGCCGGGGGCGCGTGGCTGCTGCGCAAGCGGCTCGGCCTCAACGCCTTCAAGCCCCGAAAGCTCACCCAGAGGAGGACCGGTTGACCACCGAATACACCGAGGTGTTCCAGGACGCCGACGCCGTCGACAAGTACGAGCACGTCACGTACGCGCCGGACAGCTACGCGTCGCGGATCAACGAGCGGCAGCAGGCGTACCTGCGCAAGCTCGTCGCCGGCTCGTTCAGCACCCCGCCCGTGCAGCACGACTTCGCCTGCGGGACCGGGCGGGCCATCCGTACGCTGCACGGCCTGGTCCGCGAGGCGCACGGCTACGACACCTCCGCCGAGATGATGGCCAAGGCCGCCGAGGTCGGGTCGCAGGCGCAGTGGCACCAGGTGCCGACGGACGGCCCGGTGCCGGAGCCGGTGCCGGCCGGCCACCCGGCGATCGTGACGATGTTCCGGCTGCTGCTCAACGTGCACCCCGACGTCCGGGAGCGGGCGATCGCGTTCGCCGCGAAGGCGCTGCCGACGGCGGAGTCCGGCCTGCTGGTGGTCGAGAACCACGGCAACGCCGGCTCGCTGCGGCACCTGCGGGCCCGGCGGCACTCGGGTGAGCGCTGGTTCGCCGAGCTGTCCCACGCCGACGTCGCGGAGCTGCTCGGCCGGCACGGCTTCGAGGTGACCGAGCGGCGCGGCTTCTCGATGCTGACCGAGTCGCTGGACCACAAGGCGCTGGCCCGCGCCGCCGACGCGGCCGCGCGCAAGCTGCCGGGCACCGACGGCTTCGCGGTCAACGTCCTCTACACGGCGCGCCGGAAGAAGTAGCGCCTGCCATGCGCCGCGTTCTCGTTCTGCTGGGCCTGCTCGTCCTGCTGCTCACCGGCTGCACGTCGCACGAGCGGCAAGAGCCTGAGCCCTCGCCCGCTCCCGACCTGACCAGCGCACCCGTCGCGGTCGCCGTGAACCCCGGCCCGTTCGAGGCCGGCCCGTTCGAGGCGCCGGCGGAGGGCGCGTACCTGGGTGCCTGGATCAAGCCGGATGCCCTCACCCACACCGGCCGGGTCGAGGCCGTCGACGCCCTCGAGGAGGAGCTGGGCCGGCCGCTCGACATCGTCAACACCTACCGGCGCTTCGACCAGATGGTCGGCACCCGGTCGGACGCCGACTTCCTGGACTCGGGCGCGACGCTGATGGTGAGCTGGGCGACCGGCGACAACCGCTCGATCACCGCGGGCGAGCACGACCGGCTGATCCGCCGGCAGGCCAAGGCGATCCGGAAGGTGAAGAAGCCGGTGCTGCTGCGGATCCGGTGGGAGATGGACCGGCCCAACCTGCGCGCCACGATGTGGTCCGGGCCGGACTACATCGCCGCGTACAAGCACATCCGGGCGATCTTCGCCGAGCAGCGGGTGAAGAACGTGTCCTGGGTGTGGTGCCCGACCGCGGAGGGCTTCATCCGCGGCGACGCGCCGGCCTTCTACCCCGGCGACGACCAGGTGGACTGGACCTGCGTGGACGTCTACGCGGGCAACCTGTTCCAGCCGATCGGCCGGCTCATGGGGCCGTTCCTGCAGTGGGCGGCACAGCGGCCGAAGCCGATCGTGATCGGCGAGTTCGGGGTGGCCAAGGCGTGGGGCTCGGCCGGGCGGACGGCCTGGCTGGCGGACGCGGAGCGCACCTTCAAGGCCAACAAGCAGATCAAGGCCGTCGTCTACTTCGAGTCCGACCCCGAGGGGAACGGGCCGAAGCAGCAGTTCCGGCTGGGCGGCGACCAGGCCGCGTTCCGGCAGTTCACCCAGCTGACCCGGGACCCGTACTTCAACCCGGAATAGGCCGGCTGCGGCCGTCGGACGGCCATCCGTCCGGCGGCCGCGGGCGCGTCGGGGTCACCGGCGGGCGGCGGCGCCGGCCAGCAGCCGCATCGCGTACGGGGCGTCGTGCTTGAGGTAGCGCCCGGCCAGCCGGCCCGGCTCGGTGCCCAGCCGGTGGGCCCATTCCAGGCCGGTCTTCTGCATCCAGCGCGGCGCCCGGTCGACGTCACCGGCGACGAAGTTGACCGCGGCGCCGCAACCGATGAACCAGGCCCGCGGCAGCTCGGCACGCAGCCGGGTGATCACGGCCTCCTGCTTCGGGAAACCCAGGCCGACGAAGACCAGATCGGGTTCGGCCCCGGCCACCGTGCGGCAGAAGCCGGCATAGGACTGTGCGTCACGCTCGAAGCCGAAGGACGGGCACGACGTGCCGGCGATCCGCAGCCCCGGGCAGTCGCGGGCCAGGCGGCCGGCGGCCCGGGTGGCGCCGTCCGCGACCCCGCCGGCCGCCGGGGAGCCGCCGACGACAAAGACCGAGCGGCCGTCGTGGGCCAGGCCGCGCGACAACGACCAGATCAGGCTGCTGCCCGCGACGCGTTCCGGCAGCGGGGTCCCGCTCAGCTTGCTGGCCCAGACCAGCGGCATCCCGTCGGCGACGACCAGGTCGGCGTCGTCCAGGTACGCCCGGACGGCCCGGTTGACCTGGGCCTGCCGCAGGATGTCCACGTTCGGGGTGAGGATCCGGCCACCGCGGCCGGCATCGATCGCCTCGCGGACGAGCGCCACCACCTCCTCCTCGGTGATCCGGTCGAATCCGGTGCCGTCGAGATGTACCCGGTCGAATGCCTCGATGGTCATGCCACGCCTCCTTCAGCCTTGCTCGCTCGTTATAGGAGCGAAACGAGCGAAGGCGGGCGAAAGTGGCACGGATTCTGTATTTGGGTGGATTGGGACGAAGCGGGACGACTCTCGTCGAGCGCCTGCTCGGCGAGCTGCCCTCCGTGTGCGCGCTGGGCGAGATCGTCCACCTCTGGCAGCGCGACATCCGCGACAACGAGCGGTGCGGCTGCGGCGCCCGGTTCGCTACCTGCACGTTCTGGAAGCGGGTCGGCGAGCACGCCTTCGGCCACTGGGGCAATGTGGACGTCGACCGGGTGCACGCGCTGCGGGACGTCGTCGAGCGCACCCGGCACATCCCGCGGCTGGCCGGCGCCCAGCTGCCGCCGGCCCAGCGCGCGGACGTCCGCGAGTACGCGAGCTTCTACGCCAAGGTGTACGCGGCCGCCGCCACCGTCTCCGGCGCCGAGGTGGTCGTCGACTCCTCCAAGCACAGCGCACTCGCGCACGTGCTGCGCTGGGCGGACGATGTGGACCTGCGGGTCGTGCACGTGGTGCGGGACGCGCGCGGGGTGGCGTACTCCTGGACCAAGACCGTCGCCCGGCCGGAGTCCGACGGCGGCGACGAGATGACCCGCTACTCCCCCGGCCGCTCGGCGCTGCTGTGGAACGCGCACAACGCGGCCTTCGGCCTGCTCTCCCGGCGCGGCGTGCCGGTTCGCCGGATCCGCTACGAACAGTTCCTCACCGACCCGCGCGCCGCCCTGCGCGAGCTCGCCGAGTACGCCGGCGTCCCGGCCACCGAGGCGGATCTGGCCTTCCTCGGCGACGGCTACGCGGACCTGCGGGTCGGCCACAGCGCGGCCGGCAACCCGATGCGCTTCAGCGTCGGCCGGCTGCCGCTGCGCCGCGACGACGCCTGGGTCCGCGCCCTGCCCAGCGGCCAGCGCCGGCTCGTCGGCGCGGTGTGCGCCCCGATGCTGCGCGCGTACGGCTACCCGCTCAACCCCGCAGTGCCCCAGGAGGCGTGATGAACTGGCCGTCCGTCGGTGTCGTGATCCCCACCCGCAACCGCCCCGAGCTGGTCCGCAAGGCGATCGCCGGGGTGCGCGCCCAGCGCTACCCGGGCGAGCTGAAGGTCGTGGTGGTCTACGACCAGACCGAGCCCGACTACCTGCTGGCCGCCACCGAGCAGACCCAGGTGCTGGTGCTGACGAACTGGCGCACCTCGGGGCTGGCCGGCGCCCGCAACACCGGCATCCTCGCGCTGGACAGCGAGTACGTGGCCTTCTGCGACGACGACGACCAGTGGACGCCGGACAAGCTGCGCCGGCAGGTGGCCGCCCTGCTGGCCGAGCCGGACTCCGAGATGGCGACCTGTGCCATCGCGGTCGAGTACGAGGGGAAGACCACCCCCCGGCTGGCCGGGCGCAGCCGGGTGACGGTGGACGAGCTGGCCCGCTCCCGGATGGCGATGCTGCACTCGTCGTCGTTCCTGATCCGCCGCGAGGCCCTGGCCGACTCGGCGATCGGGCTGGTCGCCGAGGACGCGCCGGGCAGCCAGAACGAGGACTGGGACCTGCTGCTGCGGGCGGCCCGCCGGGCGCCGATCGTGCACGTGGACGAGCCGCTGGTCCGGGTCCTGTGGGGCCGCACCTCGCACTACGCCTACGAGTACGCCACCAAGATCTCCTCGCTGCGCTGGATGATGCAACGCCACCCGGAGATCAGCGGCTGCCGCCCCGGCGCGGCCCGCGTCTACGGACAGCTCGCCTGCTGGTCGGCGGCGACCGGCAACCGCAGCCAGGCCTGGCAGTTCAGCAAGGAGGCGGTCCGCGCCAACTGGAAGGAGCCGCGGACGGCAATCGCGCTGGCGGCCATGACCGGCGCGGTGAAGGTGGAGAACGTGCTCTCCGCCCTGCACAAGCGGGGCCGAGGTATCTGACACAGCACCCTTTTGCGCACACCCGATCAGCGGGTAGTGTTCGCACGTGTTCGAATTCGTGCGGTTAGACCGACGTAGCGACGGTGAGTGCTGATGTTGGCACAGCAGCGTCAGGCCGCGATCCTCGATCGGGTCCGGGCCGCCGGCGGAGTCCGGGTCAGCGAACTGGCCACCGAGTACGGCGTCTCCGACATGACGATCCGCCGTGATCTGGAGACCCTGGCCGACCGTGGCCTGCTGGCGAAGGTACACGGCGGCGCGACCACGGTGAGCCCCGGTTCGGCGCACGAGCCGGGCTTCGCGGCCAAGTCGGTGCGCCAGCGCGCCGAGAAGGCCGCGATGGCCATGCGCGCCGCCGCCCTGGTCTCCCCCGGTGACGCCATCGCCCTGTCCGCCGGCACCACGACCGCGGGCCTGGCCCAGCGGCTCGTGGACGTGCCCGCGCTCACCGTGGTCACCAACTCCATCCCGGTCGCCGACGTCTTCTACCGGGCCGGGCGCCCGGACCAGACCGTGGTGCTGACCGGCGGCACCCGGACCCCGTCGGACGCCCTGGTCGGCCCGGTGGCGGTCGCCGCGATCGGCACCCTGCACCTGGACATGCTGTTCCTGGGCGTGCACGGGATGAGCGAGCGGGCCGGCTACACCACCCCGAACCTCATGGAGGCCGACGTCAACCGGGCCCTGGTGGAGGCGGCGGAACGGCTCGTGGTGCTCGCCGACCACACCAAGTGGGGCACCGTGGGCATCTCCTCGATCGTGCCGCTGGACCGCGCCGACGTGGTGATCACGGATGACCAGCTGGACGAGACCGCACGTGCGGTCCTGGCGGAACAGGTGAACGAACTGATGGTGGTAAGCGCCCAATGATCTCTCAGCGGACAGCGATCCGGCTCTCCGACGGCCGTGAGCTCATCTACTTCGACGAGACCCGGGACGCGGACCGCGGCAAGTGGCCGGACACCCGCCGGCTGCCCCCGCCGCCGCCCACCTCGCAGCTGCGCTACGACCCGCTGGTCGACGAGTGGGTGGCGGTCGCCGCGCACCGGCAGACCCGGACGTTCCTGCCGCCCAGCGACAAGTGCCCGCTCTGCCCGTCGACGCCGGAGTTCGCCAGCGAGATCCCGGCGCCCGACTACGACGTGGTGGTCTTCGAGAACCAGTTCCCGTCGTTCAGCGACCGGGTCAAGCCGGACGAGATCACCGGGCTCACCGACATGGTGCCGGTCCGGCCGGGGGTGGGGCGCTGCGAGGTGGTCTGCTTCACCAGCGACCACACCAGCTCGTTCGGCTCGCTGCCGCCGGGCCGGGTGCGCACGGTGCTCGACGCGCTGGCGGACCGGACGGCGGAGATGTCGGCGCTGCCCGGGGTCGCGCAGGTGTTCCCGTTCGAGAACCGCGGCATCGAGATCGGCGTGACGCTGAGCCACCCGCACGGGCAGATCTACGCGTACCCGACGGTGCCGGCCCGGACCCAGGCGATGCTGCGGGCCGCACACCAGCACGCCGAGCGCACCGGCGGCCGCAACCTGTACGCGGACGTGCTGGCCGCGGAGCGCAAGGCCCAGGTCCGCGTGGTGGCGGCGAACGAGCACTGGACGGCGTACGTGCCGGCCGCGGCCCGCTGGCCGTACGAGGTGCAGATCGCCCCGCACCGCCAGGTAGCGGACCTGCCGGGGTTGACCGACGCGGAGCGTGACGCCTTCGGGCCGCTGTATCTGGACGTGCTGGGCCGCTTCGACGCGCTGTTCGGCAAGCCGATGCCGTACATCTCGGCCTGGCACCAGGCGGTCGTCGGGGCGGGCCGCGAGCTGGGCTACCTGCACCTGCAGCTGTTCAGCATCCGGCGCGCGGCGGACAAGCTGAAGTACCTGGCCGGCTCGGAGTCGGCGATGGGCGCCTTCGTGAACGACATCGTCCCCGAAACCGCCGCCCAGGCCCTCCGCGACGCGGGCTGACCAGGGGAAACTTAGGGGGCGGGGGGCCCGGGACAAGGCCCCCCGCTGGGAAGGGACGGCAGGCGCAGATCACCCACTGATCGCGCGCGATCCCCAGACCGATCGGCGCCCGGGACAAGGCGGCCAGACCGGCGGGCGACTGGGAAGCACTGCGCGACCGTCATCCGTTCTATCAAGACAAACGAGCTGTCCTACCCGAAGTTACGCCGGTCAAACGCGCCCTTCGGCACATTCTCCAAAAAGGGCCGCCGGCACCTGCCGACGGCCCTTTCCGGGTACGGGGATCAGGAGAGCTTGCGCGCCAGGTTCTCGTCCAGGGCGTTCATGAACTCGTCCGTGGTCAGCCACGGGGCGTCCCGGGAGATCAGCAGCGCGAGGTCCTTGGTCATCTGACCGCCCTCGACCGTCTCCACGCAGACCCGCTCCAGCGTCTCGGCGAACTCGGTGACCGCCGGGGTCTCGTCCAGCTTGCCGCGGTGCTTGAGGCCGCCGGTCCAGGCGAAGATCGACGCGATCGGGTTCGTCGACGTCTTCTCGCCCTTCTGCCACTGCCGGTAGTGCCGGGTGACCGTGCCGTGCGCGGCCTCGGCCTCGACGGTGTTGCCGTCCGGGGTCATCAGCACGGACGTCATCAGGCCGAGCGAGCCGAAGCCCTGCGCGACGGTGTCGGACTGCACGTCGCCGTCGTAGTTCTTGCACGCCCAGACGTAGCCGCCCTCCCACTTCATCGCGGCGGCGACCATGTCGTCGATCAGCCGGTGCTCGTAGGTGAGGCCGGCGGCCTGGAACTGCTCGGCGAACTCGGTCTCGAAGATCTCGGCGAACAGATCCTTGAACCGGCCGTCGTACGCCTTCAGGATCGTGTTCTTGGTCGACAGGTAGACCGGGTAGTTGCGGGCCAGGCCGTACCGGAACGAGGCGCGCGCGAAGTCGCGGATCGAGTCGTCGTAGTTGTACATCGCCATCGCGACGCCGCCGCCGGGGTAGTCCGCGACGTGGAACTCCATCGGCGCGGAGCCGTCCTCGGGCGTGAACGTGACGGTCAGCTTGCCGGCGCTCGGCACCACGAAGTCGGTCGCCTTGTACTGGTCGCCGTGCGCGTGCCGGCCGATGATGATCGGCTTGGTCCAGCCCGGCACCAGCCTGGGTACGTTCGACATGATGATCGGCTCGCGGAAGACCACGCCGCCGAGGATGTTGCGGATCGTGCCGTTCGGCGACCGCCACATCTTCTTGAGGCCGAACTCCTCGACGCGGGCCTCGTCCGGGGTGATGGTCGCGCACTTGACGCCGACGCCGTGCCGCTTGATCGCGTTGGCCGCGTCGATGGTCACCTGGTCGTCGGTCTCGTCGCGGTACTGGATCGACAGGTCGTAGTACTCGAGGTTGACGTCGAGGTACGGCAGCACCAGCTGCTCGCGGATCTGCTTCCAGATGATCCGGGTCATCTCGTCGCCGTCGAGCTCCACGACCGGGTTGTTGACCTTGATCTTCGCCATCGACCGGCGCTCCTCTCCGGGACACGTGCTTCTAGCAGTACGAGCGTACTGCAGGTCGGTTGAAGATCGCCTCCCGGCCTCTCCCTACCCTCCCCCCACGACGCGCCCCACCCGGCCAGAATGGCGGGATGTCTGCCATCCGGAAGATCGGCCCGCTGACCGTCATCGCCCTGCAGGACGCCGAGGGGCCGCACTTCGACCGCCGCGAGGACGCGCTCCCGGAGGCCACCGCGGCGCAGTGGGCCGCCGCCGACGCGCGCGACCCGGCCGCGCGAGCCGCCGACGGCCGCTGGTGGTTGCGCTTCCGGAGCTTCGCCATCCGGTACGGCGAGAGCGGCCCGGTCACCCTCGTCGACGCCGGGATCGGGCCGGCACACTCGCTCGCCGCCGACTGGGCTCCCGTACCCGGGCACCTGCCGGCGGAGCTGGCGGCGGCCGGCATCCGGCCGGCGGAGGTCGAGGCGATCGTGCTGACCCACCTGCACACCGACCACATCGGCTGGGCGGTGCCGGCGGACTCGCCGTTCACCGAGGCGCAGGTGATCGTCCAGCAGGCGGAGGTCGACGCCTTCGCCGCGGCACGCCAGCAGGACACGCTGCTGCGGCCGCTGCGCGAGCAGGGGCGGCTGCGGGTGGTCTCGGGTGACACCCGGCTGGGCGAGGGCGTACGGATCGTCTCCACGCCAGGGCACACCCCGGGGCATCAGTCGGTGCTGGTGGAGTCCGGAGCCGAGTCGATGCTGATCACGGGGGACCTGCTGGTGCACGCCGTGCAACTGATAGACCCGGGCCTGGCCTACGGCCACGACATGGACACCGACCTGGCCCGGGAAAGCCGGGAGGCGGCGCTTGCCACGGCCGCGACCCGTGACTCGTGGTTGGCGGTGTCGCATCTGGGCCAGCCGTATTGTCTTACGAAAGAATGAAGCTCGAGGCGCACGGGCCCGGACCCTTCCCGGCGCTCGTAAGATGTGACCGAGGTTGCGATTTCCGTGGAGGAGGTTCCCCATGACCGCCGCGATCAGCGGGCTGCCACCCGCGGACGGCTGGACCGTCGACGACCTTTATGCCCTGCCCGATGACGGCGTCCGCCGCGAACTCATCGATGGAGCACTGCACGTGTCCCCCTCGCCGACCAGCGTCCACCAGGTCATCGCCATGCGTCTCGGCGTCCTGCTCGAGCAGACCTGTCCGGAGCATCTCTTCGTGAGTCAGGCCAACGACGTGGAGCTCAGCCCGAACCGGATGTTCATCCCGGACGTGCTGGTCACCACGTTCGAGGCGGCCCGCCGGCGCACCGGCAGCTTCCTGGCGGACGAGGTCGTGCTGGTGGCGGAGATCGTGTCGCCGGGCTCGCAGAGTGTGGACCGGGTGCTCAAGCCGGCGCTCTACGCGAAGGCCGGCATCCCGCACTACTGGCTGATCGAGACCGACGGCGGCCTCACCGTGCAGACCTACCGGCTCAACGGCGACGCGGAAGCGTACGAGCCGTCGGGGACCTTCACCGACGTGGTCAGCACCGACAGCCCGTGGCCCATCGAGATCCCGGTCGCCGCGCTGCGTCCCCGCAACCTCTGAGGACGGAAAAGGCCGGAGCCCCAGCGGGCCCCGGCCTTTCCGCGTTCGGATCAGAGATCCGCGACGTCCGCCTGCTTGGCGCGGACCGCCTCGGCGGCCTCCTTGAGGCCGGCCAGCTCCGCGTCGGTGAGGTCGGTCTCGACGACCTGCTGCACGCCCGCGGCGCCGATCTTGGCCTCGACGCCCAGGTAGACGCCGGAGATGCCGTACTCGCCGTCCACCCACGCGCAGACCGGCATGACCGCGCCGGAGTCCTCCGCGACGGCCTTGGCCATCCGGGCCGCGGCGGCGGAGGGTGCGTAGTACGCCGAACCGGTCTTGAGCAGCGCCACGACCTCGGCACCACCGTTGCGGGTGCGGGTGACCAGCTCCTCGACCTTGTCGGCCGGGAGCAGGTCGGCCAGCGGCTTGCCGTTGACCGAGGACTGCGACGGCACCGGCACCATGGTGTCGCCGTGCGAGCCCAGCGTCAGCGTCTTGACGCTGCTCACCGGCACCTGGAGCGCCTCGGCGACGTTGTTGGTGAAGCGCGCCGAGTCGAGCATGCCGGCCTGGCCGAGCACCCGGTTCTTGGGGAACTGGGTGGCGATCTGGGCCAGCGCGGTCATCTCGTCCAGCGGGTTGGACACCACGATGACCACGGCGTTCGGCGCGTACTTCGCGATGTTCTCGGCGACCGAACGGACGATCTTGGCGTTGACGCCGAGCAGGTCCATCCGGCTCATGCCCGGCTTGCGGGGCAGGCCGGCGGTGATCACGACCACGTCCGAGCCCTCGATGGCCTCGTAACCCTCGCCGTTCGGGCCGGTGGTGGCGCCGACGACCTTGGTCTCGAAGCCCTCGATCGGGCGGGACTGGTTGAGGTCGAGCGCAAGGCCCTCGGGCTTGCCCTCGACGATGTCGGTGAGCACCACGGTGGAGAAGATGTCGTACTCGGCCAGACGCTGTGCGGTCGTGGACCCGTAGAAACCGGCGCCTACGACGGTGACCTTCTTGCCCATGTCTCTCACTCCCAGTCTGCGGGACCCATTTTCCGGACCGTATCAGTCGGTTAACGGCGCATTACCGGGCAGGGCCGTCCGGGGCGAGGTAAACCACTCCTCAGCCGCTGACCTTCGCGCCGTAGGCGGTGGCGAACTGCACCGCCTGGGCCATGTCGATCTTGGTGCCGTCCAGCCGGAGCCCGTGCAGCGCCACCCCGTCCAGGTCGGCTCCCCGCAGGTCCGCGCCCTTGAGCACGGCATCTTTGAGCCGGGCGTGCGACAGGTCGGCGCCGCGCAGGTCGGCCCGGGTCAGGTCGGCGCCGGTGAAGTCGGCCTCACGCAGCCGCAGCCCGCCGAGCCTGGCGGCGGTGAGGTTCTGCCCGCGCAGCGAGACGAAACCCCAGTCACCGCCGTCGATGGTCACCGGCCGCAGCCCGCAGTCGAGGAACTGCGAGCCGGTGAGCTTGCAGCCGGTCAGCGTGGCGTCGAAGAACGAACAGCGGCGCAGCACCGACTGGGTGATCGCGCAGTTGCTCAGCTCGGCGGCGTTGAACCGCACGTTGCCGAATTCGCAGTGCGTGAACGTGCACCCGGACAGCTTCGCCTCGGACCAGTCGACGTCGTGGAACGCGCAGTCCTCGTAGTGTGCGCGTTCCACCTCGGCGAGAGCCCAGTCCTGGCCGGAGAAGACCTCGTTCCGGACGACGTCCATCAGTGGTAGAAGTGCCGCGTGCCGGTCAGGTAGACGGTCATCCCGGCCTTCTCGGCCGCCTCGATGACCACGTTGTCGCGGATCGAGCCGCCCGGCTGCACGACCGCCTTGACGCCCGCGGCGATCAGCACCTCGAGCCCGTCCGGGAACGGGAAGAACGCGTCGGAGGCCGCCACGCTGCCCTTGGCCCGGTCCGCACCGGCCCGGCTCACCGCGAGGTGCGCGGAGTCGACCCGGTTGACCTGGCCCATGCCGACGCCCACGGTCGCGCCGTCGCGGGCGAGCAGGATCGCGTTGCTCTTGACGCTGCGGATGGCCCGCCAGGCGAAGGCGAGATCGGCCAGCTCCGCGGCGGACGCGGGCGCGCCGGTGGCGAGCGTCCAGTTCGCCGGGTCGTCGCCGGCGGCGTCGATCCGGTCCGCCAGCTGCACCAGCACGCCGCCGCCGACCTGCTTGATCTCGGCGGGCGGCGGGTTCCACTCCGGGGCCACCAGCACCCGCAGGTTCTTCTTCTCGCGGAACACCGCGAGCGCCTCGTCGGTGAACGACGGCGCGACGATCACCTCGGTGAAGATGCCGTCGAGCTGGTTCGCCAGCTCGGCGGTCACCTGCCGGTTGACCGCGATGACCCCGCCGAACGCCGACACCGGGTCGCAGGCGTGCGCCTTGCGGTGCGCCTCCGCGACGTCCGCGCCGACGGCGATGCCGCACGGGTTGGCGTGCTTGATGATCGCGACGCACGGCTCGGTGAAGTCGTTCGCCGAGCGCCAGGCGGCGTCCGCATCGACGTAGTTGTTGTAGGACATCTCCTTGCCGTGCAGCTGCTCGGCCTGGGCCAGCCCCGCGGGCGCGTTCGGGTCCAGGTAGAGCGCGGCCTGCTGGTGCGGGTTCTCGCCGTACCGCAGCGCGCTCTCGCGCTTGAGCGCCAGCCCGGCGAACTCCGGCCACTCGCTCGGCGCCAGCGTGGTGGCACACCAGTTGGCCACCGCGACGTCGTACTCGGCGATGTCGGCGAACGCGCGAGCGGCGAGCAGCTTGCGCTGCGTCAGCGAGAAACCGCCGTTCCGCACGGCCTCCAGGACCAGGGGGTACGCCGCCACGGACGTCACCACCGCCACGGACGGGTGGTTCTTCGCCGCGGCGCGCACCATCGCCGGCCCGCCGATGTCGATCTGCTCGACGCACTCGTCCACGCTCGCGCCGGACGCCACCGTCTCGGTGAACGGGTACAGGTTGCTGACCAGCAGGTCGAACGGCTCGATCCCGAGCTCGGCGAGCTGCCCGGCGTGGGTGTCCAGCCGCAGGTCGGCGAGCAGCCCGGCGTGCACCTTCGGGTGCAGCGTCTTGACCCGGCCGTCCAGCGTCTCGGGAAAGCCGGTCAGCTCCTCGACCCGGGTCACCGGCACCCCGGCTGCCTCGACGGTCGACGCGGTGGAGCCGGTGGACACGATCTGCACCCCGGCGGCATGCAGCGCCTGCGCGAGCTCGACCAGGCCGGTCTTGTCGTACACGCTCAGCAGCGCCCGCGTGATCGGGCGGCGGCCCTCGTCGGCGCTCATGGAATCGAGACCTTTCTGTCCGTGATGGTCCAGCCTTCGCGCACCAGCCGGCCGACGTACTCGACCAGCTGGCGGCGTTCGGCGTCCTTGATCCGCTCGGTCAGCGTCTCCTCCGTGTCACCGTCGAGCACGGGCACGCTGACCTGGGCGATGATGGGGCCGGTGTCGACGCCGGCGTCGACGAAGAACAGGGTCGCGCCGGCGATCTTCACGCCGTAGGCCAGCGCGTCCCGCGGGCCGTGGATGCCCGGGAACGACGGCAGCAGCGCGTTGTGGGTGTTGACGTAGCGGTCCCCGAAGGCGGCCAGGAACTCCTTGCCGACCAGCTTGAGGAAGCCGGCCGAGATCACCAGGTCGGGCTTGTGCTCGGCGACGTGACCGGTCAGGGCGGCGTCCCAGGCGTCCCGGGTGGGGTAGGCCTTGACGGAGTCGACGAACGTCGGCACACCGGCGGCGGCCGCACGGTCGAGCCCGGCGATGCCGTCCCGGTCCGCACCGACCGCGACCACCCGCGCGCCGTACGCGGGATCCGCGGCGGCGTCAAGGAGGGCCTGCAGGTTGCTGCCGGAGCCGGAGACGAGGACGACCAGGCGGGCGGGCGCGGGGTCTGTCACCCGAGCACCCTATCGCCGTGCCTGCTCGCAGCGGCAAACGGGTCGATTCGCGGACAGCGCAAACCGCTGATCATCGGTTAGGCTGCGGGCCGCTCACGTGATGGCCCGCGTGGGCGCTCAGTTTGCACATCACCGCACCATGCGGATTTACCTGGAGGATTGTCCTGTGACGCCACCGCCCTACTACGGTCAGCAGCCGCCCGCAGCGCCGGGCAACGACAAGGTGACGCTCTGGGGCGTCCTCGGCATCGTGTTCGCCCTCTGCTGCACCCCGCTCGGCATCGTCTTCGGCGTGCTGTGCCTGCTTGAGGCCCGCAAGGTCGGCAAGCCGCCCACACTCGCCTACATCGCCTTCGGCGTAGCCGCGCTCGGCATCGTCATCAACATCATCGCCGCGTCGACGGGTGCCTACAACTTCGGCAGCTGATCATCGGTTGACCAAAGGCGCCCCTGCCCAGGCAGGGGCGCCTTTGCGTTCGGTCGGGCGCCTTAGCGTTCGGTCGGGCGCCTTAGCGTTCGGTCGGGCGCCTTAGCGGTCCGTCGGGCGCCTTCGCGGTCCGTCGGGCGCCTTCGCGGTCCGTCGGGCGCCTTCGCGGTCCGTCGGGCGCCTTCGCGGTCCGTCGGCGGTTCAGCCGCGGGCCGGGGCGCGGAAGGCGCGGCCCGCCGCGGCGCCGATGCCCGCCGAGACCGTGACCACGATCGTCGCGACCAGCGCCACCTGCCACGGCACCGGGCCGATCTCGGAGAGCCGGCCGTCGCCCAGCGAGCCGCCCGACATCCAGGACAACAGCCCCAGCACCAGCCCCGCCACCGGGCCGGACAGGGCCGCCGCGCCCAGCACCAGCGACCAGCTCGGTTCCGCCGGCGCCGGGTCGCCCGGCTTGCGGCCGTGCACCAGGTGGCCCTCGACCACGTGGTGCAGGTTCACCAGCCGGCGGGTCAGCAGCCAGCCGGCCGCCATCGCCGCCAGCACCGGCACCGCCAGCAGCGCCGCGCCGCTCGCCCCGACCGGGCCGTCCGGCAGGCCGGCCAGCAGCGGCACGGTGGGCAGCGGGCCGACGGTCACCTCGGTGACCCGCACCGCGGAGTCGGCGCCCAGCAGGAAGCCGGGGCCGAGCAGATAGGCCGCCGCCCAGACCACGCCGTTCGCGCCGTAGGCGAGGCTGACCAGCGTGATGCCGGCCTGGCCCGCGACACCGGTCCGGTACGCCGAGATCATGTCCGCCGCCTGTCCCCCGCCGACCGCGACGGAGAGCCCGGCGAAGGCCGCACCCGCGGCGAGGATCAGCAGCGCCGCCACGACGCCCGTGCGCAGGCCGTGGCGCAGCGCCGGCGGGATCCGGCGGGCGATCACGACCAGGGCGTCGGTGCTGCGCAGTGAGCCGATCAGGGAGAACGCCAGGCCGGCCAGGAAGCAGTGGAAGGCCGCCCGGCCCGCGGACACCTCGGTGCCCCGGCCGTCGACGATCAGCGCGGCCAGCGCGCCGAGGATCGCGTACGTCAGGCCGATCATGCCCGCCACCTGGAACGCGGCCCGCGGCGAGCCGCTGCGCCGGGCCCCGATCGCGCGGGTGACGTGCAGGCCGGCCCGGTTGAGCCGCCAGCCGGCCAGCAGGGTCAGCAGCAGCGGCGCCAGCCCGAGCGGTCCGATGGAGGTGCCGATCGGTACGCCGTGCCCGAGCAGCCACCCGGCCAGCCCCGCGTGCGTGGCACCGCCCAGCCCGCCCTGGCCCTCCAGCGTGCGCGCCAGCCCGATCACCGCGGCCACCGGCACGTACGCGACGAACGCGGCCCAGCAGGTCGCGAAGGCCGCGGCGACCGGCAGCGGGGCCCGGCGCCGGCCCGGCGGCGGGCGGCGCTGGCCGGGGAGCTTGACCGTCTCGTGGTTGCCGGGATCGATCCGCACGGTGGCGCGGTCGGCCGGGTCGACCCGGACCGTCCGGCGGTCGCCGGGCGCCGCGGGACGCACCGAGACCGTCTCACGGGCGGCAAGGTGCATGGCCTCGGCGGCTTCGAACTGGTCCTCCGAGCCGGCGGATCGACCGTCACGACGGTCGGGGGTGGTCGGCATCGCGGCCTACTTTTCCACGCCGGACGGCCTGCGGCGATGCAGAAACGACGACGCGCCGCCCGGGAGCACCGGGAAAGCGCAGGAATCGACCGGCGCGCCAAGTGCCGGCCGGCGAAGATCGCCCAGGCCGGGGCCCCGATCGGCGCCTGTCACCCCGCGCGGCTGCCGCGGCGGATGCCACCGGAACAATGCATCCACGCCCGGGCGCGGGCCGCCACATCCCCGGACCATCCGGGCCCGGCAACGCGGGCCGGCACATCCCCGGACCACCCGGGCCCGGCAACGCGGGCCGCCACATCCCTGGACCACCCGGGCCCGGCAACGCGGGCCGGCACATCCCTGGACCACCCGGGCCCAGCAGCGCGGGGTGGCCGGATACGGCGGCGCGCCGCGGTGCGGACGTGGATCGTCCGTGCCGCGGCGCGCCGGTGGCCGTACCAAAATCAGCTCATGACCTCGCGCATGAGCCGCGCGGTCTCGCTCGGGGTCTTGCCGACCTTGACGCCGGCGGCCTCGAGGGCCTGCTTCTTGGCGTCGGCGGTGCCGGCCGAACCGGAGATGATCGCGCCGGCGTGACCCATGGTCTTGCCGACCGGGGCGGTGAAGCCGGCGATGTAGCCGATCACCGGCTTGGTCACGTTGGCCTTGATGAACTCGGCGGCCCGCTCCTCGGCGTCGCCGCCGATCTCACCGATCATCACGATCGCGTCGGTGTCCGGGTCCTCCTGGAACGCCTTGAGCGCGTCGATGTGCGTGGTCCCGATGATCGGGTCGCCGCCGATGCCCACCGCGGTGGAGAAGCCGATGTCGCGCAGCTCGTACATGAGCTGGTAGGTCAGCGTGCCGCTCTTGCTGACCAGGCCGATCCGGCCGCCCGGGGTGATGTCGGCCGGGATGATGCCGGCGTTGGAGGCGCCGGGCGACGCGATGCCGGGGCAGTTCGGTCCGATGATCCGGGTCTTCTCCCCCTGGGCGACGTTGTGCGCCCAGAACGCGGCCGAGTCCTGCACCGGCACGCCCTCGGTGATGACCACGGCCAGCGGGATCTCGGCGTCGATCGCCTCGAGCACGGCCGACTTGGTGAACGCCGGCGGCACGAAGATGACCGACACGTCGGCGCCGGTCTCCTTCATCGCCTCGCCGACGTTCGCGAACACCGGCAACTCGGTGCCGTCGAAGTCCACCGTCGTGCCCGCCTTGCGCGGGTTGACGCCGCCGACCACGTTGGTGCCCGCGGCGAGCATCCGGCGGGTGTGCTTGGAGCCCTCCGCGCCGGTCATGCCCTGGACGATGACCTTGGAGTCCTTGGTGAGCCAGATAGCCATGTCGTCACTTCCCCGCAGCCGCGAGCTCGGCGGCGCGCTCGGCCGCACCGTCCATGGTGTCCACCCGCTGCACCAGCGGGTTGTTCGCCGAGTCCAGGATCGCCCGGCCGGCCTCGGCGTTGTTGCCGTCGAGGCGGACCACGAGCGGCTTGGTCACGGCCTCGCCGCGCTCACCGAGCAGGGCGAGGGCCTGGACGATGCCGTTGGCGACCTCGTCGCACGCGGTGATGCCGCCGAAGACGTTCACGAAGACCGACTTGACCGCCGGGTCGCCGAGCACGATCTCGAGGCCGTCGGCCATGACCTGGGCGCTGGCGCCGCCGCCGATGTCGAGGAAGTTGGCCGGCTTGACGCCGCCGTGTCCCTCGCCCGCGTACGCGACCACGTCGAGCGTCGACATGACCAGGCCGGCGCCGTTGCCGATGATGCCGACCTCGCCGTCGAGCTTGACGTAGTTGAGGTTCTTCGCCTTGGCGGCCTGCTCCAGCGGGTCCACCGCGGACTGGTCGATCAGCGCCTCGTGGTCGGGGTGCCGGAAGCCGGCGTTCTCGTCCAGGGTGATCTTCGCGTCCAGCAGCAGCACCCGGCCGTCGCCGACCTTGGCGAGCGGGTTGACCTCGACCAGCGTGGCGTCCTCGGCCACGAAGGCCTGCCAGAGCTTCACGGCGATGTCGACGATCTGCTCGGCGACCTCGGCCGGGAACTTGGCGGCGGCGACGATCTCGCGCGCAGTGGCCTCGTCCACGCCCTTGCTGGCGTCGATGGCGATCTTGGCGACCCGCTCCGGGTCCTCCTCGGCGACCGTCTCGATCTCCATGCCGCCGGCGACGCTGGCGATGCACAGGAAGGTGCGGTTGGCCCGGTCGAGCAGGTAGGAGAAGTAGTACTCGTCCTTGATGTCCGCGGTCTCGGCGAGCATCACCTTGTGCACGGTGTGGCCCTTGATGTCCATCCCGAGGATGTCGGTCGCGCGGGCCTCGGCCTCGTCCGCGCCGTCGGCGAGCTTGACGCCGCCGGCCTTGCCGCGGCCGCCGACCTTCACCTGCGCCTTGACCACGACCTTGCCGCCGAGCCGCTCGGCGATCGCGCGGGCCTCCTGCGGGGTCTCGGCGACGCCGCCGCCCAGCACGGGCAGCCCGTGCCGTTCGAACAGGTCGCGCCCCTGATACTCGAACAGGTCCACGTGTCTCCTTTCGCTCGCGACGCTTGCCCCGGCAAGCCGCGTACCTGCGTCCCGACCTGATGTCCGCGGCGCGTCGTTGCGTCGCCGCCAGCGTGAGAGAAATGTCGGCCCTGAGGCCTCATTTCGCAGCCTAGCCACATCGCTGCCGGGAGCGCCGCCGCGGGTGCACGGTGTGCAAGACCACACATGGGCGCGGTCCCGGCGCCGGGCGGACCGGATGCGGCGGGACGAAGCCGCCGAAAAAGTCGTACCAAATCGCGTAACCCCGGTACGGAGGCGTCGTTGAGTGTGATGTCGGGACGCTGAGCGACGACAAAAGCGGCCGATGCCCTGTCGGTCGAGGGGTGGCGGCGGGGCATCGTGCATAGAGAGGCCGGACGTGTGAGGGGTGCGTCCGGCCTCTCCCTTAACGCTTTTTGACTCCTTGTATGCGATTGGTCACGCTACCGGCGTGGCCACATTGGCGCGCACCCATTCGATGATCGATGCGGTCGTGGCGCCCGGCGTGAAGATATGCGCGACGCCGAGCTGCTCCAGCTCGGAAATGTCGTCGGCCGGAATGATGCCGCCGCCGAATACCACGATGTCGGCCGCATCACGTTCCGCGAGCAGTTCCAGCACCCGGCGGAACAGCGTCATGTGCGCACCGGAGAGCACCGACAGCCCGATCGCGTCGGCGTCCTCCTGGATGGCGGTCTCGACGATCTGCTCGGGCGTCTGGTGCAGGCCCGTGTAGACGACTTCCATACCGGCGTCCCGCAGCGCCCGGGCGACCACCTTCGCGCCCCTGTCGTGCCCGTCCAGCCCTGGTTTGGCCACGACGACCCTGATCCGTGCTTGCATCTGCGACCCCTTCGGCGCTCACCGGCTGCACTGCCGGCCGACCCGGAAACTGCCACCTGAACGAACGGTAACCCGGCACCGTTGAACCGTGGAAGCCGCCGCTCCGTACTACCCGCCGCGACCGGGACCATCGTGGCGGCACTTGCAAGCACCAATTGACGTATTCCACATCACATGACTTTGGGTTAGACGCACAGTTACGGAGAGCCAACAGCCTTCCCAATCAGAATTGCCACCAACTCGGACATTCGCCCCCTAAAGCCGACAGGTAAGTGTCAGGGAATTGGCGCTTCGACTTGTACCCGGCGTTGCGTTTCGTTACCGTGGCCCACGGCTGTCAACCGGTTAACGCCGGACCGACCGCCCGGCAAACCACCGTTCAGCACTTGTTCCCCCGCCCGGTGGCTGCCGCTCTTTGCCACCGACGGAGGGTTGTTCGTGCGTCAGCGCTTGTCGTCTGAGCCCGACCGCTATCGCGGCCGTCGCCGTGTACCCACTCCTCCGCGCAGCCGCTATGCCGTGGTCGTCACCTCGGCCTTCGTCGGCGCCGGAGTAGTCGCTCTGGGAGCCGCCTCGCAGCTCCCGGACGCCAAGAACATCAACCCCACGGTCCTGCAGAACCTCGAACAGGCCGCGACCACCGGCGACGCCCTCGCCGAGCGCGGCGACGGCGAGCGTGCCTCCCGTGGTGAGAACAGGGACGTCAGCACCAAGATCTCCGAGGAGCAGGCCGAGGCCGACGCCTGGCTGCTCCCGCTCGAGGAATACCAGTTCACCTCGCCCTACGGCGTCCGCTTCGGCAAGCTGCACGCCGGCATCGACCTGGCGGCGCCCGAGGGCACCCCGTACAAGGCGGTGCACGCCGGTGAGGTGACCGCCGCGGGCTACAGCGGCGGTTACGGGTACGCCATCACCATCCGGCACAGCGACGGCACCGAGATGATCTACGCGCACTCGCGGCGGCTGATGGTCCAGGCCGGCGACGTCGTCAAGGCCGGCCAGGTCATCGGCGAGGTCGGGATCACGGGTTACTCGTACGGCTCGCACCTGCACATCGAGGTGCACGAGAACGGCACCCCGACCGACCCGATCGTCTTCCTGCGCGAGCACGGCGTCGACATCAAGCTCCGCATCGAGTCGGTGTACGGCGACCTCGCCGCCTCCTGAGCAAAGCTCCACCCGCCGCCGGACCGCACCCAGGTCCGGCGGTTCTCCATTGCCGCAACCGTCCCGCAACCGGGCCGGTTGCACCGGGCGCACTCCCCTCACGATCCGCGGGTCGGTGCCGACAGGCAGATGTCGGACACCGAGACCTGGAGGATCATCCCGTCGTGCAGCATCGTGCCAACCGGAACGTCCGCGGTCGCCACCGCAGAACGACGCCGCTGCACAGCCATCGCGCCCCCAGCACGCCCGTCACCGAAAAGGGCCGCTATGCGGTCGCCGCGGCCCTGGTCGCCGGCGTAGGAGTGGCCGGCGTCACCGTGGCGACGGACGGCGCCTCGTCCGCGCCGGCGGCCGCCCAGCCACGCACCCAGGTGGCCGCCCAGGCCCTGCCCGCACCCACGGCTTCCACCCCGGCGCCTTCCTTCGCGGCCACCCCGACGCCGTCCGCGGCCCCGGTGCAGTCCGCCACGCCGTCGGCGGACGCCCTGGCGCTCGATGTGCAGGCCGTCGACGAGGGGCTCTCGTTCGTCCCCCAGGCCCGCAAGGAGAAGCCGCTGCCGCTGTGGGTCAACCCGCTGCCGGAAGCCGCCACAACGTCCTGCTACGGCCCGCGTTGGGGCCGTCTGCACGCCGGGGTGGACCTGGCAGCACCGGACGGCACCCGGATCCGCGCCGCGGGCGCGGGCATCGTCACGGCCGCCGGACCCGCCGAGGGCTACGGCAATGCCGTGCTCATCGACCACGGCAACGGCTACCTCACCCACTACGGGCACATGTCGGCGATCACCGTGACGGTCGGGCAGCACGTGACGGCCGGAGACCAGATCGGCAACGAGGGCTCAACGGGCCACTCGACGGGGCCGCACCTGCACTTCGAGGTGCACGAGGGCGCGTACCAGAACCCGATCGAGCCGATCGCCTGGATGCACGACCACGGCGTCACCATCACCGGCTGCACCGCGGCCGCCGAGTGAACCGCTAGATCTTCTCGATCGGGGCGTGCCGGAGCACCAGCCACATCACCTGGTCGCCGAAGTCGATCTGGGCGCGCGCCCCCGGCCCCTGGCCGTCCACGGTCACCACCCGGCCGAGCCCGTACCGCTGGTGGTTCACCCTGTCCCCGGCCGCGACCTTGGGCGCCTGCTTCATCTCGCTGGCCGTCGTCAGCCTGCTTGCGTCCACGCCCAGCCGCTGGGCCAGTTGCTGGGCTTTGGGCGTTCCGCCGGAAAAACCGCCGCCGCGACCGCGGTCGCCACCGGCCCGACCGCCCACGCCGCCGCCGGTCCCGGACCAGGATGTGTACGACCCCGCCGTGCGCTCCCAGCGCACCAGTTCGGTCGGCAGCTCGTCGGTGAACCGCGAGGGCGGGTTGTACTGCGGCTGGCCCCACGCCGACCGGGTCACCGCGCGGGAGAGGTAGAGCCGCTGCCGGGCCCGGGTGATGCCGACGTAGGCGAGCCGGCGCTCCTCCTCCAGCTCGCCGTTGTCCCCCAGCGCGCGCATGTGCGGGAAGACACCGTCCTCCAGACCGGTGAGGAACACCACCGGGAACTCCAGCCCCTTGGCGGTGTGCAGGGTCATCAGCGTGACCACGCCCTGATGCTCGGGGTCGTCACTGGGGATCTGGTCGGCGTCCGCGACCAGCGCCACCTGCTCGAGGAACCCGGCCAGCGTCGCGGCCGGCGCCTCGTCGTCCTCCGCCGCCTGGGCCTCCACCCGCTCGGTGTACTCCCGGGCGACGCTGACCAGCTCCTGGAGATTTTCCACCCGGCCCTGGTCCTGCGGGTCGAGGCTCTCCTCCAGCTCCGAGAGCAGGCCGGAGCGTTGCAGAGCGGCCTCCAGCACCTCCTCCGGCGGCGCGGTGCGGGACTGCTCGCGCAGGTCGTCGAGGAGCCGGACGAAGTCGCCGATGCTGTTGGCCGCGCGGGTCGAGATGCCCGGGGCGTCCCTGGCACCGCGCAGCGCCTGGCCGAACGAGATGCGGTCGCGTGTGGACAGCGCCTCGACGCAGGCCTCGGCCCGGTCACCGATGCCGCGGCGGGGAGTGTTCAGCACCCGGCGGATGCTCACCGTGTCGTCGTCGTTGACCACCGCGCGCAGGTAGGCCAGCGCGTCGCGGACCTCCTTGCGCTCGTAGAAGCGCACCCCGCCGACCACCTTGTACGGCAGGCCGACCCGGATGAACACCTCCTCGAAGACCCGGGACTGCGCGTTGGTGCGGTAGAAGACCGCCACGTCACCCGGGCGCACCTCGTGGTTGTCGGTGAGCCGGTCGATCTCGCGGGCCACCCAGTCGGCCTCGGCGTGCTCGGTGTCGGCGACGTAACCGACGATCTGCTCACCGGCGCCCTGGTCGCTCCAGAGCCGCTTGGGCTTGCGGGAGGTGTTGCGGTCGATGACCGCGTTGGCCGCGGAGAGGATCGTCTGGGTGGAGCGGTAGTTCTGCTCCAGCAGGATCGTGCGGGCGTCCGGATAGTCGCGCTCGAACTCCAGGATGTTGCGGATCGTCGCGCCGCGGAACGCGTAGATCGACTGGTCGGCGTCGCCGACGACGCAGAGCTCGCCCGGCTCCAGCTCGCCGTTCGCGGGGCCGACCAGCTCCTTGACCAGCATGTACTGCGCGTGGTTGGTGTCCTGATACTCGTCGACCATCACGTGCCGGAACCGGCGCCGGTAGGCCTCGGCGACGTGCGGGTGCGACTGCAGCAGGTGCACGGTGGCCATGATGATGTCGTCGAAGTCGAGCGCGTGCGCCTCCTTGAGGCGGCGCTGGTAGAGCTCGTAGGCCTCGGCGACGGCGCGCTCGTTGGGGCCCTTCGCCTTGTCCTTGAACTCCTCGGGCTCGACCAGCTCGTTCTTCAGGTTTGACACCTGGGCGGCCAGGCTGCGGGCCGTGTAGCGCTTCGGGTCGAGGTCGAGCTCGCGGGCGACCAGCTGCATCAGCCGGCGCGAGTCGTCGGCGTCGTAGATCGAGAAGGTGCTCTTCAGCCCGGCGTGCTCGTGCTCGGCCCGCAGGATGCGCACGCAGGCGGAGTGGAACGTCGACACCCACATCAGCCGGGCCCGGGGACCGACCAGGGCGGCCACCCGCTCCTTCATCTCACCGGCGGCCTTGTTGGTGAAGGTGATCGCGATGATCTGGCCGGGGTGCACCTCCCGCGCGGCCAGCAGGTAGGCGATCCGGTGGGTCAGCACCCGGGTCTTGCCCGAGCCGGCCCCCGCGACGATCAGCAACGGTGACCCGGCGTGGGTCACCGCGTCGCGCTGCGGCGGATTGAGCCCGACCAGCAGCGACTCCGGATCGAGCCGGCGGGCCGGCTGCCGCCGGGGCGCATCGCTCTGACCAGGCTTTTCACCCTCCTGGACAGGCGGCATCGTAAACAGGGGCTGAGAATTTTCCGGAAGGGCTCGCATCGCCGGACAAGTCTATGCCGCAGCACCGACAATTCTTCCCGGACGGTCGCCGACGCCCGGCCGCAACCAACATGTCGCTTCTCAGCGGTAGCGCTGACCAGCATCGATACCGCAAGCTGTGTGGCGTTGGTTGATCCGTAACCCGACCGGGAGACCGAATACTATGGACCACCCCCGCCGCCGCGGCTGGGCAGTGCTGCGTCATCTCGCCGCACCCGCCCTCGCCCTGGCCGTCGTCGCCACCTTGCCGATGACCAAGCCCGACGCAGCACCCGCCGGCCCGCCTGTCGCCCAGTATCTGCCGGGCATGGCGCCGGCCAGCGTGTCTTACGGACCGTCCGGCAAGACGGTCAAGGGACAGTTCCTCAGCTACAACGACTTCCACGGCGCCATCGACCCGCCCGGCGGCAGCGGTGCCGTGGTCAACGGCGTCCCCGCCGGCGGCGTCGAATACCTGGCGACATACCTGAAGAAGCTGCGCGCCGAGGCCGCCGCCGAGGGCCGCAAGACCCTCACCGTCGGCGCCGGTGACCTGATCGGCGCGACGCCGCTGGTCAGCGCGGCCTTCCACGACGAGCCGACGATCGAGCTGATGAACGAGATCGGCCTGCAGATCAGCTCGGTCGGCAACCACGAGTTCGACGAGGGCGTCGACGAGCTGCTCCGGATGCAGCGCGGCGGCTGCCACCCGACCGACGGTTGCCAGGACGGCGACGGCTTCCGGGGCGCCGAGTTCAGCTACCTGGCCGCGAACACGATCAACAAGAAGACCGGCCTGCCGATCCTGCCGCCGATCGACATCAAGTTCGTCAACGGCACCCCGGTCGGCTTCGTCGGCCTGACCCTGGAGGGCACCGCCGGCATCGTGAACCCGGCCGGCATCCAGAGCGTGCGCTTCGCGAACGAGATCGAGACCGCGAACAAGTGGGGCAACCTGCTGAAGCTGTTCGGCGTCAAGGCGCAGGTGCTGCTCGTGCACCAGGGCGGCCAGCAGAACGTCTCCGAGCAGGTGCCGGTGCCCGGCGTCTCCGACTGCAACGCCTTCTCCGGGCCCATCGTGCCGATCGTCGCGGGCCTCAATCCCGAGTTCAGCCTGGTGGTCTCCGGCCACACGCACCGCTTCTACACGTGCACCCTGCCGAACTCCAAGGGCACGTCGGTGGTCACCAGCGCCGGCACCAACGGCCAGCTGGTCACCGACATCGACTACGCGATCAACCAGCGCACCGGCCGCTTCGCGGAGGTCACCGCCAAGAACGTGGTAGTGGAGAACGGCGTCCCCGACGGCAACGGCGGCTGGCTCCGCAACGCCGCCGGCGTCTTCCTGAAGAACCCGGACACGGTCGACCCGCAGGCGAAGAAGGTCGCGGACAAGTACCGCACCGCGGTCGCGCCGATCGCCAACAAGGTCGTCGGCAGCATCTCCGCCGACATCACCCGCACGGCCGGCGCCAACGGTGAGTCCGCGCTCGGCGACGTGATCGCCGACGCCCAGCTCGCCTGGACCGCGAGCAGCAACGCGCAGATCGCGCTGATGAACCCGGGCGGCATCCGCGCCGACTTCGACGCCGAGCAGTCGTCCGGCGGCGAGGCCAACGGCCAGGTGACCTACGGCGAGGCGTTCACCGTCCAGCCGTTCAACAACCTGGTGGTCACCCAGACCTTCACCGGCGCGCAGCTCAAGAACGTGCTCGAGCAGCAGTTCGTCGGCTTCGGCGGGCAGACCACCCAGCGCATCCTGCAGGTGTCGGCCGGGCTGACCTACTCCTGGAACAGCACCGCCCCGGCCGGTGCGAAGGTGACCGCGCTGGCCCTGAAGGGCACCCCGATCGACCCCGCCGCCAGCTACCAGGTCACCACAAACGACTTCCTGGCCAACGGCGGCGACGGCTTCACCAACCTGACGCTGGGCACGGGCCGCACCACGGCACCGGGCTTCGACGTCGACGCCCTGGTCGGCTACCTCGGCGCGGGCGCCCCGGTGGCCCCCGGCCCGGCCAACCGCATCACCAAGATCGGCTGATCAGGCCGCGTCCCACGGTTCGGGCCGTTTTCTTGCGAAGCGGCCCGGACCGGGTACATACTCGCTTCGTGATCCAGCAGACGCGATTTTTCTACTACGGACCCGGAGCTCCGGCGACCGTAGGACGCGTCTGAACGACAGACCTACATCAAGCCCCGGGCTCCCGAGCCCGGGGCTTGATGCTGCCCGGGCCGGGCCGACCGGGACATCAGCACCCGAGGAGCACGACATGAGCGCAGACCTGATGGACCAGCAGACCGGCGCCGGCGCCGAACCGGCCGCGGAAGAAATCAAGGCGATCCGCGAACGCATCGACGAGATCGACCAAGCCCTGATCGACCTGTGGCTGGAACGCTCCCGGCTGTCCCAGCACGTCGGCCGCACCCGCATGGCCTCGGGCGGCACCCGCCTGGTCCTCTCCCGCGAACGAGAAATCGTCGAACGCTTCCGCGAGGCGCTGGGCCCGGACGGCACCCAGGTGGCGCTGCTGCTGCTCCGGGCGGGGCGAGGACCGCTCTAGAACCGCTTGCGCTGGTTGCAGGGTGGCCTTGGGGTCACCCTCCCTGCGGAAAGCGCCACCGGCGCCCCAACAGCATGTGGTGCCCCTCAGCGCGGCCAGCCCCGGTAGCACCAGGCGGCTTGCGGCGGGGCCGTTGCGGCTTGGTGACGCCTTCTTCTGTCGGGCGGTGGGGCCTGGGTGGTTAGGGTGCGCGGGTGCGAGTTGAACTGGTGGCTCTGGTTGTTGACGACTATGACTCTGCTGTCGAGTTTTTTGTTGGGGCGCTGGGCTTTGAGCTCGTGGAGGATTCACCTTCGCTGACCAACGACGGGCGGGCGAAGCGGTGGGTTGTCGTGCGTCCCCCGGGTGGGCAGACCGGCATTCTGCTGGCGCAGGCCGACGGTGACCACCAGCAGACCGTCGTGGGGAATCAGACGGCCGGGCGGGTCGGCTTCTTTCTGCGCACGGATGACTTCGCCGCCCAGCACAAGCGGATGACGGACGCCGGCGTGCGCTTCGTGACGCAACCGCGCGATGAGCCCTATGGCCGGGTGGCGGTTTTCCTCGACGTCGCCGGCAACAAATGGGACCTGCTGGGCCCAACTCGCGCCGAGTAGCCAGGCCCGCCCCCAAAGCCCACCCTGCAACCAGCGCAAGGAAACAGCGGTCAGCCGCGCAAGGAGGCCGTTGACTTGCGCAGGTGGTAGGCGATGCACAGGACGCCGCGTTCCTCCGGCCAGTCCAGCACGTCCGGCGTTTCGGTGAGGATGGTGGATCCCGCCGCCGCGAGCTTGCTGCCCGCGTACTGCTCGAAGAGCTTTTCGCAGCCGGCCTCGCCGGCCTTCTTGACTTCCTCCTCGCCCGGCCACCCACCCGCCGGCAGCGTGATCCGGCCGATGACCTCGCTGTTGTGGCCCGTGGTGCACGGCACCACGTCCACGTAGCTGCCCGTCTCCGCGATGATGTTCTTCAGGCAGTCGCCCGGTTGCAGCTTCTCGATGCTGATCGAGCGCTCCCCGCGGACCGCGCCGGTTGCGTCGCGGTCCGGGCCCTTGGACAGGTTCACGATCACCGCTACCGCGATCGCCAACAGCCACATGCCGCAGATGGTCAGCGCCGCGATCGCGTAGAAGCGGCCGCGGCGGTCGCCGTTGCGGCGGGACTGGCGCAGGCCGATGATGCCGAAGACGACGCTCAGCAGGCCCACGCAGCCGAACAGGGACAGGGTCAGCGCCGCGATGGAGAAGCCGTTGGTCTTGCCGTTCCAGGGTGGTGGTCCCGGCGGGTAGGGCGGCGCCGGGGGGAAGCTCTGCGCAGGTTGGTGATCCACAGCGGGCACGGTATATCGACGGGGGCGGCTCTGCTGTCCCGTTTCCGGGGTGCGGCTCAGGCCGGCTGGGCTGGAGGTAGTGGCTGAGCTGCGCGGCCGCGTGGAGCATTGCGAGGCCCTGCTTGGTCAGCGCCTGTTGCCAGTCGTCGAGGGCGCGGGAGAGCGTGGCGGTGTCGCCCGCCGTACGGATCTGCCGGACCACCGTGGCGATGTGGCCCAGCGGGTAGCCGCCGCGCCGCAGGAGGTGGGCGAGTTCGGCGTCGCGGATGTCGCCGGCGCGGTAGAGCCGGTAGCCGGTGGCGCTGTCCCGGGCCGGGGTGAGGATGCCCGCCGCCGCATGCCCGTAGGCCGGGATCAGCGAGAGGTACGCGCGGAGCGCCAGGTCGGCCGGTCGCAGTGTCTTCGTGACTGCGTCATGTGAGCTGCTGGGCCTCGGTGAGCCGACCCACCAGGAGCCGGTCTTCGGCGCCCTGCGCAACGAGTTGTGGAGCCGGACTGAGGCGATCATGGATGCGGCCGCCTCGGTCGGCGCCTCCGCCGCGGCCGAGAAGCTGCGGGCGCTGGCCGACGACATGCTCACGCTGCTCTACGGGCGGGCGCCGGAGCTGATCGCCAAGACCTCGCGGGCCGGCTGGTTCCGGGCCCGCACCCGGCTCACCGCCGGGCTCGGGCTGCTGCGCTACCACAGGCAGGCCGCCGAGCACCTCGACCGGACCGCGCGGGTGTGCCGGCTGCTCGCCACCCGGGACGCGCTGATGGCCCAGAACCTGCTGGACATCCGGACCGTCGAGCAGCAGCGGGGGCCGACGCTGGTCTTCGCGCACAACCAGCACCTGCAGCGCAGCCCGGGCCGCTGGCGGCTCGCCGACATGGACCTCACCTGGCATCCGGCCGGCGCCATCGTCGGGTCGCTGGTGGGTGACCGGTACGCCGTCATCGCCGGCAGCCTGGGCCGCAGCGACGTGCTGGGGCTGGCGGAACCCGAGCCGGACACCTACGAGGGCCGGCTGCAACGCCGGTTCGCCGCCTGGGGCCTGACCGCGGCGACGGCGGTCGAGGCCGGCCGCAAGCGCACCGACACCACCCCGGAGCAGGGCTACTTCCCGCTCGACCGGTCAGCTCTGGACGGGGCTGACACGATCCTGCACATCCCGGCCGCTCAGCGCGTACGGAAAAGGGACCTGCCGGATCGGCAGGTCCCTTTTCGCGCGGCACTCAGACCGCGTGCACGACGTCGCGGGGTTCGGCGAAGTGGCAGGCGCTCGGGTGCGGGGACCGCTCGCGGATCTGCAGCAGGGGTTCCTGCTCGGCGCAGATCGACTCGGCCTTCCAGCACCGGGTGCGGAACCGGCAACCCGACGGCGGGTTGGCCGGCGACGGCACGTCACCCTCCAGGACGATCTGGTCGCGCATGCCGCGCAACCTCGGGTCCGGGACCGGCACCGCGGAGAGCAGGGCCTGGGTGTACGGGTGGGTCGGCTGCTCGTAGATCTGCGCGTCGTTGCCGACTTCCACGATCTTGCCCAGGTACATGACCGCGACCCGGTCCGAGATGTGCCGGACCACGGACAGGTCGTGGGCGATGAAGATGTACGACAGCCCGAACTCGTTCTGCAGCCCCTCCAGCAGGTTGATGACCTGGGCCTGGATGGACACGTCGAGCGCGGAGACCGGCTCGTCGCAGACGATGATCTCCGGCTTCAGGGCCAGCGCGCGGGCGATGCCGATGCGCTGGCGCTGGCCGCCGGAGAACTGGTGCGGGTACCGGTTGACGTGGTCGGGGTTGAGGCCGACCGTGTCGAGCAGGTCCTGCACCGCCTTGGCCCGGCCCTTGCGGGGCGTGACGTCGGGGTGGATCTCGAACGGCTCGCCGATGATGTCGCCGACCGTCATCCGCGGGTTCAGCGAGGTGTACGGGTCCTGCAACACCATCTGGATGTTGCGCCGGGCCCGCCGCAGCGCGCCGCCCTTGAGGGTGACCATGTTCTCGCCGCGTACGTTGATCGCGCCCGCGGTCGGCTTCTCCAGCCCGACCAGCAGCTTGGCCAGCGTCGACTTGCCGCAGCCGGACTCGCCGACCACGCCTAGGGTCTCGCCGCGGCGCAGCTGGATGTCCACGCCGTCGACCGCGCGGACCGCGCCGACCTTCGACTTGAAGACGATGCCCTGGGTGATCGGGAAGTGCTTGACGAGACCCTTGGTCTCGAGCACGACGTCGTTGCGGTCACTCATTGCCGACGACCTCCCTCCAGAAGTGGCAGCGGGCCGTACGGCCCGGCGCGACGATGTACGCCGGTGGCGCCGGGTCCTGCCGGCAGACGTCCTGGGCGTAGGCGCACCGCGGGTTGAACGCGCAGCCTCGCGGGATGGCTGTCAGCGCCGGCGGCAGGCCCTTGATGACATTGAGTTGCTGGCCCTTCATGTCGAGCCGCGGGATCGACTCGAGCAGCGCCTTCGCGTACGGGTGGGCCGGGCGCGCGTAGATGTCGTAGACCGGCGCCTCCTCGACGACCTTGCCGGCGTACATGATCGAGATGCGGTCCGCGACGTCGGCGACCACGCCCATGTCGTGGGTGATCAGGATGAGGCCCATGTTGCGCTGCTGCTGGAGCTCGGCCAGCAGGCCCATGATCTGCGCCTGCACCGTCACGTCGAGCGCCGTGGTGGGCTCGTCGGCGATCAGCACCTCGGGGTCCAGGGCGAGCGCCATCGCGATCATCACGCGCTGGCGCATACCGCCGGAGAACTGGTGCGGATAGTCGCCGATCCGGGCCTTGGCGGCCGGGATCCGGACCTGGTCGAGCAGCTCGATGGAGCGCCGCTTGGCGTCACCGCGGGACATCCCCCGGTGCACCCGGAACAGCTCGGCGAGCTGGTAGCCGACGGTGAACACCGGGTTCAGCGCCGACAGGGCGTCCTGGAAGATCATCGCGATCTGGTTGGCCCGGACCTTGCGCCGCTCGTTCTCCGGCAGCTTGAGCAGGTCGATGCCGCGGTACTTGACCTCGCCCTTGGTGATGAAGCCGGGCGGGCTGTCCAGAATGCCCATGATCGCCTGCGCGGTCACGGACTTGCCGCAGCCGGATTCCCCCAGGATCGCCAGGGTCTCGCCGGGCGCGAGCAGGAAGTTGGCGCCGTTGACGGCACGCGAGACGCCGTCCTGGGTGCGGAACTCCACGTGCAGGTCGTTGACCTCGAGCAGCGGAGCGCGCGGATCGAGGCCGGGTAGGACGTCGATCTGCGCCTGAATGTCGGTCATCTCTGCCTCACCGCAGCTTCGGGTCGAAGGCGTCGCGGACCGCGTCGCCGAGCATGATGAAGGCCAGCACCGTGGCCGCCAGGAAGACCGAGGGCCAGATCAGCGGTTCCGGCGCGACCCGCACGTACGAACCGGCCTCGGAGATCGCGATGCCCCAGGAGATGGCGTCGCCCTTGAGGCCGATGCCGAGGAAGGACAGCGTCGCCTCGCTGGCGATGTTGGCGCCGAGCAGGATCGTCAGCACCACGATGAAGGACGCGATCGAGTTGGGCAGGATGTGCCGCAGCATCAGCCGGCCCGGTCCCGCGCCCAGCATGCGGGCGGCCGCGACGTAGTCCTGGTTCTTCGACGAGATCACCGAAGATCGCATGATCCGGGCCGCGGTGGTCCAGCCCAGCACGCCCAGGGTCACGGTCACCGCGACGACACCGGTGCTCGACGCGTCGGCGGTCAGCCGCCGGGCGAGCACGATCGCGGCGAGCAGGAACGGTACGCCGAGGACGATGTCGATGAAGCGGGACAGCAGGGCGTCGACCCAGCCGCCGAAGTAGCCGGTGGCCAGGCCGAAGATCAGCCCGATCACGCCGGACAGCAGGGTGGCGAGCACGCCGACCTGGATCGACGCGCGGGCGCCGTAGATGGTCTTGGCGTAGACGTCGCAGCCCTGGAAGTCGTAACCGAAGAAGGCCGAGCCGCTGGCCGGGTCGTGCTGCCGGCTGAGCGCGCAGTCGCGCGGGTTCGCCGAGGTGAACAGCGACGGGAACAGCGCCATCGCCACGATGATCACGACCAGGATCGCCGCGATCCAGAAGATCTTGTTGCGCCGCAGGTCGATCCAGGCGTCGCCGGCGAGGCTGCGGGGCTTGTCGCGCTTGTCGGCGTGCCGGGGCTCCGAGACCTGTCCGCCGCCGGGGCCTTGCGCCGCTACTACCGATTCCAGGTCACTCATAACGAATCCTCGGGTCCAGGGCGGCGTACAGCAGGTCGACCAGCAGGTTCACGACCAGGAAGACGATGACGAGAATGCTGACGAAACCGACCACCAGCGGCCCGTCCTCCGTGGTGATGCCTCGGAAGAGGTTGAACCCGACGCCTGGGATGTTGAAGATGCGCTCGGTGACGATGGCGCCGGACATCAGGCCGCCGATGTCGACACCGATGAGCGTGACCACGGGGATGAGCGAGTTGCGCAGCACGTGCACGCCGATCACCCGCTTGCGGGACAGACCCTTCGCGCGGGCCGTGCGAACGTAGTCGGAGCGCAGGTTCTCCGCCACGGACGAGCGGGTGACCCGCAGCTCGGTGGCGATGACGATGCTGCCCAGCACGATGGCCGGTAGCAGCAGTGCCCAGAACGATGGATGAGCGCCGGCTGTGGGTGGGAACCACCCGAGCTTGATGCCGAAGATCAGCTGGGTGATCGGGGCGAGCACCACGATCGGCAGCGCCAGGATGATCAGCGTGATCACCAGGGTCACGTTGTCGAAGATGCCGCCGCGCCGGATGCCGGAGATGACGCCGGCGACGAGGGCCACGGTGGCCGCGATGACGATCGACATCAGACCGAGCTTGATGGTCACCGGCCAGGCCTGGGACATCATGTCGTCGATCTGGCGGCCGGTCAGCGACTGGCCGAAGTCGCCCGTGAGCAGGCCCTTCATGTAGTACCAGTACTGCACAAGGAAGGGTTCGTTCAGGTGGTAACGCTCCGTCAGCACCTGCCGAACGTTCTCGGTGATGGGTCGTTCGCCCGCCAAGGCCTGGAGGGGGTCGTCCTGGTTGGCGAACATCAGCGCATACACGATGAAGGTGGCCCCGAAGAACGTCAGGACCATCTGGAGTAGGCGCCGCACGATATAGCGGAACATACGGATTTAGCCTCTTCCGCGGAAGATGCGCCGCCGGGCGTCGTGAGCGCGGCGGCTTCAGTTGGGGGAACACAGCGGTGGCGCCACGGTTTCACATCATCCGTGGCGCCACCACTGCACTTACGGCTAGATCAGCTGTTGACTTCGATCTTGTACAGGTCAACCTTCGTGAAGATGTCGACCGTGACGTTCTTGACCTTCTCGGAGTGGCCGTAGACGTTCTGGCCGAACCGCAGCGGGATGACCGGCATGTCCTTGGCGAGGATGTCCTCGGCCGCCTGCCACTTGGTGATGGCCTCGTCGGTCGTCTTCGCCGCCGAGCCCTCCTTCACCAGGTTGTCGAACGCCGGGTTGCTGTAACCGTAGTAGTTGGAGGAACCACCGGTCGCGTACAGCGGGCCGAGGTAGTTCTCCATCAGCGGGTAGTCCATGACCCAGCCGAGGCGGATGAGGCCGACCGGCTCCTTCTTCTCGACCTTGGTGAGCAGGTCGGCGAACTTGGGCTCGCCCACGCCGGTGCACTCGACACCCAGGGACTTGTTGATCTGGTTGCACATGGCGTCGACCCAGGCCTTGTGGCCACCGTCGGCGTTGTACGTGACCTGGATCTTCTTCGGGCCCTTGGCGGCGTCGTACAGGGTCTTGGCCGCGGCGGCGTCGTACTTGCAGTTGTCACCACAGGTGTTCTCGCGGTAACCGGCAACCGCCGGGGACACGAAGCCGGTGGCCGGCGTCTGCGAACCGAGGAAGATCTGGTCGGTGATCTCCTGGCGGTTGATCGCCATCGAGATCGCGCGCCGGACGTCGACGTTCTTGAACTCTTCCTGGAACGTCGGGAAGCCGACGAACTGGAACGACGAGCTCGGGCTCTTCTGGAAGCGGTCACCCAGGTCGCCCGGGGCGGCGGCGAGGCTCTCGATCGGGATCGAGGTCTGCACGTCGACGTTGCCCGCGGTGAGGTCCGCGTACTCGGCCTTCTGGTCCTGGTAGATCTTGAACGTGACGGCGTCGACCTTCGGGACGTTGCCCTTGAAGCCGTCGACCTTCTCGGTCACGATCTGCGAGTCGTGCTCCCAGACACCCTTCATCTTGAAGGGACCGTTACCGATGATCGCGTCCTCGAACCCGTCGGCGATGACGCCGGGGGCGGAGAAGGCGGCCTTCGGCAGCGGCAGGAAAGCGGTGTAGCCCATGACGGACTCCCAGCCGGCGAAGGGCGCCGACAGGGTGACCGTGAAGGTGGAGTCGTCAACCTTCTTGAGGCCGGTCAGCGTCTTGGCCTTCGGCTCGGGGGCCTTCTTCGGGCCCTCCTCGCCGTCCGGGTCCACCGACTGCAGGTCGGCGTAGCCCTCGATGCGCTCGTAGAAGTAGGACGCGCCCTGGGCGTTGGGCCCGTACGCACCGTAGTTCCAGGCGTCGATGAAGTTGTCCGAGACAACCGGCTCGCCGTTGCTGAAGGTGAAGCCCGACTTCAGCTTCACGGTCCAGAGCTTGTTGTCGTCGGAGGTGATCGACTCGGCGCCAACCTCGACGGGCTTGCTCTGCTCGTCGAAGTCGACGAGCGGGTAGAACAACGCGGCGAGAACCTGGGCGCCACCGGTCTCCGTCGTGTTCGACGGAATGAGGTGCTGCGGCTCTCCGATACCAACGACGATGCTCTTGGAGGCGGTGTCGGTGTCCTCCGACCCACCCCCTGAACAACCGGCGGCCAACAAGGCGATGGCGGTCGCGCCGACCGCCATCTTCCATGGGCGATTCCCGAGCATGGGAGTTACTCCTTCAAGGGCGCTCACGAGGGGTTGTGTGAGTAGAGGACACCTTCGCACAGAGCCCCTAGGCCCTGGCGGCGCCGTTATCAAGCCGATATTAGCCAGATGCGCCGCCAGAGCGCCTTGAAGATCGTCCTTTCGGTCAGCAAAAGGCTCCTGACCAGGGGTTTCGGAATCGCGGTAGTAGTCCGATAACTTTCTGTAAGGCCGATGTCCGGTTTGCTGCTAGATGGGACAAATCGTCCCTACCGGACGGAGGAGGCGGGTCAGACGAGCCGCCGATCCGCCGCCCACCTGGACAGTTCGTACCTGTTGGACATCTGGAGCTTCCGCAGGACGTTCGACACGTGCGTCTCCACCGTCTTGATCGAGATGAAGAGCTCTTTGGCGATCTCCTTGTACGCGTACCCCCGGGCCAGCAGCCGCAGCACCTCGCGCTCGCGGTTGGTGAGCTGGTCCAGCTCGGGGTCCGCGACCGGCACGTCGGGCCGCGAGGCGAACGCGTCCAGCACGAACCCGGCCAGCCGCGGGCTGAACACGGCGTCACCGTCGGCCACCCGCCGGACCGCGGCGGCCAGCTCGTCCGGCGAGATCGTCTTGGTCACGTAGCCGCGGGCGCCGGCCCGGATCAGGCCGATGACGTCCTCGGCGGCGTCGGAGACCGACAGCGCCAGGAACTTGACCTGGGGATGGCTGCGCCGCATCGCGTCCAGCACCGCCCGGCCACCGCCGTCGGGCATGTGCACGTCCAGCAGCACCACGTCCGGCTGGGTCGCGGCGATCCGGGTGATCGCCTCGGCCACCGTGCTCGCCTCGCCCACCACCTCCACGTACGCGCCCAGCTCGGCGCGCACGCCGGCCCGGAACATCGCGTGGTCGTCGACCAGGAACACGGTCAGCCGCCGGGTCTCCTCGGCTACAGGCTCGGTCATCGTGCTGTCTCCTTTCCGGCGGTGACGCTCTCCCGGGTGACCGGCAGCGTCAGGCGTACCTCGGTGCCGTCGCCGGGGGCGCTGCGGATCTCGGCCTTGCCGCCGTGCCGCCGCATCCGCCCGATGATCGACCCACGGACGCCGTGTCTTGTATCCTCCACCGCCGTCAGGTCGAAGCCCGCACCGCGGTCGCGGACGAACACGCTCAGCTCCTCGGCCTCCACCTCGGCGTAGAGCGACACGGTCTGGACCCCGGCGTGCCGGGCCGCGTTCACCAGGGCCTCCCGGGCGGCGGCGACCAGGGCGGCGACCGAATCGTCACACTGCGTATCGCCGACGACCACGGTCTCCACCGAGATGGCGTACGTGTCCTCGACCTCCGCGGCCGCCTGCTCGAGCGCGGCGGCGAACCGCTCGGTGGGCGACGCGGTCGGTTTGTAGAGCCAGTTGCGCAGGCTGCGCTCCTGGCCCCGGGCCAGCCGCTGGACCTCTTTGATGTCCGTGGAGTTGCGCTGGATCAGCGCCAGGGTGTGCAGCACCTGATCGTGGATCATGGCGGCCACCTCGGCACGTTCCTGCTCGCGGATGCGACCCTCGCGCTCGGAGCGGAGCTGGCTGAAGGTGCGCCAGAGCAGCGGGGCGACCACCACGCCGACCCCGAGCAGGCCGACCAGCGCGAAGATCACGCCGTTGAAGACGGCGCTCAGATTGCCCGCCGGCGCGTACACGGCGAGGATGCCGATCACGCCCACCGCGACCAGGACGCCGCCGCCGATGAAGCGGAACAGGAACGACCGGCGGTCACTCTCCGCAACCACGGCGGCGAGCCACGGCGCCTGCGGGCTGGCCTCGGCCCACTGGCCGCGCCGGGTCGGATCGGACTGGTGCCAGATCACGCCCGCGCCCACCGCGGTGACCGCGATGAGCCAGCCCGCGGTGCCGGCCACGCCGTTGTCGCCGAAGAGCAGGCCCTGCAACAGGATCACGCCGAGGCCGATCGCCCCGAACGGGAGCAGCAGGCCGAGGTCCCGGCGGGTGCGCTCACCGGTGGAGAGCTGTTGCGGCAGCACCGCCCAGAAGACCGCGTAGAGCAGCAGGCCGAGGCCGTTGAAGCCGAGCAGCAGCACGAGGGCGATGCGGACCGCGGTCACCGGGACGCCGAGATGGCGGGCCAGGCCGGACGCGACACCGGCGATCACCCGGTGGTCGCGCGGCCGGTACAGCCGGCGCGATGTCGGTGGTGCGGCGGTGACGGTGATCGCTTCCTCCTCCAGGCTTCCGGCGCGCAGGGGCTGCGGCCTGTTCGATCGTCACACGCGGCGGGGGTCGCGGGCCACGGGGAAACTCCCCCATCCCCGGCACCGCCGGATCTCAGGGTGGCCTCAGGGTCACCGCCTGAGGCGGTTCGGGTGGCCGGAGCACCAGTATCAAAGGCATGACCGACGAAGCTGCCCAGTCCCGCGAAGCTGCCGGGTCGTCGCAGGACGCTCCGGCACCTTCCGCCGTCCCGCCGCCGGCGCCGGCTCCGTCTCCGCCGCCGGCCGATCTGCCTCCGGCCTACGAGCCGCCCGCCGCGGACGCCCCGCCGGTGGCCGACCTGCCGCCCGGCGCCGCTCCTCCGCCCGGCGCCACTCCGCCGCCGCCCCCGGGTGGCACGCCGCCGCCCGGTGCGCAGCCGCCGCCGTGGTTCGGCGCACCGGACAGCGGGCCCACCTTCGTCCGGGAGAAGCTGATCCGCCCCACCCGCGGCCGGTACGTCGCCGGGGTCTCCGGCGCGATCGCCAACGCCACCAACACCGACCCGGTGCTGTGGCGGGTGCTGCTGGCCGTGCTGGGCTTCTTCGGCGGCGTCGGCGTGCTCATCTACCTGGTCGGCTGGCTGCTCATCCCGGCCGAGGGCGACACCGCCTCGCCGATCGAGTCCCTGCTCGGCCGGGGCCGCTCGGCGACGGCCCCGCTGTCCATCGTGCTGCTGGGCGGGGCGGCCGCGCTGACCTTCGCCTTCATCGTCCGCGACGGGTTCCGCGCCACCCTGCTCGCGGCGGCGGTCCTGGTCTGCGGCGGCCTGCTGCTCAAGCGCGGCAGCCGGGCGAACGCCGCCGGCGCGCCGCCGTCCGCCGCACCCGGTGCCGCCGCGGCCGGCGCCTGGTCCGCCGCGGCGGCGGGTCCGGCCCCGTTTCCGCAGGCCACCTACCCCCCGGCCACGGCTCCGGACGCGCCGGACGCGCCCGCCACGACCCCGTTCCCGGCCGCGGCCGCACCGGCCGGCGAACCGGTGACCGCGCCCCTGCCACCGACTCCGCCCAACTACACCCAGGGGGCTTACGTGCCACCCAGCACCGCTTACGCGCCGCCCCGGCCGCCCGAGTTCGGGCCGCCGACCGGTGGCTACCGCCCGCCGTTCGCCCCGCACGGCCCGTGGGCCCAGAGCGGCAACCGGCCGCCCATGCCGCCCATGCCGCCGCGGCCGCCCCGCCCGCCGAAGCCCCGCCGCGAACGCTCCAAGCTCGGCCGGATCACGTTCTTCATGGTCGTGGTGGTCATGGGCCTGCTGGCCATGATCGACGTCTCCGGCGCGGACATCACCGTCTCGGCCTACTTCGCCGCGGCGCTCGCCACGATCGGCCTCGGCCTGGTCGTCGGCGCCTGGTTCGGCCGGGCCCGCGGGCTCATCGCCCTCGCGCTGCTGGCCTGCCTGGGCCTGGGCATCTCGAGCGGGGCCGAGACCTTCGGCGGCGAGCTGGGCAACAGCTCCTACCGGCCGCAGAGCATCGGCGCGGTCGCGGACCGCTACGACTTCACCATCGGCTCGGCCACCCTGGACCTGCGCGCGGTCGACTTCGCCGGCAAGGAACAGGCCACCACCGTGACCATGAAGGTCGGCCAGATCAAGATCCTGCTGCCGGACAACGTCGACGCCACCACGACCGTACGGATGGACGGCGGCCGGGCCCGGATCTTCGGCCGCGAGTGGGAGGGTCAGGACCTCGGCTCGCAGGAGGTCACGGACCTGGGACCGGACGGCGCCGGCGGCGGCTCGCTGCGGCTGACCGTCGAACTGAACACCGGTGACCTGGAGGTGACCCGATGAGGCCGCACCGTACCGACGGCATCTCGCTGAGTTTCGGGCTGGTCTTCCTGCTCGTCGCGATCTGGTGGGCGATCGCGCAGGTGGTGACCGTGCACCTGCCCGCCGCGGGCTGGCTGGTGGCCGGCGGGCTGATCCTGTTCGGCGCGATCGGGCTGCTCGGGGCGATCCGCTCCGGCCGGCGCACCGAGGTGCCGGCCCCGGTGCAGGCCGAGGCGCAGGTGGAGACCCCCGGTGACCTGCCGCCGGAGATGCACGCCGACATCGTGCGCGAGCTGCTGGACAACCCGGCGGACCGGGTCGACCTGCACCCGGCGTACCTGAAGCACCCGGTCTCGAGCCCGCCGGCCGCCGCACCGGCCGCACCGGCCTCGGCGCCGCCGGCGCCGAAGCCCGAGGAGACCGACGAGCCGACCGCCGAGGTGACCCGGGTGGATCTCGGCGCCGACGGGGATCCGGACGGCGCGCCGCAGCGCAGCTGAGCAACCACTGCCGGTCGCGGGCCACACCAACGGGTGAGGCCCGCGACCGGCGCAATATGCTCTTCAAGCAGAGGAAATCCCACAGCGCGAGGAGCCCGCACCGCCATGACGCCGTTTCCCGCCGTGTCCACCGCACCCGTGACCGGCGTCGGGCCGCGCGCCGCGCGCGCCCTCACCGCCGAGTTCGCCCGCCACAACGCCGCCACGACCGCCCTGGTGATCGGCGCCGACCACGCCTCGACCGTGGTGGCCGCCGCCATCGAGGCGCTGCTGCCGGGCGACACCCTGACCCTGGTCGCCGGCGAGCGCAGCACCGCCGAGCTGCTCCGGGACCACATCACCGGCCTGGGCAGCTGGATCGCCGACCGGGTCCGGATCGTCGACTCGCTGGGCGAGGCCGACCCGGCCGACGTGGTCATCCTGGGCGAGCCGCTCACCGGCACCGCCGAGGAGGCCCGGGCGCTGCTGGAGGGCCTGAGCAAATACCTCGCCGAGGGCGCTGTCGTCGCCGTGGCGACCCCGGCGGTGCCCGGCCGCACCGGTGGCGCCGCCGCCGAGCTTTTCCGGCAGAGCGCCCTCTACGGGGTCGGCACCGACCTGGTGACCCGCAACCAGCCGCCGCTGCGCGTGCACAAGCTGCGCTTCAGCCAGGCGGACACCGCGGTGGCCGCGACGCTGGCGCCGGCGTACCGGCCGTCGAGCGTGCCGGTCACCCGGGGCATGCACATCGACTCCAACGGCGTCGCCGCCGCCGGCATCGCGCTCGGGCTGGCCGGGCTCGCCCGCACGCTCCGGCCGAAGTCGAAGTTGTGGCTGCTCCCGGCCCTGGCGGCGGCCCCGGTCGCGGCGTTCTTCCGGGACCCGGAGCGCGACGTGCCGACCGAGGCGAACGCCGTCGTGGCGGCCAGCGACGGCCGGGTGCTGTCGGTGGAGCGGCTCACCGACGAGCGGCTGGGCGCCGGTGAGTTCCTGCGCGTCGCGGTGTTCCTGTCGGTGCTGGACGTGCACGTCAACCGCGTGCCGGTGGCCGGCCGGGTGACGGACTACTTCGTCATCGACGGCGGCTACGCCAACGCCATGACCGCGGCGGCCGAACACAACGTGGCGGCGTACACGGTGCTGGACACCGACCACGGCACCGTAGTGGTGGCCCAGCGCACCGGCCTGATCGCCCGCCGGATCGTGCAGCGTACCCCGGTCGGCACCCTGGTGGCGCGCGGCGAGCGGATGGGCCTGATCCGGTTCGGCTCGCGCACCGACGTCTACCTGCCGGCGGACCGGGCCGAGGCGGTCGTCGCGGTCGGCGACAAGGTCATCGGCGCGAGCTCGGTCATCGCCCGCTGGAAGTAGCACCGACGCGAAAGGGCCGGCCCTCGCGGGCCGGCCCTTTTCCGTCTTACGGGGTCAGACGCGCTTGGCGCGCATCCACATCACCGGTCCGCTGACCAGGTACGCGCCCACGAGCAGCACGAAGGTCAGCCGGGGGTCGACGAACGCGCCCACGATCGGCAGCAGCCAGAGCCACGGCGGGAGCTTCACCAGCCGGGCCAGCTTCGCGTACGGGAAGCTGGACACCATCGCGAACGCCAGCAGCGCCACGCCGCCCAGCACCGCGATGCCCGGCAGCGGCAGCCCGATGAGCACGGTCAGCGCCAGCACCGCCGCGGCCATGGTCGTCGGCACGCCGGAGAAGAACTTGCCGTCCTTGGGCGAGACGTTGAACCGGGCCAGCCGGATCGCGGCGCAGCCGGCCACCAGGATGCAGGCGACCGCGGCGACCGCCGTCGGCACGGTGTGCGCGAGCGCGGCGTAGACCACCACGGGCGCGGCCAGGCCGAACGAGCACATGTCGGCCAGCGAGTCCATCTGCGCGCCGAACGGGCTGGAGACGCCCAGCTTGCGGGCCAGCGCCCCGTCGAGCCCGTCGAAGCCGACGCAGGCCACCAGGCAGGCGGCCGCGATCCGGACGTCGCCCTGCATGGCCAGGAAGATCGCCATCAGGCCCAGCCCGAGGCTGGCCAGGGTGCACGCGTTGACCAGCGCGAAGCTGACCCGGCGGCGCATGGTGTGCGCGCCGGGCAGCAGGGAGGCGGAGTCCGCCTCGACCACGAAGGGCGGGGCCAGGACCGCGGGGCCGTGGCTGCCGGACGTGGCGACCGTGCGGCCGCGGCCGAACGGGGACGGTACGAGCTCCGTGCCGGTGTAGATCACCTCGGCCCGGGTGGCGGTGGCAGCTCGCCCGGCATCGCCGGACCTGCGCCCCACGCGCACCAACAGGGCCTGCCGGGCGAGCGTTCCGCCACGGCGCAGCCGGCCTGCCCAACGACGTCCGGCGGGACGGGGACTATCCGTCGTGCGACGCCGGCGCCAAGGGGTTCTCGGCACGTGCTCCTCCAACTGGGGTCGGGTGCCCGCCGGCATGAGCCGTCACGGGGTGCTGCCCTTCGCCCGTACGTCTACGGACAGTCATTTGGGCGGGTTACACAATCGCATAGCCGGGCGGTCTTGGCGATAGACCTCGCAGACCTCATCGACCATCGTGTGCAACGACGTCCTCTGGAGTTTTCATCCTCCTGTGGGCGAGGAAGGCGCGTTCACTGCCTGGCCCTGTGACGAGTCTAACCGAGCCGTTCCAGGGCGATCATCGGTGCGCCGTTTCCGCGGTCAGCCGGAGCACCGCATCCCGGGTCACCTCCGTCAGCGGTAAATTACCCACCGTGGCGGCATCGAACCAGCCCGCCTCGATCGTCGAGCCGCCGGCCTCCAGGACCACCGGGGCGCTCGGCTCGTCGACCTGCACCCGGAAGAGCACCCGGACGGCGTGCCAGTCGACCGGCACCCCCTCCGGGCCGCGCGCGGCCGGGTCGTGCCGGTGCGAGGTGCCCAGCAGCCCGGTCACCCGTCCGAGTTGCCCGGTCTCCTCCAGGATCTCCCGGGCCAGCGCCACCTCCGGCAGCTCGCCGTGGTCGGTGCCGCCGCCGGGCAGGTGCCAGAGGCCCGCACCCGGGTAACCCTCCGCGATCCGGCTCAGCAGGATCCGCCCGGCCGGGTCGGTGACCAGGCCGTAGGCGCCGAAGCGCTGCCCGCGACCCGGCGTGGGTGCGACCCTTTCGGCCGGATCATCCGGTACGTCCGAAGGCGTCCCGTCCCGCCCGAGCACCACCGCGGTGAACGGCATCAGCGGCAGGCCGGCCGGGTCCACCCAGTCCACCAGTTCCGTGGTGCCCTCGGCCTCGTTGCGCAGGCTGCCGCCGTCCGGCCGCACGTCGTAGATGATCCGATCGGTGTGCTCCCACGTATCCGTTCCCGGCAGCCGGAACACGTCCGCGGTAACCGAACGGAGGCCCGTCACGCTCACCGTCAGTCCGGTCTCCTCGGCGAACTCCCGGACCACCGTGTCGTCCGGGTGTTCACCCTGCTCGACGCCCCCGCCCGGCAGCGTCCACAGGCCGGGGAACGTCGACAGGCGTGAGTTGCGGGCGAGCAGGACCCGGCCGGCGTCGTCCCGGCACAGGCCGTACGCGCCGATTCGTCTGACCTTCACGCCCCTCAGGCTAGCCGCGCCGCCCGTAGCGCCTCGGCTGTCACCTCGGTCAGCCGGTCGGCCGGCAGCTGGGCGACCTCCTTGAGAGCCATCCAGCAGGCCTCGGAGGTGGAGCCGCCGACGTCCCCGACGATCACGTCGGTGGGCGCGTCGACGACGACCCGGTAGAACGCGCGCACGCCGTGCCAGTCGATCGGGTAACCCTCGGGGCCCAGCGAGGCCGCGTCGCGGTGGCTGGCCACGCCGAGCAGCGCCACCAGCCGCCCCTGCTGGCCGGTCTCCTCGACGAGCTCCCGGATCAGCGCGGTGCCGGGCTGTTCGCCGTAGTCCGTGCCGCCGCCGGGCAGGTGCCAGCAGCCGGCGCCGGGGTAACCCGGGGCGATCCGGGTGAGCAGCAGCCGGTCGTCCGGGTCGGTGGCGATCGCGTACGCGGCGAAGCGCTGCGCGCGGTGCAGCCCGTCCGGGCCGGCCACGGCGTAGAACGACGGGAAGTCCGGCACCTCCTCGGGCCGCAGGTCGGCCGAGGCGGCGGACAGGCCCAGGGCGGCGGCCGTGAAGGGCCGCAGGCGCAGCTTCTCGGCCTCTTCCAGGGTGTGCCAGCGGGCCAGGTCGGTGGGCTGGCCCACCCGGTCGCAGAGGTTGCCGCCGCGGATCGTCACCTCGTACACCAGGCGGTCGGTGTGGATCGTGACGCCGCGGTGCGGCAGCGACCGCATGTCGGCGAGCACGTCGCGCAGGCCGGCGACGGCGACGGAGAGGCCCGTCTCCGCGGCGGTCTCCCGGACCACGGTGTGGTTCGGGTCCTCCCCGTGGTCGACGGCACCGCCGGGCAGGGACCACACACCCGGGGTGCCGGACCGGGTCGAGGCACGAACGAGAAGGACGCGACCTTGGGGATCGGTCGCGACGGCATATGCCGCAATCCTGCGCAGCGGCTCAAGTGCGGGGGTCACGGGCGGCATCTTGCCCGGTTTATGTTACCTGCACGCGACGACTGTCGGATTCCTGACAGGACGATAGCCCACAGTAATCGCTGTTCAGGGCGGTTCTCCGCACCGAGTGCACGCGGGCAGTAACACACAGCAAAGCCCGCGAATCACCCATCCGGGCGAGCCGAATCAGGGTCGGAATCGGGGCTCTCACCGAGGCGGCCGGGTGGGTCCGCGGCCCATCCTTGGCATATGAACACACCGACCGTTGCTCCGTACAAGCAGCTCCGGCGCCCGCTCGACGACCGCATCGTGGCGGGCGTGTGCAGCGGGATCGGCCGCTACCTCGCCGTCGACCCGGTGCTGATCCGGGTCGGGTTCGTCGTGCTCGCCGCCCTCACCTGGGGCGCGGCGGTGCTCGCGTACCCGATCGCCTGGTTCCTGATGCCCGAGGAGCCCGCACCGACCGAGCCGGTGTGGCGCGACCCGGCCGACCCCACCTGGGGTCAGCCCCCGCCGCCGCCGGCCGGCTGACCGGCCCTACTCCCACTCGATGGTGCCCGGGGGCTTGCTCGTCACGTCGAGGACCACCCGGTTGACCTCGGGCACCTCGTTGGTGACCCGGGTGGAGATCTTGGCGATGAGGTCGTACGGCAGGCGCGACCAGTCCGCCGTCATGGCGTCCTCGCTGGAGACCGGCCGCAGCACGACCGGGTGCCCGTAGGTGCGGCCGTCGCCCTGCACGCCCACGCTGCGCACGTCGGCCAGCAGCACCACCGGGAACTGCCACACGTCGCGGTCCAGGCCGGCCGCGGTCAGCTCCTCGCGGGCGATCAGGTCGGCCGCGCGCAGCACGTCGAGCCGCTGCCGGTCGACCGCGCCGATGATCCGGATCGCCAGGCCCGGGCCCGGGAACGGGTGCCGCTGCACCATCTCCTCGGGCAGGCCCAGCTCGGCGCCGAGCGCCCGCACCTCGTCCTTGAACAGCGTGCGCAGCGGCTCGATCAGCGCGAACTGCAGGTCGTCCGGCAGGCCGCCGACGTTGTGGTGGGACTTGATGTTGGCCGTGCCGGTGCCGCCGCCGGACTCCACCACGTCCGGGTAGAGCGTGCCCTGGACCAGGAACTCGATGTGCCGCTCGGCGTCGAGCTCGCGGGCCGCCGCCTCGAAGGTCCGGATGAACTCGCGGCCGATGATCTTCCGCTTCTGCTCCGGGTCGGTGACCCCGGCCAGGTGCCCGAGGAACTGGTCGGCGGCGTCGACCACCTTGAGCCGGATGCCGGTCGCCGCCACGTAGTCCTTCTCGACCTGCTCGGCCTCGCCGGCGCGCAGCAGGCCGTGGTCGACGAAAATGCAGGTGAGCTGGTCGCCGATCGCCTTGTGCACGAGCGCCGCGGCGACCGCCGAGTCGACGCCGCCGCTCAGCCCGCAGATGACCTGCTTGTCGCCGACCTGGGCGCGGATCGCGGCCACCTGGTCGTCGATGATGTTGGACGAGGTCCAGGTCGGCTCGAGCCCGGCGATGTCGTACAGGAAGCGCTGGAGCATCTCCTGGCCCTGCTGGGTGTGCGCCACCTCGGGGTGGAACTGCACCCCGGCCCGCCGGGTGACCAGATCCTCGAACGCGGCCACCGGGGCGCCCAGCGAGGAGGCGGTGACCGCGAAGCCCGCCGGGGCCTCGGTCACCGAGTCGCCGTGCGACATCCAGACCGGCAGGTCCGCGGGGAGCTCCCGGAGCAGGGTGCCGGCCTCGGCGACCGGGGACAGCAGGGTGCGGCCGTACTCCCGGGAACCGGTGTGCGCGACGGTGCCGCCCAGCGCCTGGGCCATCGCCTGGAAGCCGTAGCAGATGCCGAAGACCGGGACCTCGTTGTCGAACATCGCCGGGTCCAGCGACGGGGCGCCGGGCTCGTACACACTGGACGGTCCGCCGGACAGGATGATCGCCGCCGGGTCCTTGGCGAGCATCTCCGCGACCGGCATCGAGTGCGGCACGATCTCCGAGTAGACCCGGGCCTCGCGGACCCGGCGGGCGATCAGCTGGGCGTACTGGGCACCGAAGTCGACGACGAGAACCGGGCGGGGTGTGCTCATGAGGCGCGAGTTTACCGGCGTCAGCGGTACCACTTCCGGGCCGGGGCGTACCGCACGTTGCCGGCCTTGTCGTAGGCGCGTACCTGCACGGTCATGACGGCGCCGTGCTTCCAGGTCTGCACCGCGAACCTGCGGGTGCTGCCGACGTACCGCTGGGTCACCTTGCCGTCCACCAGCAGCTCGAGCCGGGTCACGCCGTGGGTGTCGGCGGCCGTGGCGGCGACGTACCGGGTCTTGCGGACGTGCCGGGTGCCGCTGGCCGGGCCGGTGATGCGGATCGCGGGGCCCCAGTTGTCGAGCATGACCTGGCGGGTGGCGCTGATCACGTTGCCGCCCCGGTCGTACGTCCGCAGCCCGAGCGTCACCGACCCGCCCCGGCCCGACGTCTTCCAGGCGAACCCGTAGGGCGCCACCCGGTCCGTACCGACCACCACGCCGTCGGCGAGCAGCAGCACCTTGGCGACACCGATGTCGTCGGTGGCCGACGCCGAGACGGCGACCGTGCCCCGCACCAGCGCGTTGCCGCTGGGCGCCAGGAACGAGGTGGCCGGCGACACGTGGTCGTCGGTGACCGGCAGCGAGGCCAGCGCGGCCGCGGCATTGACCCGGCCGGCCGACGTCGGCACCCAGCTGCCGGAGATCTTGTCGGCCGAGCTGGTCAGCGCCGTGCGCATGGTCGCGGCGGTCGGCGTCGGGGTGGTCGAGGCGAGCAGCGCGGCGATGCCGGCGACCACCGGGGTGGCCGAGGACGTGCCGCAGAACTGGCCGACGACGCCGTTGCGGGCCTGCGCCGGGTTGCAGCCGGGCGCGGCGATGTCGACCCAGCTGCTGCCGTAGTTGGACCACGAGTAGCGGCTGTCGGAGGTCGTCGAGGCGCCCACCGCCAGCACGGCCGGGATGGCAGCCGGGAAGTGCGGCACCGCGCTGCCCTCGTTGCCCGCGGCGGCGATCACCAGCGCGCCCTTGCCGGTCGCGTAGGCCACCGCGTCGCGCAGCAACCGGCTGTCGGAGTCGCCGCCCAGCGAGAGGTTGACGATGTCCGCGCCCCGGTCGGCCGACCAGCGGATGCCCGCCGCGATGTCGCTGTACGACCCGGAGCCCTGGGCGTCGAGCACCTTGACCGGCAGGATCTGGCAGGTCCAGCAGATGCCGGCGATCCCGGTGCCGTTGTCGCCACGGGCCGCGATCACGCCCGCGGTCATGGTGCCGTGGCCCTGGTCGTCGGTGGCGTTGCTGTCCTTGTTGACGAAGTCGCGGCCGGGCAGCACCCGGCCGGCGAGGTCGGGCAGCACCTTCACGCCGGTGTCGACCACGGCGACGATGATCGCGCCGGAGCCCCGGGTGGTCTCCCAGGCGGTGTCGACGCCGGCCTTCTTGATGCCCCACTGGGCGGCGAAGGCCGGGTCGTCCGGGGTAACCGTGGCGGCCCGGGCGATCCCGTCGCGCTCCACGTAGGCCACGGCCGGATCGGCGCGCAGCACATCGGTGGCCTCGGCGACCTGGTCGGCCGGCACATCGACGGTGACCGCGCCGGCGAGCGGCTCGCTGTCCATCACGTCGACGCTGCGCTCCAGGGTGGCGACCACGTCGGTGGCGGCGCGCAGGCCCACGACCAGCGAGACCGCCGGCTGGTCCGCCCGCTGGTCCGCCGGCTGGTCCGCCGGCGCCGCGCCGGCCGGGCAGCCGCCCGCCAGCGTGATGCCACCCACCAGGACACCGACAGTCAGCGCACGCAGATTCATGTCACCACGGTCGGTGCCGCGACGGTGAAACGCCGGACCGGATCAGGTGCGATCGGGTAGCAGGAAGCCCCCGCCGCGAGCGCGGCGAGGGCTTCCGAACGGACGGGTCAGCGCGTGTAGGTGCGCGCCGTGTCGTACTTGACGTTGCCGGCGTTGTCGATCGCCCGGATCTGCACCTTCATCGTCTTCGGATACTTCGAGGCCGTGAAGGAGAAGGCGTACGGCGAGGTGGCGTCCTTCTGGATGACCTTGCCCTGGATCAGCAGCTCGACCCGGCGCACCCCGTACTTGTCGGAGGCGGTCGCCGTGATCTTGACGGTGCCCTTGACCTTCGCCTTGTTCTTCGGCCCGCTGGCGATCTTCACCGTGGGCAGGGTGTTGTCGGCGATGATCGAGCGGTCGAAGTCGGTCCGGTTGCCGGCCTTGTCAAAGACCCGCACCTGCAGGTTGACCGTGCCGTTGCGCCCCGCGCTGTTGTACTTCAGCGAGTACGGCGCGGTGTAGTCCTGCGCCTTGTAGACACCGTCGGCGTACAGGTAGACGTTGCGGATGCCGGACGCGTTGTCCTTGATCCCGGTCGGGGTGACCGTGATCGTGCCGTGGTTGCGGCTGCCGGAGCCCGGCGAGGACACGCCCGTGATGGTCGGCGGGGTGACGTCGGTGTCGATCGTCAGGGCCTTCGCCGCGTCGAGCATGCCGTACTTGGACCAGCCGTCGGACGCGATCGGGCGGGCCGACGAGAGCAGCGCGCGCTGCATCGACCAGCCGGTGTACGACGGGTGCGCCGTCTTGATCAGACCGGCCGCACCGGCGACCATCGGCGCCGCGAACGAGGTGCCCTCCTGGTCGGTGTGGTAGACGCCGGCCGGGTCCATGGCGGTGATGACGCCGGGGGCGGCCATGTCCACCCAGGTGTCGCCGGCCTTGTTGAAGCTGGAGAAGTCGGCGCGCTCGTCGGAGCCCTTGGCGGTGGCGCCCACGGCGAGCACGTCGGTCAGCGCCGCCGGGTACATCTTGGTGTTCTTGGCCGAGGTCAGGCCCGCGTTTCCGGCGGCGACGACGACCAGCACGCCCTTGCGGTTCGCGTACGCGACGGCCTCGGAGAGGGTCTTGCTGTACGCGGTGCCGCCGAGCGACATGTTGATGATGCTGGCGCCCTTGTCGGCGGCGTAGATGACACCCTTGGCGACGTTGCTGTCGTAGCCGCTGCCGTTCTTGTCCAGCACCTTCACCGGCAGGATCACGCAGGACCAGCAGCCGCCCGCCATCCCGGCGTTGTTGTTGCCGCGGGCCGCGATGATCGAGGCGACCCGGGTGCCGTGGCCGAAGTCGTCGGCGGTGTTGCTGCTGTTGCCGACGTAGTTCCAGCCACCGATCACCGCGCCGCTCAGGTCGCGGGCCGCGGTCACGCCGGTGTCGAGCACGGCGATCTTGATGGCGCCCCCGGTGCCGGACTCCCACGCCGCGGGCAGCCGGACCTGGTCCAGCTCACCCTGGTGGCCGTCGGTGTACATCGGGTCGTTCGGGCTCACCTCGGAGGCCTTGCGCACGTGGTCCACCTCGACGTACGCCACCGAGGGGTCGCTGCGCAGCGCCGCGATGACCTTCTCGCTGCGGGCCTGGGAGACCTCGAGGGTCTGCGCGCGCAGCGTGGCCATCGCCTGCTGCGCCGGGCCGGCGGTGTCGAGCGCCCGGACACCCATGGACGAGACGGTGCGCAGCGGCGCCGTCGTGTCGGCACCGGACTTGGTGCTGACGATCAGCCGGACCGGAGCGTCGGCAGGGGTCTCACCCGCGAGCGCCCACGTCGATACTCCCGCCATCGTCGCTACTACCGCAGCTGACAGCGCACCGACGGTCACCCGCCGTGTGACGTGCTTCATCTAGGCCGTGCCTCCCCGTGTCCGACCGCCGCCTCGGCAATCGCGGCGGTCAGCGTACGGCCGATCTTCCATATTTCCATGCCCCGTTCCATCACGCGAGATCATCGGGGCGTTGAGCTGGTGGTGACCGTCCCCTACTGTTCCAGCATGCGGACTAACAGGCTGCTCTGGGCAGCGGCGGGGGTCGTCGTGGTGCTGCTGCTGGCCGGGGGCGTCGTCCTGGCGCTGCGCGGCGGATCCGACGAGCCCCCACCGGCGGCCGAGCCCGGCGCGGTGCCCTCGGCGCTGCCCACCTCCGCGAGCCCGGCCCCGTCCCCCGGCGCCGACATCACCGGCCCGCTCGACCTGCTGATCCTCGGGGTCGACACCCGGGTGTCCATCCCGGACTGGCAGCCGCACTCCGACGCCATCATGCTGCTGCACGTCGACGCCGGCCTGGAACGCGGCTACCTCTACTCGCTGCCCCGGGACCTGCGGGTGGACGTGCCGGCGTTCGCCAAGAACGGCTACGGCGGCGGCCGGCACAAGCTCACCGAGGCGATGAGCGACGGCGCCAAGGTCCGGGGCACCGACAAGCCGAACGTGGCGCAGGGCTACGAACTGCTCGCCCGGACCATCTCGAAGTACACCGGCATCAAGGAGTTCGACGCCGGCGCGGTGCTCACCTTCAACGGCCTGAGCAAGCTGACCGACGCGCTCGGCGGGGTCACCCTCAAGATCGATCAGAAGGTCGTCTCCCAGCACCGCCGCCCCGACGGCACGGCCCGCACGCTGCGCTCGGGCGGCGGCGGATACGTCGGCCCGCAGGCCACCTACCTGCCCGGCACCCGCGAGCTGGTCGGCTGGCAGGCGATCGACTACGCCCGGCAGCGGTACACGGCCGGCGGCGACTACACCCGCCAGCGGCACCAGCGCCAGCTCGTCAAGGCGCTGCTGACCAAGGCCGAGGACGCCGGTCTCGCGACCGACCAGGCCAAACTGCAGTCGGTGCTGACGGCGCTGGGCGACACCCTGGTCTTCAGCGGGGAGCGCACCCCGATCGAGTACGCGTACGCGCTGCGCAACCTCGCCCCCGGCAAGCTGACCATGGTCGGCCTGCCCGGCGGTGCCGTCTACAGCGGCGGCGGCTACATCGGCGAGCAGCTCAACGCGACCGGTCGCGGCTTCCTGCGCGCGGTGGCGAACGGCGACCCGGCGGCGTACCTGGCCAAGCATCCCGAACTCGTGCACAAATAGGACGGTCAGGGCAGCGGCGGCTTCTCCGTGCCGAAGAGCCACGCCTCGAAGAAGTCACCCAGATCCTTGCCGGCGGCCCGTTCCGCGGCGGCGACGAAGTCCTCGGTCCGGACGTTGCCGTCGCGGTGCTCGGCCGGCCACGACTTGAGCAGGGCGAAGAACGCGGGATCACCGATCGTGCGGCGCAGGGCGTGCACCGTCATGGCGCCGCGCTGGTAGACGGCGTCGCCGAAGAGCCGCTGCGGGCCGGGGTCGCCGGTCGGCACCGACCAGTTGAATCCCGAGTAGACCCGGTCGAAGGACTGCTGGGCGGTCCGGTCACCCTCGTGCTCCTGCCAGAGCCATTCCGCGTACGTGGCGAAGCCCTCGTTGAGCCAGATGTCCTGCCAGCGGGCGAGGGCGACGCTGTCCCCGTACCACTGGTGCGCGAGCTCGTGGGCGACCACCGTGACGTTCGGCGGGCCGATGAAGAAGGTGCTGCCGTACACGGGCCGCGACTGGGTCTCCAGCGCATAGCTGACCCGGTCGTCATCCAGCACCACCCCGCCGGACGAGTCGAACGGATACGGCCCGAACTGGGTCACCAGGAAATCCTGAACCTCACCGGTGCGCTCCAGCGACTTGGCGGCCGGCCCGTCGGCGGGAAGCGAGTCCGGAACAGCGATGATCATCGGCTTGCCGTCGTGCGTGCCGGTCCGCACCCGGTACTGCCCGATCGCCACAAACGCGAGATAACTGGCCAGCGGCTTGCTCTCGGCCCACCGCCAGGTGGTCTTCCCGGCGTCGGTGACCCGCTCACCCGGCACGCCGTTGCTGAGCACCTCAAGCCCGTCCGGCACGGTCATCGAAAGCGCGAAGGTGGCCTTGTCGGAAGGATGGTCGTTGACCGGGAACCAGGTGCTGGCGGACTCGGGCTGCCCGAGGGCAAAAGCGCCGTCCTCGGTCCGCAGCCACCCGCCGACACCCAGCGTCTCGTTGTCGAGCGCCTGCGGCTTGCCGCCGTAGTCGACAACAACGGTGAAGGCCCGCCCCTTGACGATCCCGGCCGCCGGGGTGACCACCAGCTCATCCCCGTCGGCCGTGCTGGTGGCGGCCTGCCCGTCAACCGTCACCTTGCTCGCGACAAGATGCGCAAGGTCCAGATTGAACGCCGACAGATCCTGGGTGGCGGTGGCCGTGATGGTCGCAGTCCCCGCAAGCCGCCCGGAGGCCGGCGCATAGGTCAGCTTGAGGTCATAACCCCCGACGTCATACCCACCATTGCCATACGTCGGAAAATACGGATCACCCGCTCCCCCGGCCCCCGGAGCAAAACTTGGCGGCGCAACCGAAACCGAGGGCGCCGGCGCCGGATCCCCATCCCCGGTACACCCCGCCGAAACCAGCACCATCACCACGGCACCGGCGGCACCCACCCTGCGCATACGCCCTCTGTGCATCACGGCACCGACGTTACGTCCCCGACGCGAAAGCCCCCCGAAGCCGCGCACCAAAGAAACCCCCAAGACGACCCACCCACCAACCGTCGACCTGAGCATCCCGGCGCCCCGCAGACCCACCGCAGCGCGAGGCATGGCCGGGCAGCGGTGACAGAGCGGACGTCGGCCGACGCGACGCAGCGCGCCCCAGCGCCACAAGAATGGCCGTGCAACGAGACACAGGCCTACGGCAAGGCAGCAAGGGCGCCCCGAGCCCACCCTGCAACCACCCCGCGTTCGGCGGGAGCGACGGTCAGCACCATGCAACCAGGCACGACAGGAATTGGATTTTGATCCTCAGCGGTCGAGGACCAACGACACCTTCTGGAATTCCTTGACGTCGTGATAGCCACACTTGGCCATCGCGCGCCGCAGCCCGCCGAAGAGGTTCAGCTGGCCGTCCGGGCGCTGGGCCGGGCCGTAGAGCAGCTCCTCGAGAGAGCCGTCCGGCTCGCCGGCGATGCAGAAGCCGCCGCGGGGCAGTTTCGGGTGGCTTGCCGCCGAGTGCCACCAGGCGCCGCCGGCCGGGGCGCCCTCGGCCAAGGACAGCGGCTCGCCCAGCATGACCGCGTCCGCGCCGCAGCCGATTGCCTTGGCGATGTCGCCGGAGGTCTGGATGCCGCCGTCCGCGATCAGGTGCACGTAGCGGCCGCCGGTTTCGTCCAGGTAGTCGCGGCGGGCGGCGGCCGCGTCGGCGATCGCGCTTGCCATCGGTACGCGGATGCCGAGCACCGTGTCCGTTGTGGACCACTCGTCGGCGCCGATGCCGACGATCACGCCGGCCGCGCCGGTGCGCATCAGGTGCAGGGCGGTCTTGTAGTCCGTGCAGCCGCCGACGATCACCGGGAGGTCCAGGTCGGCGATGAACTCCTTGAGGTTGAGCGGCTCGTCCGTGGTGGACACGTGCTCGGCGGAGACCAGCGTGCCCTGGATGACCAGCAGGTCGACGCCCGCGTCGAGGATCACCGGGGCCAGCGCGAGGGTGTGCTGCGGTGACACCCGGACGGCGACCGTGACGCCGCCCTCGCGGATGGTGCGGACGCGCTCGGCGATCAGCTCCGGCCGGATCGGCTCCGAGTAGACCTCCTGCAGGCGCTTGGTCGCGTCCGCCTCCTCGTCGAGCCCGGCGAGCTCCTCGAGGATCTTCGTCGGGTCCTCGTAGCGGGTCCACAGGCCTTCGGCGTTGAGCACGCCCAGGCCGCCGAGGCGGCCCAGGGCGATCGCCGAGTGCGGGCTCATCGTGGCGTCCGACGGATGCGCGACGCAGGGGATCTTGAACGGGTACGCGTCGACCTTCCACTCGGTGGACACGTCGTCCACGTCGCGGGTGCGCCGGCTCGGGACGATCGCGATGTCGTCCAGGTGGTACCCGCGCTGGGCGGTCTTGCCGAGACCGATTTCCACCACGTCACGCATGTCGGATCATCCTTCTAACGGGAGTGGTAGTTGGGAGCCTCGACGGTCATCTGGATGTCGTGCGGGTGGCTCTCCTTGAGACCCGCAGCGGTAATCCTGATGAGCTGGCCCTTGTCCTGCAAGTCCGGGATCGTCTCGGCTCCGACATAACCCATCGCCGCGCGCAGCCCGCCGATCAGCTGGTGGGCCACCCGGGAGAGCGGACCCCGGTACGGCACCTGGCCCTCGACGCCTTCCGGCACCAGCTTGTCCTCGGTGACGTCCTGCTGGAAGTAGCGGTCCTTCGAGTACGACTTCGCCTGGCCACGGGACTGCATGGCGCCCAGCGAGCCCATCCCGCGGTAGGTCTTGAACTGCTTGCCGTTGATGAAGATCAGGTCGCCGGGGCTCTCCTCGGAACCGGCCAGCAGCCCGCCGAGCATCACGGTGTCGGCGCCGGCCACGATCGCCTTGGCGATGTCGCCCGAATACTGGATGCCGCCGTCGGCGATGACCGGAACCCCCGCCGGGCGGCAGGCCCGCGAGGCCTCCATCACCGCGGTGATCTGCGGCACGCCGACACCCGCGACGATCCGGGTGGTGCAGATCGCGCCGGGGCCCACGCCCACCTTGACCGCGTCGGCGCCGGCCTCGACCAGGGCCTTGGCTCCCGCGTACGTCGCGATGTTGCCGCCCACGATGTCCGTGCTGGTGTCCTTCTTGAGCCGCGCGACCATCTCCAGCACCGCACGCTGGTGACCGTGCGCGGTGTCCACAATGACCACGTCGACGCCCGCGTCGATCAGGAGCCGGGCCCGCTTGTAGGCGTCGTCGCCGACACCGACCGCGGCGGCGACCCGGAGCCGGCCCTGCGGGTCCTTGGCGGCGTTCGGATACTGCTCGCTCTTGGTGAAGTCCTTGACCGTGATCAGCCCGCGCAGCCGGCCGGAGTCGTCGACCAGCGGCAGCTTCTCGACCTTGTGCCGCTGCAGCAGCGCCAGCGCCTCGTCCTTGCTGACGCCGACCGGCGCGGAGATCAGCGGCATCTTCGTCATGACCTCACGCACCTTGACGCTGTGGTCGGTGACGAAGCGCATGTCACGGTTGGTGACGATGCCGACCAGTACGCCCTCGGCGTCGACGACCGGCAGGCCGGAGATGCGGTAGCGGCCGCAGAGCGCGTCGACCTCACGCAGGGTGTCGTCGGGGCTGCAGGTGACCGGGTTGGTGATCATCCCGGACTCGGACCGCTTGACGAGGTCGACCTGGGAAGCCTGATCCTCGAGCGAGAGGTTGCGGTGCAGCACACCGATGCCGCCCTGACGGGCCATCGCGATCGCCATCCGCGCCTCGGTGACCGTGTCCATGGCGCTGGAGAGCAGCGGGATGGACAGCTCGACGTTGCGGGTCATCCGGGTGATGGTGTTGACGCGGCTCGGCACGACGTCCGATTCGCCCGGCTGCAGGAGCACGTCGTCGAAGGTGAGACCCAACGGAACCGTGCGGGCGGACTCGTTATCCACAGATCATCCCTAGCGAAGAGGCGGAGTGTTTCATCCTACCCATCCAGCTAGGGGCATCTGTCGGGCGGACAGCGCGTGCGGGCCAGCACACAGTGCCCCGACATGGGTACGGTAGACATCGTGCAAGAAGAGCCGATCGACCCGTTCAACGGCGACCCCGCCGACCCGGCCGCCGGACTCGACGACCTCTCGGAGGACGCCGAGACCGACCCGCTGACCGAGGCCGAGCGGCAGGACGTTCTTGAGGACCTCTCCGACCTGGAGATCTACCAGGCGCTGCTGAGTCCGACGGGGATCCGTGGCCTGGTGATCGAGTGTGAGGACTGCCACGAACCGCACTACTTCGACTGGGATCTGCTGCGGGGAAACCTGCGCCATCTGCTGAGCAACGGGCGGCCCCGGGTGCACGAGCCGGCCTACGACCCGGACCCGGACCACTACGTGACGTGGGAATACGCGCGCGGGTATGCGGACGGTGTGCACGACACCCTCACCGAGGGCACCGACGACGAGCAGAGCTGAACGAGTCCGCCCTCAAGCTGTTGGTTCCGATAGATGTCTGGTGCCGGGCTCGGTCGGCTGAAGTTCGCAGGGTGGGTTGGCGTGGCCGGTGGGCGGCTGGCCGTGTTTGTCGCCCTTCGCGTATCACGCACACCGCGGCATGACCCGCACCACGCCTCACGCGCACCGCACGATCATCTGTACCGCAGCCGGAAGCACCGCCTGCTCCGCGGGCACAACGCACGTCCGGTGCCTCACTGGCGTCACGCGCACGTGCGTCAGGCTCCGGTGACTCACCACGCGCACTGCGGTCAGCGCACGCAGCGCACGCACCAACGCGGAGCGCACAAGTCGCATGCACCCGCGCTGGCGCCGCACGCGGCGCATGCGTCACATGAACCCCGCAGGCACCACGCGCAACGCACGCACCACGTAGCGCATGCGCCTCATACACACCCGCCCGCACCACGCGCACCACGCGCACCACGCGCACCACGCGCACCACGCGCACCACGCGCACCACGCGCACCACGCGCGGATTGTGCCGTTTCGTTGTCGGTTCCGGTCAGGCGACCAGGCCGGCGCGGAAGCCGGCGGCTACCGCGTGCGCTCGGTCGCGGGCGCCCAGTTTGCGGAAGAGGCGGCGGGCGTGGGTCTTGACCGTGTCTTCCGAGACGAAGAGTTCGCGGCCGATCTCCGCGTTGCTCTTGCCGTCGGCCATGCCTCGCAGGACCTGCAGTTCGCGCTCGGTGAGCGTGAGCCGCCGGCCCGTGGCGCCGTCGGTTCGGCCGGTGTCGTTGCCCGGCCAGACCATCGGGCGCCCGGTCGCCGGGTCGATGTCCGACCCGTCGCCGCGCTGGGCCGGGACCATCGGTGAGTTCGGCAGCATCGCCGGCATGCCGGCCGCGTTCGGCGTGCCGGCCATGGCCAGCCCGTCGCGGTGCAGGCCGCGGGCCGTTGCCGAGTTGTTGTTGCGCCCGGCGCCACCGACCGTTGCCGGTTGGGCGTTCGCGCCGTTGATCGGCATGCCCTGCGGCCGCACCGGCAGCAGCAGGAGCAGCAACGCCTTGGCGACGACACTGACCAGATCATGCTCGACGCCGCGGATGACTCCACGGGCGCCGGCGGCGACGGCGGCAGCGGCGACCCGGGGGTCTTCGGCGCCGAAGAGGACGACCTGTGCCTGTGGGGCACGGGCGAGGACGCGGCGGGTGAAACCGACGCTGTCGGGACGGGTCACGGCGGTGTCAGCCAGGACAACCTCGGCCGGCCTTTCAGCCAGTCGGATCATGGCCTCGGTCTCGCTGACCGCCGTCCGCACGACCCCGGTCATGCCGAGCCGGGCCGCGGTAGAGGCGACGGTCTGGGCCGCAAGTGGGGTTCGGACGCACACGAGGACGGTACGCACAGTGATCCTCCTTCTCTCTCAGAGGAGATCACGCAACGGCCGCAGCATTACGCGCTTTAGATGGAAAAAATAGGAAACATCGGCACAGCTTGTGGCACCGATGGGATACGGCTGACGAAGACATCGACGAGTCGTGTGTGATCGGGCTTGCCCCTGGGTACACCGGCGGCAGGCCTGAGCCAGGCCCCTCATGACAACACTCCGCGGTGCCGCGCGGGAGGAGGGTGTTGATGTCGAACGTACGTAGACTGCCCGGGCCCATCGCCGACCTGTGGGACTGGCAGCGACTCGGCCTGTGCAGAGGGCGTGACAGCGCCCAGTTCTTCCACCCGGACGGTGAGCGTGGCTCGTCCCGCAATCGTCGTGAGGCGAAGGCCAAGACGATGTGCGGAGCCTGCCCGGTCCGGGCGGAATGCGCTGCTCACGCGCTGGCGGTCCGTGAGCCGTACGGCGTCTGGGGAGGTTTCAGCGAAGCGGAGCGGCTGCGGCTGCTCGCAGTCGGCTGGGAGGACCTTGCCGATCGGACTCACGGGCGCGTCGACCTGGCCCGGCTCGAAGCCCGCCTCGGCCGGCCCCACAAGTCGACGGTGCCTGCACAACGGCAAGCACCGGCGGCCTGACGCCGGACGAAGCGCGGCATCACCACACATGTGCCGAAGCGGTTCCCTGCGGGGAGCCGCTTCGGTGTGTTCAGCGGCGGTTGAGCCGCGTTGGTGGACATGCAAGCCACCGTATGAGCGAACTTGCCGCTGTCGTCGGACGGGAAGTGCGGCTTTCGCGTGACGTGATTCAGTCCACCGTGACCTGCACGGAATGCCATCCCGTGGCACCGTCCGGCGCCGGCGGGGCGGGCGTGCTGGTCTGGGTCTGACCATCCTTGTCGGTGGCGCGCACCCGCAGGGTGTGCTCCCCCGCGGTCGCCGGCCACGAATACGACCATTGCACCCACGTGTCGAGGGAGACGACCGGCGCGAGCGTCGCCGGCGCCCACGGGCCATTGTCGACCTGAACCTCGACCTTGGTGATGCCCCGGTGCTGCGCCCAGGCCACCCCGGCCACCGTGACCTGGCCCGCCTTGCGCTTGGCGCCGTCGCGCGGGGTGTCGATGCGGGACTCGGTCTTGATCGGCCCGAGCGCGGACCACCCCCGCGGCACCCAGTACGCGTCGTAGTCGGAGAACCGGGTCAGTTCGATCTCGGTGATCCACTTGCAGGCGGAGACGTAGCCGTAAAGACCGGGAACGACCATGCGCACCGGGAAGCCGTGCAGCACCGGCAGCGGCTCGCCGTTCATCCCGATCGCGAGCAGCGCGTCCCGCCCGTCGCGCAGCACCGCGGTGGGGGTGCCGCAGGTCCAGCCGTCGGTCGAGCGCTGCACCACCTGGTCGGCGTCGGGCAGCGGCTGCGCCTCGTCGAGCAGGTCCTTGATCGGCGTGCCCAGCCAGAGCGCGTTGCCGATCAGGTCACCGCCGACCTCGTTGGAGACGCAGGCCAGGGTGACGTATCGCTGCACCATCGGCCGCTGCAGCAGTTGCTCCCAGGTGATGGTGATCGGGTTGCGCACCATTCCGTGGATCCGCAGCTCCCAGCTCGCCGGGTCGACCTGCGGCGGATACAGCGCGGTGTCGATCCGGTAGAAGTCGGCGTTCGAGGTGACGTAGGGAACCGCGCCGTCGACCTGGGCGCCGGCGGGAACGGGAACGGCCGGCGCGGCGGGCGGCAACACCACGGCGTTGCGGGCAGCGGTCACGGCCCGGCGGGAGGTCAGCAGCCGCCCGCCGAAACCGCCGACGGCCGCGACCCCGGCCGCGGCGCCGAGCCCGACAAGAAACCGCCGGCGCCCGCCCTCCCGGTAAGCGCTCGGAGAGACCGCCGGCCGGGCATCGGCCGGAACCGTCACGACGCCGCCGGCAGAACCATCACCGGCCCCGGAACCCGCCCCTGATCCGGATCCAACCCCGGCGGCAGAAGCAGCACCAACCCCTTCCGCAGACAAGGACCCGATCCGATCCACAGACGCAGAGGGAGACGCAGACGCAGACCCGGACGCCTCGGCGCCCGCGGGCGCGACCCCGCCCGCAAGAGCGGGCCCTACCCCGCCCACAGAAGCGGGCCCTACCCCGCCCACAGAAGCGGGCCGTACCCCGCCCACGGGCGCAGGCTCCGCCTCGACCGCCGCGCGCAGGAGATGACGGAGCGCGAAGAACGCCGCGACCGCACCGACCACCGTCGGCAACGCCGCCGCGACACCCGCGTCGTTCCGCGTCACCGCCGCCGTCACGCCGATCACCGCGAACGCCGCGATGCCCACTGGCGCCGCCGCCCGGCTGCGCAGCGCGAGCACCCCCAGCAACGCCGCGTAACAGGCCAGCAGGATCGCCGTGCCAGTGATCAAAGCGGTCTTGTCGTGAGTGCCGAAGATCGCGATGCCCGCGTCCTTGACCGGCGCGGGCACGTTGTTGACCACCACGCCGCCGACCGCGAACAGCGGCGAGGAGAGCGGGCCGGTGAGGACGGCGACGATCTCGGCGACGCCGAGGGCGACCCCGGCCGCGGCGAGGCCGGCCAGCGCGGCCCGCTGGGAGAGTTTCACCTCTCCATCCTGCACCCGGGAACCGGACGCACCCCGGCGACAGGTCTTACGTTTCGATGACGTCCGGCCGCTCCGGCTCGGCGACAAAACAGACCATCGACCCGGCGGAAGAACGCATGGGCAGGGCGGAAGCGCTAGCCGACCACCGGCCGTGCCGGCTCGACGACGGTCGGGCGCAGCGGCGGCAGCGCAGCCACCAGCTCGTCGAGCAGATCCACCGAGCACCGCTCCCCCCGTGGCTCCGGCAGCTTCAGCACGCCATCAGCCGGCAGCTCCCAGATCACCCGTCCCGGGTCCAGCCGGTCCAGCGCCGCGTACCACTGCTGCAGCGGCTCCCGGAGCTGGACGTGCGCGGCGAAGTTGCGCCGCCGCCGGGTGCCGTCGCCGTCGCGGCGGCGTTGCAGGGTCTCCACCTCCGGCAGGCCCACCAGCACCGCGTCGGCGAAGCCCAGCCGTCCGGCGCGGAAGGCCTCCCGGGTCACCGTCAGCTCCCGGTCGAACTGGGCCCGCGGGGCCAGGCCGAGGGCCGCCATTCCCCAGGCGTAGTGCAGCTTCACCGGGTCGGTGTCACAGAATGCCACCCCGTCGGTGCGTTCCAGGTCGACCGCCTCGGCCCACCGCTGCATGCTGACCCGGGCCCAGTGCCGGGCCAGGGCCACCGCGTCGGTGGGTTCCCGGCCGGTCGTGGCGTACTCGGCGACGTAGCGGCCGATGTAGCGCCGGCACCACGACGTCTTTCCGGCCGCGGTCGGCCCCTCCACCACGACGATCATCCGCGCCTCTTTCCCCCGAATCCCGCATCACACACGACAAAGGGCGCGCCGCTGATCGCGACGCGCCCTTTTTACTCTGCCGAATCAGAAACCCGGGCCGTGCTGGTGTCCGTGACCGCCGTGGCTGTGGCCGTGGCCACCGCCGGCGGCCGGCTCCTGCTCGGCCGGCTTCTCCACCACGAGGCTCTCCGTGGTGAGCAGCAGCGCGGCGATCGAGACGGCGTTGGAGACCGCGTTGCGGGTCACCTTCACCGGGTCGATGATGCCGGCCGCGACCAGGTCGACGTACTCGTCGGTCTCCGCGTTGAGGCCGTGGCCCCAGCCGAGCTCGGCCGACTTGCCCACCACGACGTAACCGTCGTGGCCGGCGTTCTGGGCGATCCAGCGCAGCGGCTCGACCAGCGACTTGCGGACGATCCGTACGCCGATCGCCTCCTCGCCGACCAGGCCGAGGTCGCCGTCGAGCACCGAGGCGACCTGCGCCAGGGCGGCGCCGCCGCCGGGGACGGTGCCCTCCTCGACCGCGGCCTTGGTCGCCGCGATGGCGTCCTCGATGCGGTGCTTGCGCTCCTTCATCTCGACCTCGGTCGCGGCGCCGACCTTGATGACGGCGATGCCACCGGAGAGCTTCGCGAGCCGCTCCGAGAGCTTCTCGCGGTCCCAGTCGGAGTCCGAGGCCTCGATCTCCTTGCGGATCTGCGCGACCCGGTCGTCGATCTCGGCCTTGCGGCCGCCACCGTCGACGATGGTCGTGTTCTCCTTGTCCACCACGACGCGCCGGGCGGTGCCCAGCATGTCGAGGGTGACCTGGTCGAGCTTGTAGCCGAGCTCGGGGGCGATGAGCTCGCCACCGGTCGCGATCGCCAGGTCCTGCAGCATCGCCTTGCGGCGGTCCCCGAAGCCGGGGGCCTTCACGGCGGCGACCTTGAAGGTCTTGCGCAGGGCGTTCACCACGAGGGTGCTCAGCGCCTGGCCGTCGACGTCCTCGGCCACGATGAGCAGCGGCTTGCCACCCTGCAGGACCTTCTCCAGCAGCGGCAGCATCTCCTCGACGCTGGAGATCTTCTGCGTCGTGATCAGGATGTGCGCGTCCTCCAGGACGGCTTCCTGCGACTCGGCGTCGGTCACGAAGTTCGGGGAGATGAAGCCCTTGTCGAACTGCAGACCCTCGGTCACGTCGAGCTCGGTGCTGAGCGCGGAGCCCTCCTCGACGGTGATGACCCCGTCGCGGCCGACCCGGTCCATCGCCTCGGCGATGAGCTCGCCGATGGTGGCGTCCTGGGCGGAGATGGTGGCGACGTTGGCGATCGCCTTGTGGTCGCCGACCTCGACGGCCTTCTCCAGCAGGGCCTTGGACACGGCCTCGGCGGCCAGGTCCATGCCGCGCTTGAGCGCGATCGGGTTGGCGCCCGCGGTCACGTTGCGCAGGCCTTCCTTGACCAGCGCCTGGGCGAGCACGGTGGCCGTGGTGGTCCCGTCGCCGGCGACGTCGTTGGTCTTGGTCGCCACCTCCTTGACCAGCTGCGCACCGAGGTTCTCGTACGGGTCGGAGAGCTCGATCTCCTTGGCGATGGTGACACCGTCGTTGGTGATCGTCGGCGCGCCGAACTTCTTGTCGAGGACGACGTTGCGGCCGCGCGGCCCGAGGGTGACCTTGACCGTGTCGGCGAGCGTGTTGACGCCGTGCTCCAGCAGGTGCCGGGCGTCGTCAGAGAAACTGAGGATCTTCGCCATATATGGTCCCTTCAACGCACCGGCGCCCTGGACCGGAGAGCCGGGCCAGGGCGGTCAGCACTGTCGGTTAGGTCTACTTCTCGATGACCGCGAGGACGTCGCGGGCGGAGAGCACCAGGTACTCCTCGCCGGCGTACTTGACCTCGGTGCCGCCGTACTTCGAGTACAGAACGGTGTCGCCGACCTGCACGTCGATCGGAACGCGGTTGCCCTTGTCGTCGATCCGGCCGGGGCCGACGGCGAGGACGGTGCCCTCCTGCGGCTTCTCCTTGGCGGTGTCGGGAATCACGATGCCCGACGCCGTCGTGGTCTCGGCCTCGTTCGCCTGGACCACGATGCGGTCCTCGAGCGGCTTGATCGCAACCTTTGTCGCGGTAGTCACGGGCATACCCTCCTGGGTACAGGTGTTGTCGCCGGCCAGTGGACAGGCCGGGCTGATGCCTCATGCCACCGGGCGGGGCCGTCGTCGCGGGTGCCGGTCCGCCTGGTGCTTGCGCGCATCCCGGATGGGGCGCGCGCTGGCACCCTCAGGTTGAGAGTGCTAATCGGAGATTATGCCGGAACTAGCACTCCGTCAACCAGAGTGCCAGCACGTCACCTCCTAGCAGAATGACTCGCCGTGGACCTCGAACTGCTCGCTGCCCTGCGTACCGCCGAAGGGTCTGCCGCCCTGGCGGCCGCCGCCGACGTCGCCGACGGCGAGCCGCTGGCCGCGGCCACCGCCCTGCGCGCCCGCGGGATCGCCCCCGAGCTGGCCTCCGCCGCCCTCACCCAGGCCGACCTGCGCCGCCGGGCGGTGGGCAAGTTCGGCGCCGCCGCCGACACGATGATGTTCACCCGGGCGGGGCTCGAGCAGGCCACCCGGGCGGTGGTCGCCGACCGCCGGGCCGCCCGGCTGGCCGCCGCGGGCGTGCGCAGCCTGGCCGACCTGGGGTGCGGGCTGGGCTCGGACGCGCTGGCCGCGGCCCGCCGGGGCATCCGGGTGCACGCGGTCGACGCGGATCCGCTCACCGCCGCGCTGGCCGCCGCCAACGCCGAGGCCGCCGGGCTCGCCGGGCTCGTCACCGTGACCTGCGCGGACGCCACGACCGTGCCGGTGGAGCAGTTCGACGCGGTCTTCGCCGATCCGGCGCGCCGCCGGGCCGGCCGGGGCCGGGTGATGGACCCGCGCTCCTGGTCGCCGTCCTGGGACTTCATCGGTGCGCTGCCCGCCCGGGTTCCCCGCACGGTGCTGAAGCTGGCCCCGGGCATCGACCACGCGCTGCTGCCGCCGGGCGCCGAGGGCGAGTGGGTGAGCGTCGACGGCGACCTGGTCGAGGCGGCGTTCTGGTGCGGCCCGCTCGCGGAATTTCCGCGCCGGGCGATCCTCTTGCCCGCCGGCCGCGAGCTGACCGGCTCCGGCGTCGAGGCCGCGCCGGTCGGCGAGGTCGGCGCCTTCCTGTACGACCCGGACCCGGCCGTGGTCCGCTCGCACCTGGTCGCCGAGTTCGCCGCGGTCATCGGTGGCCGGATCGCCGACCCGGAGATCGCGTACGTGTACACCGACGCCCCGGTCGACACCCCCTTCGGCCGGCGGCTGGAGATCACCGACGTGCTGCCGTTCTCGCTCAAGCGGCTGCGGACCCTGCTGCGCGACCGGGGCATCGGGCGCCTGGAGATCCGTAAGCGCGGTTCGGCGCTGGAGCCCGAGCAGCTGCGCCGTGATCTGCGCCTCAGCGGCAGCGCGGGGGCGTCGCTCGTGCTGACCCGGGTGGCCGGGACTCCGACGGTCCTGCTCTGCCGATAACCTCGTCGCCGTGGCGAAGAGCACCCCGGCCATCGTGCTGCTGACGGCGCAGCGGGTGGCGCACGAGCTGCACCCGTACGAGGTCTCGCCGGACGCCCCGAACTACGGCGCCCTGGTCGCCGTGGCCCTCGGGGTCGCACCGGCCCAGCTCTTCAAGACCCTGATCGCCGAGGTGGACGGCGGCCTGACCGTGGCGGTCGTACCGGTGACCGGCGATCTTGATCTCAAGGCGCTGGCCGCCGCGGCCGGCGGCAAGCGGGCCGCGCTGGCGGACCGGGCCGCCGCCGAGCGCAGCAGCGGCTACGTCCGCGGCGGCATCAGCCCGCTGGGCCAGCGCAGGCGGCTCCCCACGGTGGTCGACGACTCGGCGCTGACGCTGGACCGGATGTACGTCTCCGCCGGGCGCCGCGGCCTGCAGGTGTCGCTGGCGCCGGCCGACCTGATCAGGCTCACCGGGGCCAGCACCGCCACGATCAGGTCCTGAGCCCTCCGTTACGACACCGTTACTACTCGTCAGGGACCTTTCTCCCGAGAACCGGCAAATGGGACCCTCAGCGTGACCTAGCGTCATCTCGTGGGGCGACTTCAGCGACTGCTCGGCGGCACGCCGCCGGCGGCTCGCCGGACTGTCACGCGGGCGGGGATCTCACGATCGGGCCCGTGGTGCCGCGCCCGGCGCCGGGGACACGGGTGCCCGACACCCGAGCAACCCCGGCGCACCAGGAATCCGATGCAAGGCCCGGATTGATCCGAAGGGACTCGAGGAATGCGTAAGGGAATGTTCGCCCTTGCCGCGGTCGGCCTGCTGGCCACCGGCAGCATGGCTGCGTGCGGTGACGACAGCGGCAGCGACTCCGACAGCAGCACCGGCGCCGCGTCCGTCGGCAAGGTGGGCGTCATCCTGCCGGACACTGCCAGCTCCCAGCGGTGGGGTTCCGACGACCCCAAGTTCCTGAAGGCGGCGTTCGACGCGGCCGGGGTGTCGGTGGACATCCAGAACGCCCAGGGTGACAAGAGCCAGTTCCAGACGATCGCGGACGGCATGATCTCCAGCGGTGTGAAGGTGCTGATGATCGTGAACCTGGACTCGGGTACCGGTAAGGCGGTGCTGGACAAGGCGAAGGCTGCTGGTATCGCGACGATCGACTACGACCGGTTGACGCTCAACGGTGGGGCGAACTACTACGTGTCGTTCGACAACGTGGCGGTGGGCAAGTTGCAGGGTGAGGGTCTGGTCAAGTGCCTGACCGACATGAAGGCGACCAA
>NZ_JBITLX010000029.1:0-76058 GCF_044465625.1 Actinoplanes sp. NPDC049599
GCCACCCGCTACGACAAACTCGCCGTCCGGTACGAGGCCACCGTCCAGATCGCCGCAATCAACGAGTGGCTATGACACTTTCTAAACACGACCTAGGTCGGCGGTCGTGCTTGGCCTGGGTCGCGCCTGGCCGGGGTTGACGCTCGGCCGGGTCGCGCTTGGCCCGGGGTTTGCGCTCGGCCGGGCCTGGGCTCTGTGCTGGTTCCGGGAACGTGGGGGGCCAGGCGCCGCGGCAGACGGCAGGTGGCGAAGAGAGGGAATGCCGCGTTACGTGCCGCACCGGGCAGGGCATCCTGCCGGTGGAGATGACGGCCGAGGCGGTGGTGACGCCTCGCCGAGGGGCTGCCCCCGTCCGGGCCCGCCCGCCCTGGTTCGTGTGGAGGACAACGCGTGAGGACGGACAGCCGGCGTCAGCGTGATCGGCACACCCCGAGTCAGGGGGCGCGTCGGGCTGTTGGGGGCCGCGCGCACCGGGCCGGCCCACCCAGGTCTGGGAGCGCGCCGGGCCGGCCGAGGGCCGCCCCCGCTCTGATTCGGGCGACTGACAGCGGCAGGGAAGGTGGGCCGCACGGGCTGACCTGGGCCGGGGCCAGCGAATTGTGCGGCTCCACCGCTTGCCGGGATCGGGCCGCGGGTCTGGGCCGTGCTGGGCTGCGGTGTGGTGAGGTGGGCCGCGCTCATCGGTATCGGGCCGCGGGGGTCGGGGCTGTGGTGAGGTGGGCCGCGCTCATCGGTATCGGGCCGCGGGGGTCGGGGCTGTGGTGAGGTGGGCCGCGCTCACCGGTATCGGGCCGCAGGGGTCCTGGCTGTGGTGAGGTGGGCCGCGCATGGCGGGAGTGGGCCGCGCTGGCTGCGGCACGGGAAAGGTGGCCTGCTCTCACCCGGCCGTCCAGGAAGCCCAGCTGCGGCGTCAGAGCCGAATGGCGGAGAGCACCAAGCGCCCCCACCCGCCCTCAGAGCGGGATATTCCCGTGCGCCCCCCGAGCCGCCGGCGCCCCCGCCAACGCCTCAGCGATCCGTCGCCGGCTCTGCTCCGGGGTGATCACCGCGTCCACCACGCCGATCTCCAGCGCCCTGTTCACCCCGCCAGCCGTCTGCAGCTGCTGCTGGATCAGCAGCTCGCGGACCGCCTCGCGTTCCTCCTGTGGCGCTGCTGCCAGCCTTTTCCGGTGCAGGATGTTCACCGCTGCGCTTGCGCCCATCACCGCCACCTCGGCCGTGGGCCACGCGAAGACCGCCGTGGCCCCCAGCGACCGGGAGTTCATCGCGATGTACGCGCCCCCGTAAGCCTTCCTCGTCACCAGCGTCACCCGGGGCACCACCGCCTCCGCGAACGCGTGCAGCAGCTTCGCCCCTCGCCGGACCACGCCGTCCCACTCCTGGCCCAGGCCCGGCAGGTAACCCGGCACGTCCACGAGCACGATCAGCGGTACGCCCAGCGAGTCGCACATGCGCACGAAGCGGGCCGCCTTCTCCGCGCTGGTCGCGTCCAGGCAGCCGCCCAGCCGCAGCGGGTTGTTGGCGATCACCCCGACGGTACGGCCACCGAACCGGCCCAGCGTCGTTGACACGTTCGGCGCCCATTTGGCGTGCAGTTCCACGCCGGGCTCGTCCAGCAGCGCGCGGACCACCGGCTTCACGTCGTAGGCCCGGTTGAACTGGGCCGGCATGCTCTGTGACAGGTCGGTGTCCATCGCCACGTCCGCCGGGGTGAGGCGGCCCTGGCGGCCCAGCAGCACGGTGAGCTTGCGGGCCTCGGCCAGCGCGCTCTCGTCGTCCTTGGTGGTGATGTGCACGACGCCGGAGCGGCGGCCGTGTGGTTCCGGGCCGCCGAGGCGTTCCATGTCGACCTGTTCGCCGGTGACGCTGCGGACCACCTCGGGGCCGGTCACGAAGATCCGGCCCGCCTTGCTCATGATCACGATGTCGGTCAGCGCGGGGCCGTAGGCCGCGCCGCCGGCTGCCGGGCCGAGCACCACGGAGATCTGTGGCACCCGGCCTGACGCGCGCACCATGGCCGCGAACACCTGGCCGACCGCGTCCAGGGCGACCACGCCCTCGGCGAGGCGGGCCCCGCCGGAGTGCCAGAGCCCGAGCACCGGCACCCGTTCGCGGACCGCCGTGTCGATCGCGTCGACCACGTGCCGGCAGCCCTCGGCGCCCATCGCGCCGCCCATCCGGGTGGCGTCGGTGGCGAAGGCGACCGCCGGCGTGCCGTCGACCTCCCCCCGCGCCCACAGCACGCCCGAGTCGTCGGCGGGCGCGAGCAGGCGCAGCGAGCCGCGGTCGAAGAGCGCCCGCAGGCGCACCTCCGGATCCCGGCTGTCGGCGACGGCCGGGTCGGCCGGCGAGGAGGTCGCGGTCACGGCGTTCTCCTACTCGGTGCGGGTCACGCGCGGGTGAACACCAGCGCGACGTTGTGACCTCCGAAGCCGAACGAGTTGTTCAGCGCGGCCGGGATGTCGAGCGGACGGGCCTTGTGCGCGGCGACGTCGAGCGACAGGGCGTCGTCCGGGTCGTCCAGGTTGATCGTCGGCGGCACCACGCTGTCCCGGATCGCCAGGATGGTGGCGATCGACTCCAGCGCCCCGGCCGCGCCGAGCAGGTGCCCGGACATCGACTTGGTCGAGGTGAGGACGGGGTGGTCGCCGATCGCCGCGTGCAGGGCGGCGATCTCGGCCATGTCGCCGACCGGGGTGGACGTGGCGTGCGCGTTGACGTGTTTGATGTCGCTCCTGCTGACACCCGCGTCGGCCAGCGCCTTCGCGATGGCCCGGATCGCGCCGGCACCCTGGGGGTGCGGCTGGACGATGTCGTAGCCGTCCGAGGTGACGCCGGCGCCGGCCAGCCGGGCGTAGATGGTCGCGCCGCGGGCGATGGCGTGGTCGGCGCGTTCGAGCACCAGCGCGCCGGCGCCCTCGCCGAGCACGAAGCCGTCGCGGCCCTTGTCCCACGGCCGGGACGCCTTCTCCGGCTCGTCGTTGCGGGTCGACATGGCCCGCATCGCGGCGAACCCGGCGATCGGCAGCGGGTGGATCACCGCCTCGGTGCCACCGGTCATGACCACGTCGGCCCGGCCGGCCCGGATGAGGTCCAGGCCGAGCGAGAGTGCCTCGGCGCCGGTCGCGCAGGCGCTGGCCATCGCGTGGACGCCGGCCTGGGCGCCGAGCTCGAGGCCGACCCAGGCGGCGGGGCCGTTGGGCATGAGCATCGGCACGGTGTGCGGGCTGACCCGGCGCGGCCCGGAGGCCTCCAGGATGTCGTCCTGGTTGAGCAGGGTCTGCGCGCCGCCTATCCCGCTGCCGAAGCTGACCGCGAGGCGCTCCGGATCGAGGCCCGAGTCCTTCAGGCCGGAGTCGGCCCAGGCCTGGTGGGCGGCGATCAGCGCGATCGCCTCGGAACGGTCGAGCCGGCGCAGCTTGATCCGGTCGAGCACCTCGGAGGGGTCGACGGCGAGCGACGCGGCGATGCGTACGGGCAGCTGCGCGGCCCACTCCTGGGTGAGCGCACTCACCCCGGAGCGGCCGGCAAGCATGGCGTCCCAGGTGGACGCGACGTCCCCGCCGAGCGGGGTCGTCGCGCCGAGCCCGGTGACGACGACGTCTGTAGTGCTCATGTCAGTGGTTCGCCTCGATGAAGGTGACGGCATCGCCGACGGTCTTGAGGTTCTGGACCTCGTTGTCGGGGATCTTGACGCCGAACTTCTCCTCGGCGGCCACCACGACCTCGACCATGGACAGCGAGTCGACGTCCAGGTCGTCGGTGAACGACTTCTCCTCGGCGACGTCGTCCGGGTTCACGCCGGCGACCTCCTCGAGGATCTCGGCGAGGCCGGATGTGATCTCAGCGCGGGTTGCCATGTTCGGTGGTTCCTCTCGATGGTGGGGAAAACTCGCGGACCGGACCTTCGCCGCCCTACGGGCAGCGGATGACCTGCCCCGCGTACGTGAGGCCGCCGCCGAAGCCGAAGAGCAGGACCGGGGCGCCCGAGGGCACCTCCCGGCGCTCGATGAGCTTCGACAGGGCCAACGGCACACTGGCCGCTGAGGTGTTGCCGGATTCGACCAGATCCTTGGCGACGACCACATCCGGGCCCAGGCCCAGCCGCTTGACGATGCCGTCGATGATGCGGGTGTTGGCCTGGTGCGGCACGAAGGCGGCGAGCTCGTCCGGGCGGACCCCGGCCCGCTCGCAGGCCTGCAGCGCGAGCGGTGCCAGCGCGGTGGTCGCCCACCGGAAGACGGCCTGGCCCTGCTGCTGGATGTACGGCTGCCAGCCCTCGATCCGCAGCACGTCGCCCTTCTCCGGGGCCGAGCCCCAGAGCACCGGGCCGACGCCGGCCTGCTCGCCGTCGGGGACCGCGGAGACCACCGCCGCGCCCGCCCCGTCGCCGAAGAGCACCGCGGTGGTGCGGTCGGTCCAGTCGGTGACGTCGGAGAGCTTCTCCGCGCCGATGACGATGGCGTTGCGGCTGGCACCCGCCCGGATCGCATGGTCGGCGGTGCCCAGCGCGTAGGAGAAGCCGGAGCAGGCGGAGTTCACGTCCATCGCCGCCGGGGCGAGGATGCCCAGCCGGGCGGCGACCCGGGTGGCCACGTTCGGGCAGCGGTCGACGGAGGAGCAGGTGGCCACGACGACCATGTCGATGTCGGCGGCGCCGAGCCCGGAGCCGGCCAGGGCCTTCTCCGCGGCGAAGGTGGCCATGTCGGCGACCGACTCGGCGTCCGCGACGCGGCGCTCGGCGATGCCGACCCGGTCCCTGATCCACGCGTCGTTGGTGTCGACGATCTTGGCGAGATCGTCGTTGGTGACAATGCGCGAGGGCTGGTAGTGCCCCATCGCGACGATGCGGGAACCCGCGGTCATCGTGTTGCTCCTTCGATCGCGACGGACACGGTCACTGCTGTTGCCCACCGATGCGGGCCACCGGCTGGCCGGGGGCCACCGGGTCGTCGTGATGGGCCAGCCACTCGGTCAGCAGACCGGCCGCGTGCGCGGTGACGGCGACCGGGCCCTGCCGGGTGAGCACCTGGCCGACGGTCTGACCGGTGCGCACGTCGGCGCCCTCGGCGAGGCCCGCGGCGGGCTGGAACAGGCCCGCGCTCGGCGCCACCACCACCCGGAACAACGGGCTCGGCTCGTGGGTCGGCACGGTGCCGTGCCGGGCGATCAGGTCGCGGGCCGCGGGCAGGTCGGCGGGGGTGTTGAGGGTGACGATCTCGGGGGCGTTGTCGCCCTTGAGCTCGCGCTTGACCAGCCCGGCCAGGGTGCCGGCCGGGGGCAGCTCGATGATGCCGGTGACGCCCAGGTCGCGCAGGTTGCGCATGACCAGGTCCCAGCGGACCGGGGCGGTGACCTGGCGGACCAGGCGCTGGAGCAGCTCGCGGCCGTGGACGACCGCGGCGCCGTCCAGATTCGACAGCAGGATGCGCGCCGGGTCGGCGACGGTGACGCCGCCCGCGACGGCGCCGAGGGCCTGCTCGGCCGGCGCCATGTACGGGGTGTGGAACGCGCCGGCGACCTGGAGCGCGATGACCCGGGCCCGGGCCGGCGGCTCGGCGGCGAACTTGGCCAGCCCGTCCAGCGCGCCGGCCGCGACGATCTGACCGGCGCCGTTGCGGTTGGCCGGGTAGAGCCCGTGGCGCTCGATCGCGGCGATCACCTCGTCGGCGTCGCCGCCCAGCACGGCGCTCATGCCGGTGGACTCCAGCGCGCAGGCGGCGGCCATCTCGCGACCGCGGACCCCGGCGAGCATGATGGCGGCCTCGGCGGGCAGCACCCCGGCGAGGGCGGCGGCGCCGAGCTCGCCGACGCTGTGCCCGGCGACCAGGGCGACGTCGTACATCGGCAGGTGCTCGGCGGCGAGCAGGGCGGCGGCGACGAGCAGCGGCTGGGTGCGCGCGGTGTCCTTGATCTCGTCGGCGCCGGCGGCGGTGCCGAGGTGGATCAGGTCCACGCCGGCGAGGGCGGACCACCACGTCAGCCGGGCCTCGGCGCCGGGCAGGTCGAGCCATCCGGAGAGGAAGCCGGGCTTCTGGGAGCCCTGGCCGGGCGAGAGTACGGCGAGCACGGAGTTGACTCTCCCGGATGGGGACGGGTTCCGGGGTTGCCGCACGGGACCAAACCCTACGACCGGTGTTGTAGCTTTCCTACAAACACCCCCGCGTTTCGTCCAGATTGGGCATGATATCGGGGCTCTGCTCGGCCGAGATGACCGTGGCGCCGGCCCTGCCCCGGGCGGTGATTTAGCTCGCAGGATCGAGCCGCCCGATGGTCAGCGCCATCCGCAGCGCGAACGCGTCCCGCCCGTCCAGCGGGGACAGGCCGGTCACCTCGGTCACCCGCTTGAGCCGGTACCGCACGGTGTTGGGGTGCACGAACAGCTCCCGGGCGGCGCTCTCCAGCACGCCGCCGGCGGCGAAGAACGCGTCCAGCGTCTCGAGCAGCCCGCCGCCGGCCCGGGACAGGGCGCCGTACACGTCGTGCCGCAGGGCCCGCCGGGCCTCGGAGTCACCGGCCAGCGCGCGTTCCGGCAGCAGGTCGTCGGCGCCCACCGGGGTCGGTGCGCCGGGCCAGGCGCGGGCCGCCCGGAAGCCGGCCAGCGCCGCCCGGGCCGACTCGGTGGCCTGGTCCAGCGACGGCACGGCCGGGCCCACCACGATCGGGCCCTCGCCGAAGCTCGCCGCCAGGTGCCCGGCCGCGGCCAGCGGGTCGGTGGCCCCGCCGAGCACGACCACCAGCCGGTCGCCGTGCACGCCGCCGATGACCTCGACCCGGGCCCGGCGGGCGGCGCGGTAGACCGCGTGCAGCACCGCGGTGATGTCCCCGCCGGGGGAGCGGCCGACCACGACCGCGACCGGCGGGGCGTCCGCCCAGCCCAGCGCGCCGGCGCGGCTGGCCAGCACGTCGGAGGAGTCGCCGCGCAGCAGCGCGTCGACCAGCAGCGCCTGGAGCCGGGCGTCCCAGGCGCCGCGGGACTCGGCGGCGCGGGCGTACACCCGGGCCGCCGAGAAGGCGATCTCCCGGGAGAACTTGAGGATGGCCGTCGCGAGGGCCTCCTCCTCGCCGGCCGCGGCCAGGCTGGTGACCTCGGCCTCGGCCACGTCGATGGTGACCTTGATGAGGGCGACGGTCTGGGTCAGCGTGATCGAGCGGGCCAGCGCGCGCGGGGCGGCGGCGAAGACCTCGTCGGAGATCTCCTGGGTGCCGGCCGCGGTGCCGCCGGAGCGCAGCCACTCGACCAGTGACCGGACGCCGGCCTGGGCCACCAGCATGACCCAGGAGCGCTGGTCGGCGGGGAGCGCCCGGAACCACGGCAGGGTCTCGTCCATCCGGGCCACGCTGGCGCTGGCCAGGGCCCCGGCGCGGCGCTCGACCCGGCGCAGGGTGGCGGCCAGCGGGGGGCGTTTGGGCGTACCCCCGGGTTTTGTCTCGGCTGCCACCCGGCCAGCCTGTCACGACCGCGCCGCCGGCCGGGCGCCGGAGTGTCGCGTGCGGCCTTTTCCGTAGCCGTCACGGCCCCGGGGGTTGTACCGTTCCGCGCGGTTGCTGAGCGTCTTTCGCATGTAACTTTTGGGTTATTTGTCCGTAATAGCGGTGAGCCTTCACCGCGATTCCGGTCGGTGACCTGGCAGGGTGTCGTCGTAACACCGCTCGCGTATTAATGCGGAGCCCCGCGGTGCCGATGAGACCCGGTAGTTCGGACGACGGGCAGGAGAGGAGGCAGGGATGACGGAACGCGAGGACAACCAGCTGTATGCCGACGCGGAGCAGGCCGCCGCGGAGGAGCCGTTCCCCCCGGCCACCGAGGAGCCGGTCGGCGACGTCCCGCACCGGGTCGGCTGCCGCACCGAGCTGCGCGGCTGGGCCGGCGCCCACCTGCACGGCGCGGTTCGCCCCCGGCGCCGAGCCGTGAGCCGGGGCCGTCCGCCCGGCCGCTGGTGCTGAGCCACGGCCCTGCTCACCCGCGCGGGTGACTGGCGGCGGTGTGGCGGGCTCGTTCCGTCCCATCCGCCGGCCGCGCTCGACACGGTGGTTCCGTGGACGACAAGAGACGACTCATTCTCGACCAGGCCCTGGCGCTCGTCGACGAGCAAGGGCTGGCGGCCATGTCGATGCGGGCCGTCGCCGAACGGGTCGGACTCACCTCCATGGCCCTCTATCCGTACGTCGGGGGCAAGGACGCCCTGCTCGACGGCCTGGTCGATCTGCTGCATCTGGAGCTCGGCACCGGGTACGGCGAGGACCCGGCCGGCATCGACTGGCGGCAGCGGCTGTGTGCCCTGGGCCGAGCGGTCCGGGCGCTGTCCCGCGCGCATCCCGGCGCGTACCCGTTGCTGCTGAACCGCCGCTCGGCCGGCGCCTCCGCGTCCTGGCTGACCGCCGCGCTGCGGAGCTGCCTGCACGACGCGGGCGTGCCGGCGGAGCAGGTGCCGCGGCTGACCCGGATGATCTGCGCGTTCCTGCTCGGCTACACCGTCGGCGAGGTGACCGGGGGACTGCCCGCCGACGAGGAGGCCGTCCACGACGACGCGGCGGCGGAGTTCGATGCCGACCTGGACGACCTGGTCCGGCTGGTGGAGGTCACCGTTAGCAGCACGTGAGGCCGTTCCGCGTCGGCGACCGGGGACTGTGGCCTATAAAGAGGCTTATGTCCGACGCGTACGTTCTGGAGCGGTACATCCAGCTGCGCCGTGCCGCGTTCCTGATGTGTGGCGACTGGGCGCTGGCCGACGACCTCGCCCGTACCACCCTGGCGCGGGTGCTCGCCGACCCGGACATCACCGAGCCGGACCTGTGGGCGTACGCCGACCTGATGGCGGCCTTCAAGAAGCCCCGCGGCCGCCGGGAGCACGTGTTCGTGGCCCCGGAGCAGCCGGTGCCGGTCGGCGCCGGCGCCGCGTCCGCGAACAGCTCCGGCGGTGGGCGGCAGCAGCTCGCCATCGCGCCCACCGCGGCCGCGGCCCCGCCGGTCGGCGCCTCCGTGCACACCGTGCTGGTGCTGGACGCGCTGCACGGCCTCTCCCCGCGCTGCCGTGCCGTGCTGGTGCTGCGGCACTTCTGCGGGCTGGCCATCGACGAGACCGCGGACGCCCTCGACATCGACGACAGCCGGGTGCTCGCGTTCGAGGCGGAGGGCCTGGGCGCGTTCGCGGGGCTGCTGGTGGGTGTGCGATGAGCGCGCTGCTCACCGAGGTGCTGGAACGCGCCTGCGAGAGCGAGCCGCCGCCCGAGGACGCCGTTCCCGACATCAGCCGGCGCGCCGACCGGCTGCGCCGCAAGCGCGCCCGCGGCGTGGTGCTGGCCGGGCTGGTCGCGGTGGCGCTGGTCGTGCTGCTCGGGTACGCGCTGACCACCGTCCTGCTGCCCGGCCCGAAGCCCCGCTCGGCCGCCGCGGTGCCCGTGCCCCAGCCGCGCCCGTCCGCGGTGCTCGACCTGGTGCTGAGCGTGCTGGCCCCGCCGGTCGACGCGAAGGGCTACCGGATCGTGCCGCGCGAGCCCGCCGTCGGCGCCGGCTGGCGGCAGTACACGGTGCTCGGCCCGGACGGGGAGCCGCGCGGGCTGGTGGAGGTCGCCATCTACGACGCGCCGGCCGGGCTCTGCCTGCCGGTGCGGGCCGAGCCGGACGCCTGCGCGCTGCCGGACCGGACCCGGGCGGGCAGCGAGTATGCCCGCTACGCCGAGACCGGCGACGTCGACTGGCAGGTGCACGAGGTGATTGCCCGGCGGGTGGTCGACGGCCGCACGGTGGCGGTCATGGCCACCGGCGAGCGGGGCACCGGCAGCGCCGAGCAGGGCGAGCCGCCACTGACCACGGTGGAGGTGGCGCAGGCCGCCACGAACCCGCGGCTGCCGGACGCCTTCGGGGTGGGCGAGCGGTGCAACCCGCCCGCGCCGGCCTGCCCGATCCTGCGGGTCCCGGTGCGCCCGGCCGGCTGACGGACCGCCGGACGGGCGCGCGGGTGGCTCAGACCCGGCGGCGGATCAGGTACGCGATGCCGCCCAGGCCCAGCAGGATGACGAGCAGGACCGCGCCGTTGAGCAGGAACAGCCGGCGCACGTCGGCGAGCACGTCGGTGCCCACCGCCAGCGGGTCGAGCTCGTCGTCGGGCACCTCCTCGCCGACGCCGCCGCCGATGCCGCCGCTGACCACGTCCGGCTTCTCCTTCAGCGGCACCCCGCTGAGCCGCAGCGACTCCGACATGGTCAGTCGCCCGTAGAACCAGCCCGGGGTCTTCTTGCCGGCCGGCTGCTTGGCCGGGCGGAAGGCGCGCGGGCCGCCGGCGGCGTTCGGGTAGAGCTCGTAGGTCTGGCTCGCCTTGTCCTTGACCAGCACGATGACCGTGAACTTCGGGCCGAGCTTGTCGGCCTTCGGCTTGGAGGTGGTCGGCGCCGTGGTGGCCAGCCAGCTGACCTCGCTCAGCAGCCGCTTGAACAGGTCGGGACGCTCGGCCGCCTGCACCGTCAACGTCTCGCCGGGGAACTTTCCGGCGATCTGCACGGCGGTCGGCTTCGGCGCCGGCTTGGGCGCGGCCGCCGGGGCGGCCTGCGCGGCGCCCGGTGGCGCGAGGCCCGCGCTCAGCACGACACTCGCTGCTAGCATTCCAGTCGCCGACAGCAATCGGGCGATCACCCCTTGAACCACCGTCCGGCCTCCCCGCCCCGTGGATGACATGCGTGCGCTGATCGTGCCGACGCGCCCGGACCGGACCCGCCGCCGGCACGGGCCAGTCCCCACAGCCTTCCCGCAGATGGTCTCGGCCGCATCTCGGACCGGGACGAATTGGAGCTATCTGGGATCGGCTGCGGCGGTGCACGACGGCCGCTGATCAGCGCGCGAATAGTACCCAGGGCAAGCAAGCCGGAGCGGTCCCCGTCACCCGTGCTGCTGACGTTCCCACCCCTTCGGCGGGCGGGGACGGCCCTCAGGTTGCCTGGTGAGGTACGCGCGCGCCGTCATCGCGGCGCGCGCGTACCGAAATGATCACGAAACCTCAGGCGAGGCGGGCCCGGGCGCTCGCCAGCCGGGCCAGGGTGCGCTCGCGGCCCAGCATCTCCAGCGACTCGAACAGCGGCAGGCCCACGGTGCGGCCGGTGGTCGCCACCCGGACCGGCGCCTGGGTCTTGCCCAGCTTGAGCCCGCGCTCCTCGCCGACCCGTTCGAGGGTGGCCTTGAGCGGCTCGGCCGACCAGGTCTCCAGCGCGGCGAACGCGATGCCGGTGGCGTCGAGGATCTCGGCGGCGCCTTCCTTCATCGCCTTGTTCCAGGACTGCTCGTCCCGGACCGGCTCGGCCAGGAAGAGGAAGTCGACGTACTCGACGATCTCGCTGAGCACCGCGATGCGGGTCTGTGCCAGCGGCGCCACCGCGGCGAACACGGCGGAGTCGAAGGCCGCCGGCTCCCACGGCGGGGCCGGGATCGTGTCGGTGCCGCCCAGCCACGGTGCGCAGACCGCGGCGAACTCCTCGGCGTCCAGGGCGCGGATGTAGTCGCCGTTGAACGCCCGCAGCTTCTTGACGTCGAAGAACGCGGGGGAGTGGCTGACGTTCTCCAGCCGGTACTCCTGCTCGACGACCGACCACGGCACGATCTCGCGGTCGCCGGAGGGTGCCCAGCCGAGCAGCATCAGGTAGTTGCGCATCGCGGCGGCCAGATAGCCCTCGTCGCGGTACGACTCCAGCGCCACCTTGTCGCGCCGCTTGGAGAGCTTCTGCCGCTTCTCGTTGACGATGACCGGCACGTGGCCCCAGACCGGCGGCTTGACCCCGAGCGCCTCCCAGAGCAGCTGCTGCTTCGGGGTGTTGGGCAGGTGCTCCTCGGCGCGGATGACGTGGGTGATCCCCATGGTCATGTCGTCCACGACGTTGGCCAGCAGGAAGACGGCCGAGCCGTTGCTGCGGGCGATGACGAAGTCCTCGATGAGCTTGTTCTCGAAGGTCGGCTCGCCGCGGACCAGGTCGACGACCACGGTTTCGCCCTCGTCGGGCGTGCGGAAGCGCAGCGCCCTGCCCTCGCCGGGGCCCAGCGCCCGGTCCCGGCAGAAGCCGTCGTAGCCGGTGTGGGTGTTGCCGGTCCGGGCGATGACGTCGTCGCGGGAGCAGTCGCAGTAGTAGGCGCGGCCCTCGCCGTACAGGCGGGTGGCGGCGGCGGTGTGCTCATCGGCGTACGACGACTGGAAGTAGGGGCCCTCGTAGGAGCCGCGTTCGATACCGATCCAGTCGAGTGCCGAGAGAATGCCCTCCGTCCATTCGGGACGGTTGCGGGCGGCATCGGTGTCCTCGATGCGCAGGACGAAGACGCCCCCGGTCTGCTGTGCGTAGATCCAGTTCTGCAGCGCCGAACGGGCACCGCCGACGTGGAACATTCCGGTCGGAGAAGGGGCGAAGCGTACGCGTACTGTCACCCGACCAGCCTACGGCCAGTGTCGAGGGGGTTGTCGGCGACCTTTTATCACGACGTATATTGACGTCTATTAGTAAACCTTCTTAAGATTCAGGCCCCCCACCCCGAGTCGAGAAGGTCCCCGATGAGAAGAAAACTGTTCGCCGTCGCGGCCGCCGTCGCCGTGGCAGCCGCCGGCGCGGTGGTCATGCAGGGCACGTCCGAGGCCGCCGTGCTGCCCAACAACTTCAAGAGCGTCGGCTACCTGCCGTCCTGGGCCGGCAGCGTCAACGCGATCCAGTACAGCAAGCTGACCCACATCAACTACGCGTTTGTGCTGCCGAACGCCAACGGCACCCTGCAGGGCGTGCCGGACCCGGCCAAGCTGCAGTCGCTGGTCTCGCTGGGTCACCAGAACAACGTCAAGGTCGGGCTCGCGCTCGGCGGCTGGAACGACGGCAACGACTCGGCGTTCGAGGCGCTGGCCGGCAACTCCGGCGCGCGCACCACGTTCGTCAACGCGGTCATGGGCCTGGTCAACCAGTACAACCTGGACGGCATCGACGTGGACTGGGAGTACCCGGACCCGGGCACCTCCGGGAACAACTACACGGCCCTGATGCAGCAGCTCAGCACCGCCCTGCACAACCAGGGCAAGCTGCTCACCGCCGCGGTCGTCTCCGAGGGCGGCACGGCCAACGGCGTGCAGCCCGCGGTCTTCGGCATGGTCGACTGGCTGAACATCATGGCGTACGACGGCGGCAGCCCGCACGCCAACTACGACTGGTCGATCGCCAGCGTCAACTTCTGGAAGAACCGCGGCCTGCCGGCGGCCAAGGCGGTGCTCGGCGTGCCGTTCTACAGCCGGCCCGGCTACCGGACGTACGCGCAGATCGTCGCCACCAACCCGGCCTTCGCCAACCAGGACTGCGCCACGATCAGCGGCGTCAGCGAGTGCTACAACGGCCTGCCGACGATCCGCCGCAAGACCCAGTGGGCCATGGCGAACGCCGGCGGCATCATGAACTGGGAGCTCAGCCAGGACGCGACCGGCGCGAACTCGCTGGTCAGCGCGATCTACTCGGTCGCCACCGGGGGCGGCACCCCGCCGACCACGCCGCCGGCCGGGCGCACCGGGCGGATCACCGGCATCGCCGGCAAGTGCGTGGACATCGCCGCGGCCTCGTCGGCCAACGGCACCGCCGTGCAGCTGTACGACTGCAACGGCACCGCCGCGCAGAACTGGACGGTCGGCACCGACGGCACCATCCGTGGCCTGGGCAAGTGCCTGGACGTCGCGGCCGCCGGCACGGCCAACGGCTCGCTGGTGCAGATCTACGACTGCAACGGCACCGGCGCCCAGCAGTGGCAGGCGCAGAGCAACGGCACGCTGCGCAACCCGGTCAGCAACAGGTGCCTGGACGCGGCGAACAACAGCTCGGCCAACGGCACCCGCCTGCAGATCTGGGACTGCTTCGCCGGTGCGAACCAGCGCTGGGCCCTGCCCGCGTAACCGACCGGTCCGCGCGGTCCCCGCCGATCAGGGACCGCGCGGATCACGGCCGGTCCGGCGCCGAGCGGTGCGCGCGCACCTTGGCCCGGTTGCCGCAGCGGTCCATCGAGCACCAGCGCCGGTTGCCCGGACGGGACGTGTCCAGGTAGATCAGCGCGCAGTTGTCCGCGGCGCACATCCGTACCCGGGTGCTGGTCGGCGGGGTGAGCGTCGCGACCGCGTCGCGGGCTATCAGCGCCGTGAGCTGGCCGGCCAGGACGGGCCGCCGCCAGCTCCGGGCCAGGCCCGGCCCGATCTGAGGTACGGGCACCGGGCCGGCCGCCACCCGATTGATCACCGTGGCCTCCGCCCGGCCCGGCGCCGATCCGGTGGCCAGCGCCCACGCGCCCGCCCAGATCGCCTCGCGCAGCTCCTTGACCAGGGCCAGGTCCTCCTCGGTGACCACCACCTCGGTGGGCGTGACACCGGCCGCGCCGGGGTCGAGCCGGCTGGCGAACGCCCACCGCACGAAGTCACCGGGGGCGTGCAGCATCTCGAAGCGCGCCCGCATCCCGGCGCCGCCGCTGACGCTGGACAGCTCCAGGCACAGCGCGCCCGCGTCGAACGTGAACACCTGACCGTCCGGATGCCGTACGCGCATGTAACCGTTTATACCCGTTACCCGGAAGCCGGTGTTTGACCGGGCGGGTCGCGGGCGGTAATTTACCGATCAGCTAATTAACCGTACGGTAAAACAAGGAGCTGATCGGGATGGGCAGGATCGTCGCAGTGGAGTACGTGACCCTGGACGGCGTCTTCGAGGAGCCGGCCTGGAGCGGCCCCTACTTCAATGACGAGCTGGGCGCCTGGCAGGACCGCAACCTGCGGGAGGCCGACGCGCTGCTGCTGGGCCGGCGCACGTACGAGGGCTTCAAGGCTGCCTGGCCGCAGATGGAGGCGGAGACCGGCGACTTCGGCATGAAGATGAACGGCATGCCCAAGCACGTCGCCACCACCACGCTGAGCGTGCCGGAGTGGAACGCGCAGTTCCTGCGGGGCGACGTCGTCGAGGCGGTCCGCAAGCTCAAGACCGAGCCCGGCTCGCTGCTGATCAACGGCAGCGCCTCGCTGGTCAACCTGCTGACCCGGCACAACCTCATCGACGAGTACCGGCTCATGGTCTACCCGGTGGTGGTCGGCGAGGGCCGCAAGCTGTGGGACGAGGGCACCAAGGTCGCGCTCCAGCTGACCGACACCTTCACCACCAAGACCGGCGTCGAGGTCCTCACCTACCTGCCGGCCTGACCGCCGCGATGGCCACCGACCAGCTGAGCGCGATCTTCGGCGCGCTCGCCGACCCCACCCGCCGCGCCATCCTGGCCCGGCTGGCCGAGGGCGAGGCCACCGTCAACGAGCTGGCCGAGCCCTTCGCGATGACCCTGCCGGCCATCTCCAAGCACCTCAAGGTGCTGGAACGGGCCGGCCTGATCTCCCGGGGCCGGCAGGCGCAGTGGCGGCCCTGCCGGCTCGAGGCCGACTCGCTGCGCGAGGTCTCCGAGTGGGTCGGCCGCTACCGGCAGTTCTGGAGGTCCAGCTACGACAAGCCGGCCAGGCACCTCACACCGTGAAGCGGCCCACCAGGCCGGTCAGCCGGTGGGCCGTCGTGCTGAGCTCGTCGGCGGCCCGGTGCGACACCGACACCGCCGACCGGGTGCTGTCCACCGCGCCGCTGACCGCGGTGATGCCGAGCGCGATGTCCTGACTGCCGGTCGCCACCTCGCTGATGTTGCGGGCCATCTCCGCGGTTGTCGCCGCCTGCTCCTCGACAGCTGCCGCGATCGCCGTCTGGTAGTCGTTGACCTTGGCGATGGTCGCGGTGATCGCGGTGATCGCCGCGACCGCGCGGGCGGTGTCCTCCTCGATGGCGGTCACCCGGGCGGTCACGTCGCCGGTCGCCCGGGCCGTCTCCTGGGCCAGCTCCTTGACCTCGCCCGCCACCACCGCGAAACCCTTGCCGAGGTCGCCCGCGCGGGCCGCCTCGATGGTGGCGTTCAGCGCCAGCAGGTTGGTCTGCTCGGCGATGCCGGCGATCAGGCGCACCACGTCGGCGATCTTGGTGGTGGAGAGCCGCAGCTCGCCGATCACGCCGGTCGCCGTCTCGGCCAGCCCGACGCCGTCCTGGCCGGCCCGCGCCGCGTCCTGGGCGTTGCTGGAGATCTCGCCGATCGACGCGCCCATCTCCTCGGCGCCGGCCGCGACCGTCTGCACCACCTGGGTGATGCCCTCGGCGGCCCGGCTGGCCGCGCCCGCCCGGCCGGAGGCGTCCTCGGCGGAGGAACTCAGCTCGCCGCCGGTGGCGGCGACCTGCCCCGCCGACCGCGAGACGTCGTCCGAGGCGCCGGCGACCTCGACGATCACCTCACGCAGCTCCGTGACGGCGATGTTCAGTGCGGTGCCGGCCCGGCCGATCTCGTCCTGGCCGCTCGGCGGCACGGAGACCGTCAGATCCCGCTGGGCGAGCCGGGTCAGCGCGGTGGTCAGCCCGCTCAGCCGGCCCGAGATCCGGCGCGCCTGCCAGGCCGCGACCAGGCCGCCGGCCAGGGCCAGGAGCACCGCGGCGATGCCGAACGCGGTCAGCATGGCGTAGCGCCCCTCGCGGACGGCGTCGACCGCGAGCGCGGCGTCGCCGTCATAGCCACCGACGGCGATCGCCCAGGAGTACGGCGCGTAGTACGCGACCGTCGTGGTCGAGTCGCCGGCCGGAGCACCGCCCGAACCCGGCAGCTGATACACCGCCCGCCAGGTGGCCCCGTCCTTGAGCTGCGGCGCCTGGGCGGTGATCTCCTTGACGTACGCCGTGCCGTTCGCGTCGGTGTCGTCCAGCGCGGTGTTCCCGGCGGCACCGTCGAGGCTGGAGGCGATGACCCGTCCCAGGTCCGCCTTCGCGGTGCTGTAGACGGTGACCCAGCCGTTCTCGCGGACCTGGGTCGCCGAGATCGCCGCCGTGAGGTTCTCCAGCGCGGACGCCTGGGGTACGCCGACGTACAGCGCGCCGATCACCCGGCCCGAGGCGTCCTTGACCGGGTCGTAGGCGGTGACGTACCAGGAGTCGACCACCAGGGCCACCCCTCGGTACGGCTTGCCGGCCTTGATCGCGGCGGCCACCGCGTTCGGCGTCCCGTCCGCGGTGAGCGCCGGGATATAGGTGCCGATCGCGCGGTTGCCCGTCTTCGCCTTGACGTTGGTCGCCACCCGGAGCAGGTCGCCGGCCTCGTTCATCCGCTGGAACACCGTCACCGTGCCGCCCAGCAGTGACACCGTGTCGTCGACGAACGGGGTGGTCCGCTTCAGGTCCAGGTTCTGGCCGAGCCATTGACCGTCGACCGTCACCCGGGGCAGCGTGACCGCCCGCTTGGCCTGCGACAGCTGGTTGGTGGCGGTCCAGGTGGTGGTGTCGTCGTCCAGCCGCAGGCCGCCGCGCTGGGCGAGCAGCCCGTTGGCCGCCCGCATGTCACTGTCGACCCCGCTCTGCACCTCGTCGCCGACCGAGCTGACCAGCCGGCCGACGTTCGCGGTGGTCAGGTCCAGGTCCTCGGCGTTGAGCTTGGCGACCGCCGCGCCGGTCCGGTCGGCGAACGCGTCACTCTGCCAGGCGCCGACGCCGACCAGGACGACGGCCGTGCTGACCACCCCTCCCAGACCGAGCGCGAGCAGTTTGTGGCTGATCTGGAACCCCATGCCCGGCCCATCGGCTCAATCCGGAGATATCTGAGCTTCTGCGCGGAAAGGGGGGAAGCCCGTCGGGCCTCCCCCCTTGTCCCTCGTGCCGATCGTCAGCTGTCGCCGCCGGTCTCTCCTACCGGGGCGGCCGTGACGTCGTCGATCGCGTACTTCTTCGCGGCCTCGGCCGGCACGTGCGCCGGCACCTGGCCGCTCAGCGCCAGCTGGCGCAGCGTGGCCACCGCGATCGACTCCGCGTCCACGTGGAAGTGGCGGCGCAGCGCGTGCCGGGTGTCGCTCATGCCGAAGCCGTCGGTGCCCAGCGACGTGTAGTCGTTCGGCACCCAGCGGCTGATCAGGTCGGGCACCGCCCGCATCCAGTCGCTGACCGCGACCACCGGGCCCTCGGTGCCCTCCAGCTTGGTGTGGATGTACGGCTTGCGCGGCGCGTCACCGGGGTTGAGCAGGCTGTGCTCCTCGGCCTCGATGGCGTCGCGGCGCAGCTCCGTCCAGGAGGTCACCGACCACACGTCCGCGCCCACGCCCCAGTCCTGGGCGAGCAGCTGCTGGGCCTTGAGCGCCCACTGCATGCCCGTGCCGGAGGCGAGGACCTGCGCCTTGGGCCCGGTCGTCTCGGGCGCCGCCGCATACCGGTAGATGCCCTTGAGCAGGCCCTCGACGTCGACCTCGGCCGGCTCGGCCGGCTGCAGGATCGGCTCGTTGTAGATGGTCAGGTAGTAGAAGACGTTCTCCTGGTGCTCGCCGTACATCCGGTGCAGGCCGTTCTCGACGATGTGCGCGATCTCGAACGCGAACGCCGGGTCGTACGCCACCACGGCCGGGTTGGTCGCCGCGATCAGCAGCGAGTGCCCGTCCTCGTGCTGCAGGCCCTCGCCGTTGAGCGTGGTCCGCCCGGCGGTCGCGCCCAGCAGGAAGCCGCGGGTCATCTGGTCGGCCGCGGCCCACAGCTCGTCGGCGGTGCGCTGGAAGCCGAACATCGAGTAGAAGATGTACAGCGGGATCATCGGCTCGTCGTGCGTCGCGTACGAGGTGCCGGCCGCGATGAAGCTGGCGGTCGAACCGGCCTCGTTGATCCCCTCGTGCAGGATCTGCCCGCTCGTCGACTCCTTGTACGACAGGAAGAGCTCCCGGTCGACCGACGTGTAGGTCTGGCCGTGCGGCGAGTAGATCTTCTTGGTCGGGAAGAGTGAGTCCATGCCGAACGTGCGCGCCTCGTCCGGGATGATCGGCACCCAGCGGGCCCCGAAGTCCTTGTCGCGCATCAGGTCCTTGAGCAGCCGGACGAAGGCCATCGTGGTGGCGACCTTCTGCTTGCCCGAGCCGCGCTTGATGTCGCCGAAGGTCTTGGACTCCGGGATCGCCAGCGACTTGTGCTTGGTGCGCCGGGTCGGCACAAAACCGCCGAGCTCCTTGCGGCGCTCGAGCATGTACTGCAGCTCGTCGGACTTCTCGCCGGGGTGGAAGTACGGCGGGAGGTACGGGTTCTCCTCCAGCTGCTTGTCCGGGATCTCCAGGTAGAGCCGGTCCCGGAACTGCTTGAGGTCGTCCAGGGTCAGCTTCTTCATCTGGTGCGTGGCGTTGCGGGCCTCGAAGTGCGAGCCCAGCGTCCAGCCCTTGATGGTCTTGGCCAGGATCACGGTCGGCTGGCCGGTGTGCTCGGTGGCCGCCTTGTACGCCGCGTACAGCTTCTTGTAGTCGTGGCCGCCGCGCTTGAGGTTCCAGATCTGGTCGTCGGTCATGCCCTCGACCAGCTTGCGGGTGCGCGGGTCGCGGCCGAAGAAGTTCTCCCGGACGTACGCGCCGGACTCGCCCTTGTACGTCTGGTAGTCGCCGTCCGGCGTGACGTTCATGAGGTTGACCAGCGCGCCGTCGCTGTCCGCGGCGAGCAGCGGGTCCCACTCGCGGCCCCAGACGACCTTGATGACGTTCCAGCCGGCGCCCCGGAAGAACGCCTCCAGCTCCTGGATGATCTTGCCGTTGCCGCGGACCGGGCCGTCGAGGCGCTGCAGGTTGCAGTTGATCACGAAGGTCAGGTTGTCGAGCTCCTCGCGGGCCGCCACCCCGATCGCGCCGAGCGACTCGACCTCGTCCATCTCGCCGTCGCCGAGGAACGCCCAGACGTGCTGCTGGCTGGTGTCCTTGATGCCACGGTTGTGCAGGTAGCGGTTGTAGCGGGCCTGGTAGATCGCGTTCAGCGGGCCGAGGCCCATGCTGACCGTCGGGAACTCCCAGAAGTTGTTCATCAGCCGCGGGTGTGGATATGACGGCAGGCCGCCGCCCGGGTGGCTCAGCTCCTGGCGGAAGCCGTCCAGGTCGTTCTCGCTGAGCCGGCCCTCCAGGTACGCGCGGGCGTACATGCCCGGCGAGGCGTGCCCCTGGAAGAAGATGTGGTCGCCGCCGCCGGGGTGGTCCTTGCCGCGGAAGAAGTGGTTCATGCCGACCTCGTAGAGGCTGGCCGAGGACGCGTAGGTGGAGATGTGCCCGCCCACGCCGATGTCGGGCCGCTGCGCGCGGTGCACCAGCATCGCGGCGTTCCACCGGATGGCCCTGCGGATCTTGCGCTCGACGGACTCGTCACCGGGGAACCAGGGCTCCTGCTCGGTGGAGATGGTGTTGATGTAGTCCGTCGAGGTCAGCGGGGGAACGCCGATCTGTCGCTCCCGGGCCCGTTCGAGCAGGCGCAGCATCACGTAGCGGGCGCGCTTGGCGCCGCCGGTGTCGATGACTCCGTCGAGCGACTCGACCCACTCGCTGGTTTCCTCGGGGTCGACGTCCGGAAGCTGGCTCGGCAGGCCGTCGCTGATCACCGGGCGCTTGCGTTCCGTGGCCACAGGCATTCCTCTAGGTCGGTGTCGGGCCGTGCGACGCATTGTGTGAACCGCACGGGAATTACTCCATCCTGCCCCCTGCCGGTGTCTGTCGTCACGCCTACCGCCCGGGTACGCGACGCTCGACACAGGTACTGAGCAGTAACTTCTGGCTAACCTGCGAGAAAGCTGAGCCTTACCTGACGGGACGGGTTGTCGCCGTTCGGGTCGACCAGGCAGATGGACTGCCACGTGCCGAGCTGGATGCGCCCGTCGAGCACCGGCAGGGACGCGTACGGCGGGATCCAGGCGGGCAGCACGTGGTCCCGGCCGTGGCCCCGCGAGCCGTGCCGGTGCCGCCACTTGTCCTCGGCCGGCAGCAGCTCGTTGATGGCCGTCAGCAGGTCCTCGTCCGAGCCGGCGCCGGTCTCGATGATCGCCACCCCGGCGGTGGCGTGCGGCACGAACACGTGCAGCAGGCCGTCGCCGCGCCCGCTGACGAACCGTTCGGCCTCGCCCGTGATGTCCCGGACGACCGGCCGGTCGCCGGTCCGGACGGTGATCACCGTGGTGTCCATGACCGGCAAGTCTGCCATTCGCGCCGGGGCCCTACGTGTAGAGGTCGAGCAGGAGGAAAACCACGCCCACCGTCAGAAACCAGCACCCGCAGCGCGCGAGCGGGCCCACCACCGCCATGTCCCCAGCCCAGCACCTGCCGGCCGGGGCCCGCAGGCGTTCGGCGCATCGTCACCCGGCGACAAACTCAGGCAAGGTTCGTTGCCTGAGTGTCGGACGGCACTTACTCGCGGTGGCGGCGGTAGCCAAGGTCGGTAATGCTGGGTCGCGTGACCACCCCGCAGAACCTCGACGAGCGCTTCCGCGACGCCGTCTCGGCCCTGCAGCCGAGCGGCCGGCGGCCGGCACCCGACGAACCGGTCCGGGACGGCTCGGCCCTGACCGGGTCCCGGGCCCGGGAACTGTTCGACGCCCAGCTCACCAGCAGGCACCTCGACCTGGCCGCGCGCTGGCTGCGCAGCTTCAACGAGGGCTTCTACACGATCGGCTCGTCCGGCCACGAGGGAAACGCGGCGGTGGCGGCCGTCCTGCGCCCGGACGACCCGGCGCTGCTGCACTACCGGTCCGGCGCGTTCTACTGTGCACGGGCCCTGCAGACCGGTGTCGACAATGCCGACGAGTCCCGCAAGGACCCGCTGGTCGAGGCCGCCCGGGACGTGCTGCGCGGGGTGGTGGCCGCGGCCACCGAGCCCATCTCCGGCGGCCGGCACAAGGTGTTCGGCCGCGCCGACCTGCAGATCATCCCGACCACCTCGACGATCGCCTCGCACCTGCCCCGGGCGGTCGGCCTCGCCTTCGGCATCGCCCGCGGCAAGCAGACCCCCTGGCCGGCCGACGCGCTCACGGTGGCGTCCTTCGGCGACGCCTCGGTCAACCACGCGACCGCTACCGCGGCCTTCAACACCGCCGGCTGGTTCGACCACGCCGGCCAGCGGCTGCCCCTGCTGCTGGTCTGCGAGGACAACGGGTACGGCATCAGCGTCCCGTCGCCCGCCGGCTGGGTCGCCGAGACGCTGCGGTCGCGCCCCGGCATCCGCTACTTCACCGCCGACGGCTGTGACCTGGCCGAGACCTACGACACCGCCCGCGAGGCCGCGGAGTGGGTCCGGGAGCAGCGCCGCCCGGCCGTGCTGCACCTCGGCGTGGTCCGGCTGATGGGCCACGCCGGCGCCGACGCCGAGATCGCGTACCGGTCGCCCGAGGAGATCGCCCGCGACCTGGCGCGGGATCCGCTGGTCGGCACCGCCCGGCTGCTCGTCGAGGGCGGGTTCGCGACCGTGGAGGAGCTGGTCACCCGCTACGACGAGGTCGGCTGGCAGGTGCGCAAGGTGGCCGAGGAGGTGCTCGCCGAGCCCAAGCTGGCCAACGCCGCCGAGGTCGTCGCGCCGCTGGCGGTGCGCCGCCCGCTGCGCACCGCCCGGGTGATCGCCGACGCCGCCGGCCGCGCCGGTGGGCCCGGCGCCGCCGCCCGCCAGCAGGCCTTCGGCGGCCGGCTGCCGGAGCAGGGCGGCCCGCTCACGCTGGCGCAGACCATCAACGCGACGCTCACCGACGCGCTCTGCGCCACCCCCGGCGCGATCCTGTTCGGCCAGGACGTGGCGGTCAAGGGCGGCGTGTACGGCGTCACGAAGAACCTGCGGGACCGGTTCGGCGCCGACCGGGTCTTCGACACCCTGCTCGACGAGACGTCGATCCTGGGCCTCGGGCTGGGCACCGGGCTGGCCGGGATGCTGCCGATCCCGGAGATCCAGTACCTGGCGTACCTGCACAACGCCGAGGACCAGCTGCGCGGCGAGGCGGCCACGATGGGGTTCTTCTCCCAGGGCGCGTTCCGCAACCCGATGGTCGTCCGGGTCGCCGGCCTGGCCTACCAGCAGAGCTTCGGGGGCCACTTCCACAACGACAACTCGGTGGCCGTGCTGCGCGACGTACCCGGGCTGGTCCTGGCCGTGCCGTCCCGGGCCGCGGACGCGGCGCCGATGCTGCGGGCCTGCCTGGCCGCGGCCGCCGCGGACGGCAGCGTCTGCGTCTATCTGGAGCCGATCGCGCTCTACCACACCCGGGACCTGTACGAGCCGGGCGACAACGAGTGGCTGGCGCCGTACGCGGGCCCGGCGGAGTGGGCCGGCGGGCACACCCCGATCGGGCGCGCCCGGACCTACCCGATCGGATCGGCCGACAATTTGACAATCATCACGTTCGGCAACGGGGTGCCCATGTCCCTGCGTGTCGCGGCCCGGCTCGCCGAGCAGGGCTACGGCTCCCGCGTGGTGGACCTGCGCTGGCTGTCCCCGCTGCCGGCAGCCGACCTGGTCAGGGAGGCGTCGGCGACCGGCCGGGTGCTGATCGTGGACGAGACCCGGCGCTCCGGAGGCGTCGGCGAGGGCGTGCTGGCGGCCCTGGTGGACGGCGGATTTGTCGGCGCGGCCCGGCGGATCGCGTCCGCGGACTCGCTCGTTCCGCTGGGTCCGGCAGCACAACACGTCCTGATCGGGGAAGATGCCATCACACAGGGTGCCCACGCGCTGCTGGCGCGGTAAATTGCCACACACTCGGTGCGCCACTTGCGCGCAGCGCCACAACTGTGTGGACTACCCAGACCGGGACCGGCATCGGTCCCGACCACGGAACAAGGAGGCATTCGACAGTGAGCGCGACCGCTGGTCAGGCCGACGGCGTACGGAGCCCGGCGGACCGGTTCGGGATCGAACCGGACTCGGTGGTCATGGAGATGGGCTACGACGACGATGTCGACGAAGACCTCCGTGACGCCCTGGCCGAACGTTGTGGGGAGCTCGAGGACGAGGACACCGACGAGGTGGTCGACGCGGTACTGCTCTGGTACCGAGACGGCGACGGTGACCTCTTCGACCTGCTCACCAATGCCTTGGGCCCGCTGGCCGACACCGGAGTGGTGTGGCTGCTGACCCCGAAGGCCGGCCGCGACGGCCACGTCGAGCCGAGTGAGGTCAGCGAGTCCGCGCAGACCGCCGGCCTCCAGCAGACCTCCACGGTGAACGCGGGCAAGGACTGGACGGCCGCCCGGCTCGTCTCACCCCGCGGCGCGAAGAAGAAGTAGCCGCGGCGCTTCTGCCGGCCGGCGCCCCTGGACGGGCGACCGGCCATTCGGCATGCGTGCGGCTATCGTGATCCCATGCCGATCAACGTTGGGGCGCAGGCGCCGGACTTCACCCTGAAGGACCAGAACAACCAGGAGGTCTCGCTGGCGGACTTCCGCGGCCGCAAGGCGGTGCTGCTGGTGTTCTACCCGCTGGCCTTCACCGGAACCTGCCAGGGCGAGATGGCGGAGATCCGCGACAACCTGCCGGAATACGCCAACGACCACGTGCAGGTGCTGACGGTGAGCGTGGACTCGCCGTACAGCCACAAGGTCTGGGCGGACCGGGAGGGCTTCAACTTCCCGCTGCTGGCGGACTTCTGGCCGCACGGGGCGGTGGCGCAGGCGTACGGGGTCTTCTTCGAGCAGGCGGGCATCGCCAACCGCGGCACCTTCCTGATCGACAAGGAGGGCGTGGTCCGGTACGCCCACATGCAGGGCCCGGGCGAGCCCCGCGACCAGAGGACCTGGCGGGACCTGCTGAAGGAGACGGTGTTCCAGGCCGGGTAGGATGACCATTCCGGTTGCCACGGAACCGGGCGCGTAGCTCAGTGGGAGAGCACTCGCCTTACAAGCGAGGGGTCGCAGGTTCGAAACCTGCCGCGCCCACCATCAGAACCAGCGGCAAAGCGAGCTCGCCGAGGGACTCTGGCCGCAGGTCACCTCGACAGCTGGGCGGCGTCAGAGCACGTATCTTCCGCCACGTGCGCTCTCGATTGCCCGCACCAGCGCGCGCCGCACCCGTTCGAACTCCCTTCGGTCTCTCGTGCTGAAGATTGTCAATTCGCGTCCACGAATGATCGTCGTCAGGGACATCCATCGTGGATTGCGCCGAGCATCCACGAGTATCGCTATCGCAAGAGAGCTGGCGGCGAGGATGGCTGCCACCAGCAGGACCCCCGAGCCGACTATCAACGCAAGAGGCGCCGCCAGCGCGAGCTCGACCAGTGCGACCACAACAGCGACGTTCCGCTGGGACCGAGCTGGTTCGCGTACCTGATCAGCGGCCGGCGAGGTGGAACGCCCTCCGCTGCCGCGCCGGCCGCCCGAGCTGGAGGCGCTGCTCGGGTGGCAGTGGCCCGTTGCCGTCCGTGCGACGATCGGCGTCATGGATGCTTCCGTGATGATGCGCCGGCTGGCCGACGTCATCGACGCGCATGGCTGGGACGAGCTTCCCGCGCTGCTGCACGACGACTTCGTCTGCCGCTATGTGCATACCGGCGAGACCTTCGACGGTGCGTCCTGGGTCCGGCTCAACGCCGAGTATCCCGGGTTTGACCACCTCGTCATCGAGGACTGCGTCGCCACCGCGACGCGCGCGGCCGGACGGTCGCATGTCACCGGTTACAGCGGCGGGGAGCTTCGGCATTTTGAGGTTGCGACGTTCATCACCCTGCGGGACGGGCTCATCGCGGACATGACGGAGGTCTGGACCGACGTCAACGCGGTGGCGCCGGCCGGGACGCGACCCGGCCAGCTTCCGTAGGCCGAGACGTGGCTGCGGCTCTCGCTCGCGAACGGCTCGCTGTTCGCGGATGCGCGCGGCCGTCGCGGGGGCCGGCGAGGTCGGCCAGGACGTCCACGGTCTGGTTTCATCAGCGCGGGGTCGGACAGCGGCTCGGTCATGCCACGCAGAACTCGTTGCCTTCCGGGTCCCGCAGCACGATGTGGCTCAGCTCACCGTTGGGCTCGCGTTCCTCGCCGAGGGTGGTGGCGCCGGCGGCCACCAGTTCGGCGACCTTGGTACGGATCCGCTGCTCGCGTACCGGCTGCTCCACCGGCTGCCCGGCGGCGACGCGGATGTCCAGGTGGATGCGGTTTTTCGCGGTCTTGCCCTCGGGCACCTTCAGGAAGCTGACCGCCGGGAGCCGGCCCTCCGGGTCGATCAGCGCCGCGCCGTCGGCGAAGTCGTAGCCGGGCTCGTCGACGTAGCCCAGCGCCCCGGCCCAGAACCGGGCGAGCCGGCGGGGGTCAGCGGCGTCGTAGGTGATGGTCCAGTGCGTCGTCATGCCGCCATCGTAGAAACGCGCCGAAGTTGTCAGACCCCGGTTCTAGAGTGACCCACAGCCGACGACCTCTGGAGGACATAACAATGACGACCCTGGCCGACCGTCCGCACACCGCGCTGATCGTCATCGACGTGCAGAACGACGTCGTGGGTGGCGCCCACAACCGGGACGCCGTCGTCGCGAACGTCGCCGTGCTCGTGGGCAAGGCCAGAGCCGCCGGGGTGCCCGTGGTCTGGGTGCAGCACTCCAGCGACCCCATGCCGGCGGGCAGCGAGGGCTGGCAGTTCGTCCCCGAGCTCACCCGGGAGGAGTCGGAGCCGCTGGTGCCCAAGCGGTGGGCCGACTCGTTCGAGGAGACCGAGCTGGAGTCCGTGCTCGCCGCGCACCGGGTGGGCCGCCTGATCGTCGCCGGCGCGCAGACCGACGAGTGCATCCGCTCGACGCTGCACGGCGCCGTCGCCCGCGGCTACGACGCGACGCTGGTCAGCGACGCCCACACCACCGAGGACCAGACCGAGTGGGGCGCCCCACTGCCGGGCCTGGTCATCGCCCACACCAATCTCTACTGGGAGAACCACACCGCGCCCGGCCGCACGGCCGGCACGGTCACGACCGACGCCGTCGACTTCACCGGCCCGGCGTGACGCCTTGGTCCGCGGTCACCGACCAGCTGGCCAGCAGGCGCAGCGCGTCCTGGGCCGGCGTGCCCGGCTCCGCGCTGTAGGCGGTCAGCGTCAGCCCCGGGTCGGCCGGCATCGGCAGCGCCTCGAAGCCGAGCCTCAGCTCGCCGACGACCGGGTGGTGCAGGTGCTTCGTGCCGGTCTGGTGCAGCCTGACGTCGTGGGCGGCCCATCGCTCGCGGAAGGTCTCGCTGCGCGTGGAGAGCTCGCCGACCAGGTCGGTCAGCCCCCGGTCGTACGGGTCCCGGCCGGCCTCGGTGTGCAGCAGCGCGACCGTGGTGTTCGCCGCGTCCTCCCAGTCCGGGTAGAAGTCCGTCGCCCGGTCGTCCAGGAAGGCGAAGCGGGCCAGGTTCGCCGGCCGGGCCGGGTCGTCGAAGACGGGTGCGTAGAGGGCGAAGCCCAGCCGGTTCGCGGCGAGCACGTCCAGCCGGCCGTTGCGGACGAAGGCCGGCGCGTCGGTCATCGCGTCCAGCAGCTGCTGCACCCCCGGGCGGATCCGCTGCGGCCCCGGCCGGCGCCGGGCGCGGGCCGGGGCGTTGCTGGCCCGGGCCAGGTCCGCCAGGTGCGCGCGCTCGGCCTCGTCCAGCCGCAGCGCCCGGGCGATCGCGTCCAGCACGCCCTCGGAGACCCCGCCGAGGTTGCCGCGCTCCAGCCGCGTGTAGTAATCCGGGCTCACGCCGGCGAGCAGGGCCACCTCCTCGCGCCGCAGGCCGGGCACCCGCCGGTGGCCGCCGTAGTGCGGCAGCCCGGCCTGGTCGGGGGTGATCCGGGCGCGCCGGGAGGCCAGGAACTCGCGGATGTCGCGGCGATTGTCCACCCGTTCACGGTACGGCCGCCGCCACGGGGTACAGGGGTTCTGTCAGTACCTGCCACCGCAGGCCCTCCCAGCCGCCGGTCCGATCCGGTTTGCTGGGCACCGCACCACTGAGCCGATACCTGGGAGACCTGTGTTCACCGTCACCGCCTACGCTGCCCCGTCCGCGACCGAGCCCCTGGTCCGGACCACCGTCGACCGTCGTGAGGTCGGCCCGCACGACGTGCTCATCGAGATCAAGTACGCCGGCATCTGCCACTCGGACATCCACACCGTGCGCGGCGAGTGGGGCGAGACGCCGTTCCCGCTCACCCCCGGCCACGAGATCGCCGGGGTCGTCACCCGGGTCGGCGCCGAGGTCACCAAGCATGCCGTCGGCGACCGGGTCGGGGTCGGCTGCATGGTCGACTCCTGCCGTGAGTGCGTGAACTGCCTTGCCGGCCAGGAGCAGTACTGCCTCAACGGCATGACCGGCACCTACGCCGCGGTGGGCCGGGACGGCACGGTCACCCAGGGCGGGTATTCGACCCACATCGTGGTCACCGAGGACTTCGTCGTCCGCATCCCCGACGGCCTGGCGCTGGAGGTCGCCGCGCCGCTGCTGTGCGCCGGCATCACCACGTATTCGCCGCTGCACCACTGGGGCGCCGGCCCGGGCAAGCAGGTTGCCGTGGTCGGCCTCGGCGGGCTCGGGCACATGGCGGTCAAACTCGCGCACGCCATGGGCGCCGAGGTCACGGTGCTGTCCCAGACGCTCAACAAGCAGGAGGACGGGCTGCGGCTGGGCGCCGACCACTACTACGCCACCGGCGACCAGGAGACGTTCAAGAAGCTCGCCAACACTTTCGACCTCATCATCAACACGGTGAGCGCCCGGATCGACGTGGACGCGTACCTGTCGCTGCTGGCGCTCAACGGCTCGCTCGTCAACGTCGGCGCGCCCGCCGAGCCGCTGCCGGTCAACGTGTTCTCGCTGTTCAGCGGGCGGCGCTCGTTCGCCGGCTCGTCGATCGGCGGCATCCGGGAGACCCAGGAGATGCTCGACTTCTGCGCGGATCGGGGCATCGGCTCCGAGATCGAGGTGATCCCGGCCGACAAGATCAATGACGCGTACGAGCGGGTGCTCGCATCCGACGTGCGATACCGCTTTGTCATCGACATCGCGACGCTGAGCTGAGCGGGGGCCATGGAGATCCAGCCGAGGACGCCGTCCACCAAGGGGCCGGCCGAGATGTTCACCGGTGACGTCTGGTTCGACGTCATCGCCAAGGGCGCGGAGCCGTCGCGGCTGCGGGTGAACACGGTGCGGTTCGCGCCCGGCGCCCGGACGGCCTGGCACTCGCACGCCGTCGGGCAGACGCTGCACGTCACCGACGGGCGCGGACTGGTCCAGGCCCGGGGCGGCCCGGTCCAGCAGATCCGCCCCGGCGACACCATCCACACCCCGCCGGGGGAGTGGCACTGGCACGGCGCGGCGCCGAACCATTTCATGGTCCACCTGGCGATGTGGGAGGGCCCCGGCGACGGCCAGGGCCCGGAGAGCGAGTGGGGCGACCTGGTCACCGACGAGGAATACGGCGCCCGCTGACCGCGGCTCCCGGCCGGCCCGGCGGTACGCACTCCATGGGCCGGCCGCCGTGCGTCACGCGGCTAGGGTGCGGCGCATGGGCGAAGTTGACGTGGTGTTCCGGAAGTTCGACGGCAAGCTGCACCGCCGGGCCACCGAGCTGCGCCTCGGCGAGGACGAATGGGGCACCTGGTTCGGGGTCCCGGCCGGCACCGAGGTCGACTACGTGTCCGCCGGCATCACCCGCGTCGACGAGCACCGCGGCGTCCGCCTGATCCCGCGCGACGGCTGGTACACCGCGATGTTCTTCGCCCCGACCCGCAACCTGGAGATGTACTGCGACATCACCGCGCCGGCCACCTGGACCGGCGCGGCACAGGTCACCCTGGTCGACCTCGACCTGGACGTCATCCGCACCCACCGGGGCAAAGTCGACCTGCTGGACGAGGACGAGTTCGCCGCGCACCAGCTGAGCTACGGCTACCCGCCTGAGGTGATCAGGCAGGCCACCGACACGGCCCAGCAGGTGCTCACCGCCTGCCGGGACCGCACCGAGCCGTTCGGCTCCCACTACGTCAGCTGGTTCAACCGGTTCTGACCGGCCACAAAACCGGCGATCTCCGCCATCACCGGCCGATACGGCTCCTGCGGCCGGCCCGCAGCGTCCCAGGTGCCGAGCTTGAGCATGAGGTCGCCGACCCGCCAGGTGCCACCTTCGCCACCGGCGAGCCGGACCGGATCGCCGGCGGTGCCGAACGCGGCCAGCACTGCGGCGGGAGGTGGTCTCTCCCTCAGCCATGACCCATCCAAGCCGGACCACGCACATGTCCTCTGCTGCTACACGCGCGTCACGTGCCGGTGGACCTTCATCTGCTGTCGGTCGGGTGGAGGGTGCGGATCCCGCGGCTGGTGGTCGCCGTTATCGCGGCGCCTGCCATCGTGGTCGCGAAGACCAGCACCGACACCGGCGGGCCCCACATCGTGATCAGCACGCCCGCCAGCAGCGGCGCCGTTGCCGCGATCGACGTGGCGACCACGATGATCACGCTGATCACCCGGCCCTGCAGCCGGTCCGGGGTGATCGCTGCCTGGTGGCCGAAGAGGGCCGCGTTGGTCGCCGGGCCCAGGAACACCGTTATCGCCATCGGGATCGCCGCGGCCACGCTGTGGATCAGCACGGCGCTGGCCGACATCAGCAGGGCGGCCGTCCAGCAGATGCCGCGGATCAGCGCCGGCAGCGGCCATCGTCGCAGCAGGGCCGGCGCGGCCAGCGCGCCGAGCAGGCCGCCGACCGCGACCACGGTCTCGACCCCGCCGATGAGGGCCGGCGGTACCTCGTCGCGTTGCAGCGTCACGATGATCGTGAAGATGATGCCGTGGATGGCCAGGTTGAGCGGCGCCGCGACGAGCAGCACGGCCCGCAGGAACGGGTTGCCGAACACGAACCGGAAGCCCTCCGCCAGGGCGGCCGCGTGCCCGCCCCGCTCGGTGTCCCGCGGCTCCTGCAACGGCCGGCGGATCAGCCAGACCCCGGCGAACGAGGCCAGGAACGTCACCGCGTCCCCGAGGAACGGCAACGCGCGGCCCATGCCGAAGAGCAGCCCGCCCAGGGGCGGTCCGGCCAGCGAGGTCGCGTACGAGCGGGCCTCGTTGCGGGCGACCGCGTCCGGCAGTTGCCCCGGCCGGACGATGGTGCGCAGGGACGAGTGCTCCGCCGTACCGAAGAAGGCGTTGGCTGCCGCGCCGATCAGCACGACCCCGACGATCAGGGTGAGGGTCGCCTGGCCGCGCAGCACCGCGACGCCGAGGCCGAGGTAGGCGACCAGCCGGACCGCGTCGCAGATCAGCATGATCCGGCGCCGGTCGACCCGGTCGGCGAGCACGCCGGCCGGCAGCCGGCAGAGCACGGTCGTGATCAGACCGAGCGTGCCGACCAGCCCGGCCTGCACCGGCGCGGCGGTCAGGGCCAGCACCAACAGGGGTACGGCGAGCGCGGAGATCGCGTTGCCGACGTCGGAGCACGACTGGCTGATCCAGAGCAGGTTGAATTCCCGGTTGCGCCACAACTGCTCCGGCGCCAGGGTCATGCTCACGACTGTCGCGGTGGCCGCGACGTCCGGTCAAGGATCGTCGGATCTCTGCGGGGCCGGGGGCGGCGCCCGGCCGTCCTCGAGGTATGCGGTCGTCCGGGTGCGGGCTGCCTGCAGCGCGGCAGCGGCTCGGCGGGCGAGCAGGGGGAGCAGGCGCTGCGTGGCCTCGTCGGGATCGCACCAGGCCCAGCTGCGCAGCTCGGAGGTGTCGAGGCGGACCGGATCGGTGAACCGGCCGCCGTCGAAGACCAGCATCAGCCCGTCGGTGCGCCCGTCGCGCGGCGGCACCCAGTCGACCACGAGCAGCCGGCCCGGCACAACGGCGAGCCCCAGCTCCTCGGTGATCTCCCGGGCGGCGGCGTCGCGCGGTGACTCGTCGGCCTCGACCACCCCGCCGGGCAGCTCCCAGTGGGGCTTGTAGGTGGGCTCGACCAGCAGAACCCGGTCGGCGGGATCGCGGAACAGCAGCGCGGCACCCATCCGCTTCCGGGGCAACGTGGCGGTCCATTCGCTCGTCACGGAGCAAGAGTACGGGCCGCGGACGTGCCGTCGCCGACGTTAGCCTGAGCCTGTGGATATCCAGCCCGCGATCGCCGACGAACGGCGCCGCGTCGCCGATCTGGTCGAGTCGCTCACCCCGGAACAGTTGGAAACCCCGAGCCTGTGTGGCGATTGGACGGTCAAGCAGGTCGCGGGTCACCTGCTCGCGGCGATCAGCAAGCCGCCGACGCCGGTGCTGCCGCTGATCGCCCGCAGCGGCTTCAACATCCACAAGGCCAACTCGCGGCTCGCGGCGCTGGTGGCCGAGCGGTCGCCGGCCGACCTGGCCCAGGGCCTGCGCGACAACGCGGAGAACCCGTTCCGGCCGCCGATCGTGGGCTATCCCGGGCAGCTCACCGACCTGCAAGTGCACGGCCAGGACATGCGGCGGCCCCTGGGCCTGCCGCACGGGTTGCGGCTGGAGCGGTTGCGGGTGTCGCTGGAGTTCCTGGTGGGCGGCCGGGCGGTCGGCTTCACCCCGCGGCGGCGGGTGGCGGGGCTGCGCTTCGAGGCTGCGGACCTGGACTGGTCCACGGGGGCGGGGCCGCTGGTCACCGGGCCGGCGGAGGCGCTGATGCTGGCGATGACGGGGCGGGTGGTGGCGCTGACCGAGCTGGACGGCCCCGGCGTGGCGATCCTGCGGAACCGGCTGAGGGCATGAGCGTCCTGTGTGGATGGTCGGCCGTGACCGGCCCGGTGGTGGCCGTGACCGGCCCGGTGGTGGCCGCGGCTGGCCCGGTGGTGGCCGCGGCCTGAGGCTGTGCCGCGGATCCGTCGCCGACGTCGAGGCCGCCGAGGAGCTTGTGTCGCGATGCCTGCGCGGGTTGGCCGAGCGGTGCCGGCGATGTGCGGGGACCGCGGTGTGCCAGGGGTCGGCGGGGCGGCTGCCGCCGGCGCGGCGCCGATGTGGTTGCGGGGTGGCCGGGCCGGCGACACGCCCGGACCGGCTCGCCGGGCGCCACGCCGGGCCGAAAAATGTCGGTGGGCGGTTCTAGCGTCGCGGCATGGATGACAACGAGTACCCACCCGAGAACGACCGCCGGCCGCACCTGAGCCTCGAGCGACACCTGATGGTCGGCCCGCACGTCTACCAGCTCACCGCGTCCGGCACGGGCGACGAACGCATCGGCCTGTCCCTGGTCGGCTGGACCGCCTCGGGCGAGGTGGTCAGCGAGATCAGCGGAGGGATCTCGCCGGACGACCTGGCGCCGGTGGCGGATGCGCTGACCTCGACCCTGGCCGGTTTGGCGACGTTGCGCCGCCAGCGCCAGCGCCTGACGCCGGCGGCAGCGGCTGGGGCGCCGGCGACGGTCGTGGCGCAGCCGGCGCGGCGGCACCCGAATCAGGGTGTTCGCTGGTCGGCCGAGGATGACGATCGGTTGATGGTCCGCTATCGGGAAGGGGCGAGCCCGAGGGAACTGATGACGGAGTTCGGCCGCAGCCGGGGCGGGATCACGGCGCGGCTGGAACATCTTGGTCTGATCACGCCGGACGGTGTCCCGGCTGCCCGGCGGGGGGATGCGGCCGGCCCGGGGCGGGACGGCAGCCTGGGCGCGGCGGATGAGGGGGTGGTCGCTGAGGCGGCGTAGGCGGCGGGTGCGTCAGCGCGGATGAGGGGGTGGTCGCTGAGGCCGCGTGGGGTGGCGGGTGCGTCAGCGCGGAAGAGAGGGTGGTCGCAGAGGGGGAGGGAGACCCCGGGCTGCGGGTCGCGTCGGCGCGGTCCGCAGCCCGAGCGGCCGAACATGGCGTGGCAGCCTCTCCGGCGGCGAGGCACCAGTCGCGCCGCGTCGCCCGTCGCGTCCCGTCCCGGCACGTGCTGCCCGCTGCCCGCAGCCCGCAGCCCGCTGCCCGCAGCCCGCTGCCGCAGCCCGCAGGCCCTTTGATCCAACCTCGGGTCAGCCGGATGGGATGCAACTGCGCTGCACCCGAGGCGGGCTCAAGTAGGGCGGCGTTCACCCGATTCCTTGGGCACTGGCGGACGGCTCCGCTGGTGAGTGGGCCCGGGCGTACCCCCCCTCGGCGTCCGGGCCCGCTCAGCTACCCGCAGATGGAAGAGGCGCGCCGTGGTCGCACCGGGGCCCAAGGGTCTGCACGTCGGCATCGACGCGGAGAAGATCGTCGTGTCGCCGGTTCCGCTCAAGATGCGTACCGGGCGGGCCAGGCGGGTGCGCTGGGGATCGGTTACCGAGGTTGTGCCGGTTCCGCCCAGTGGGCGTAGCCGTCCGGAGCGGGTCCGGGTCGCGTCGCAGCTCGCGCTTGTTCTGGTTGTGCTGTCGGCGGTGCTCAGCGCGCTCGGCATCGCCTGGTGGGCGGCCGCGAGTGGTTCGATCGCGCTGGTCGCGTTTGTTGTGGTCGAGCAGGCGCGGGCCGCTCGTACCGGTCTCCTCGCCGTGCCCAAGAGCGAGGATGCCCACGTGCTGCACGCCGTCGAGGAGCGGGCCGCGTTCGAGCGGGCCACCGTCGTGGCCAAGCGGGTCCGGCGGACCTGGCCCGCGCTGCGGCACATGATCGACCCGGGCGACGCGGACCACGCGCTGACCGCGGCCCTGGCGGAGCTCGCCGCGATCATGGCGCGGCGCCAGCAGGTTCGGCGGCTGCGTGCCGAACTCGCCGACGCCACCCGGCACGACCTGCCCGCGGACAGCCCGGCGGTGCAGGCCCTGGCCGAGCAGCGGTTGCGGGTCGAGGCGCTGTGGCGGTCCACCGCGGCGGCGGCCAACCGCATCCTGGCGAGCATCAACGCGGCCGCGCTGGCGGGCGAGAACCTGATCCGCGAGCAGCGCATCGGCGACACCGCCCGGGAAGCGGAACTGGCCATCTCCCGCCTGACGGCGGCCGGCCCACCCCGGACCGAGGCCGGCCCGGAGCTGGCGGAACGGACGGCAGCGGTGATCACCGCCTACCGCGAGCTGGCTTCCGGCCGTTGACCCGCGCTGTTGCCCAAGGCCCGGATCGTCACCGCGCGGCGGCCACCGCCCGTTCCGTGTCCTCTGTGATCAGCTCGGCGTTGATCTGGGCCGCTACCGCCAGCCCTGCCGCCGCTGCGCTGATCACCTGGGCCATCTGGTCGCTCACGTTGCCGGCCACCCACACCCCCGGAACCGTCGTCCGCCCGTTCGGTTCCGCCGTCACCGCGCTGCCGAAGTCGTTGTCCGTCGCGGTCAGACCCAGCGAGGGCAGCGGTTCCGCGTTCGCCATGAAGCGCGGGGCGACCACCAGGGTGTCGCGGGCCACCACCGTGCCGTCGGTCAGCCGGACCCCGGTCAGTTTGCCGTCCGCGGCCAGCACCTCGGCGACTTTCTCGGTCAGCACCGTGATGCCGCGGGCGGCGAGTTGCCGGGACTGTTCCGGGTCCGGTTCCGGGGCGGTGTGCAGGAACAGCGTGATGTTGTCGCTCCACTGCCGCCACATCAGCGCCTGGTGCACGGACATCGGTGACGAGCCGATGATGCCGATGGCCCGGCCGCGCACCTCGTAGCCGTGGCAGTACGGGCAGTGCACCAGGTCGTGGCCCCAGTGTTCGCGCAGGCCGGGGATGTCCGGCAGCTCGTCGGTCAGGCCGGTGGTGACCAGCAGGCGCCTCGCCGCGTACGGGTGTCCGTCGGCCAGTGTCACGGTCAGCAGGTCGCCGTCCCGGGCCGCGCCGGTCACCCGGCCGTTGACGATCTCGCCGCCGTATCGGCGTACCTCGGTCTGCGCGGCCGTGCGGAAGTCGGCCGGCGCGATGTTGTCGCGGGTCAGGTAGTTGTGGATGCCGGCCGCCGGTGCGTTGCGGGGCTCGCCCGCGTCGATCACCAGTACCGACCGCAGCGCACGGCCCAGGGCCACCGCGCCGCTCAGTCCGGCGGGGCCGCCGCCGATCACGATCACGTCATAGGTCATGGCACGACAGTGGCTCGGTGCGGCGAAAAGTGGCAAGCTTTGTTGCCATGACGGCAAACGAGGACGTGCTCGCCGCGGTCGGGCCACGGTTGCGGGCGCTGCGCCAGGAGCACGGCACCACGCTCGCCGCGCTGTCGGAGACCACCGGCATCTCGGTGAGCACCCTGTCCCGGCTCGAGTCCGGGCAGCGGCGCGCCACCCTGGAGCTGCTGTTGCCGCTGGCCGGGGCCTACCGGGTGCCGCTGGACGAGCTGGTCGGCGCCCCGCCCACCGGCGATCCGCGGATCTACGCCCGGCCGCTGCGGCACCGCAGCGACCAGACCATCCTGCCGCTGAGCCGGCAGGCCAAGGGCCTGCAGGCGTTCAAGCACATCATCGCCGCCGGCAAGCCGGCCGAGCCGGACCCCAAGACCCACGAGGGGTACGAGTGGCTGTACGTCCTGCACGGCCGCCTCCGCCTGGTCCTGGGCGAGCACGACCTGGTGCTGCCGGAGGGCGAGGCGGCCGAGTTCGACACCCGGGTGCCGCACTGGTTCGGCAGCGCGGACGGCGAGTCGGTCGAGTTCCTGACCATCTTCGGCCGCCAGGGCGAGCGCATCCACGTCCGCGCCCGCTCGACCCGCTCCTAGGAGATCCAGCTCAGGCCCCGCGTCCGCGCGGCGAAGATGCGCCGCCCGGGTGGGATCGGGACTACCAGCGCAGCCGGAGCGAATCGAGGTACGCATACAGCCGATCGGCAATTACCTCATGGTCGTGCGCCGACGGGTGCCAGTGGCAGCCCCCATAGTCCAACCCCGCACTCCCGTAATACCAGTAGCCGACCCGGTCCTGGCGCGCCGCAACCACCTCCCGCGCAGCCTCGGCCAGCACCGCACTGCCCCCCACATCCGTGGCGCTGACCACGATCATCGTCCGCGCCCCGTACCGGGCCCGCAGCTTGTTGATGAACCCCTGATAAGCCGTCCGGTACGCCGCGGCCAAGCTCTCCGGTGTCCACGGCTCCCCCGGATTGATCGCGGTGGAGAAGTCGTTGATGCCCAGCCCGATCACCACCACCTGCGGCCGCCACCCGGCCGGCCGCCAGACATCACCCTCGACGCTCAGCAGCGCCCGGTCGTAGTACGTGCGGTAGCTGGTTCCCGGCTCGCCGCCGTTGTAGTTGCGCACCATCCCGCGGCCCGAGAAGGCGTTCAGCTGATAGTCGGCGCGCATGCGCCGGGCCACCAGGGCGCCGAAGCTCAGGTCCGCGTTCGTCGTGCGGTTGACCTCGTCGCCGGTGCAGTCGCGGGTCGGGGAGAGGTTGCCGTAGCCGGCGGTGTAGGAGTCGCCGATGAACTCGATCTGCCGGTGCCGCGGTGCCGGCGCCGGCAGGATCGCGCCCCCGGCCGCCGGGAGGAAGCCGCCGAAGGTGCTGACCGCCCACGGGCTCTCGGACCGCTTGACCAGCCGGACGCGGTGGACGCCGGCGGCGAGGTCGCGCACCCAGTAGGTGGTCCGGCCGGGGGTGATCAGGGTGGCGACCGTACCCCCGTCGATCTGGACGTCGTAGTCGGCGGCGGAGTCGTCGATGACGACGCCGACGCCGGTGCCGCGGAAGCGGCCCTCGAAGTAGACGCCCGGCCAGCTGAACCGCCGCTCGTCCCCGCTGACCTCCACCCGGCCGGCGGTGTGCACCTGGGACAGGGTGGCGGCCGCACCCGCGGTGGCGGGCAGGACGAGGGCGGGCAGCAGGGCGGCGGCCAGCAGGGCGGCGGCCGTGCGAATCGGTCGCACCGGATCTCCTCGGGTTGCCCGGGCTATCTATCCATGACGATCGATGTCAACACTGAACCGGTCAAGTGTCAAGCACGGACGGCCGTGTGGATCGTGGCCGCGCGGAGCATGAAGACGTCCGCGCGGTGCAGCACGCTCTCCGGGTGGTCCGGGTCGGTCAGGACGTCGAGCCGGGCCAGGTCGTCGGCCGGCAGGTGGCCGGTGAGCAGCTCCCGGGTGTGGCGCAGCATGCGGGCCAGGTGCCGGCGGGGCGCCTCGGGCAGCGGCGCGGGCAGGTCCAGCAGGAAGCTGCGGCTCTCGATCCCGGTCAGCCCGGCCTCGGCGAGCAGCTCCGGCCAGGAGCGCGGCGCGATGATGGCGCCCATCGGGTGCGCGTGGTCGCGGGCCAGGGCGATGTCCACCGCGTTGATCCGGGCGGTCAGCCCGCCGTCCGCCTCGGCCGGCAGGCACTGCAGCGGCAGCCCGCCCTCGCGCAGCGCCAGCACCCCGGCGGGCCGCAGCAGATCCGCGAACGCGCGTACCCCGGCTGCCGGATCTGGCAGATGGTGCGCAACGCCGCTGACCCAGATCAGGTCGGCCCGCGGCAGGTCGGCGAGGCCGGCCGGCAGCTTCACCTCGCGGGTGGCGATCCGGTCGTCGAGGCCGAGCCGCTGCGCCCGCTCGCGGGCCAGTGCCAGCAGCGGCGCGGCGCCGTCGGCGGCCAGCACGGTCGCGCCGGGCAGCAGCTGGGCGAACCGGGCCGCGGCGACCCCCGGCCCGCTGCCCACATCCAGGACCAGACCCGCCTGCGGTACGCGCTCCGCCAGCCAGCCCAGCGCCTGGTCCACCATCGGCGCGTTGACCTCCGCGTCGGCGATGAGGTCGGGGCCCATCTCGGCCCAGTCCACGGTGTCGTGTGAGTGCGCCATACGGTCATCCTGACCCGGGGCGTCAAGCCGGCCCGCACCGAGTCGGCGCGCCGGCGGGGACACGTACATCGTGGTGATCTCGCCGGTCCGGGCCTCGGCCCGGCGCAGGCCGGCGCAACCCACCGCGACCCCCTTCCGGTACGCGATCAGCAGCACCGCGAGGTCGTCGGCGGACGCGTCGGCGAGAGCCTCGTCCACGGCGGAGGCGGGCATCGGCCGACCGTGGTAGCGATCCACCATAGGACCGCACGAGGGCTACCGCTTCCGGAGCGTCCACAGCATCACGGGCCGGATGCTCCAGCCGCGGCGCGGGTCAGCGACCGAATCTGGGCCGCTGATGGGCCGGCGGCCGCGATCCACCCGGGCGGGACCCGACCGGCCGGGAGCCGGTGGGGCGCGTGCCTGCATACCGTGACCACGTGTTCACCCGTTCGGGTGACTCGACTACCCCAAGGTAGGCAAATAGGTTGTCGTCTGACATGAGTGCCCCCAGCCATGCCCGGATACCGTCCGTCACGTGGATCACCGATCCGGGCGACGGTGGGTTCCCGGCGTCCGGCAGGCCCCGCTCACGCGGCTCGGCGGGCGGTGGACATCTGCCGGGGCACGCTGACCGTGGCGGTGGGTCGCGGCCGGCGGCCGAGGGCGTCCAGCGCGTCCAGCAGCATCGCCTGCACGGCCGCCGACTCGGGCAGCCGCCAGCCGGTCTGCTCCGGGGAGACCGCCCAGCGCACCGGCCCCTCGGGCGTACGGCTGGGCGCCGCCGGGATCCACGAGCCGCGGCCGTGCCGCAGGATGTCCAGGCAGGAGCCGAGCTCCGGGCCCAGGTCGACACCCGGGCTGACCAGGAACATCCAGCGTCCCGCCGGCGTCACCGCGACCGGGCCGTGCGCGGCGCCGCTGGCCGCGCCGAGCACGCCGGTGTGCAGGCGCACCGCGCCGAGCGCCCGCAGGCCGACGGCCGCGGGCACCTCCAGCACGTCGAAGGTCCAGCCGGTGGCCAGCAGCACCGTGTACGGCCGCCGGCGCCACCAGCGCGCCACCCGCGCCGGATCGGTGCTGGAATCGTCCTCCCAGGACTCGATGGCGGGATGGCACCCCATGATCGGGCAGCCCGCCCGGCCACAGGCGAACCGGTGACCGGCCAGATAGGCGCCCGGTGTCACGGCCCACCCGTGGGTGGCGTACCGCAGCGCGGCTCGCCGCAGGCGCAGTCGATCCACGTACTCCCATGGGCCGATCGGCCCTCGGTTGTTCCACCGCATGGTCGGAATACCCCCGATCCGGCACTCGTGGCCGCTATAGCAGGCGCGACTGCCGTTACCAAGCTCGACACGCATCGTTTGTTCGGGCAGATCGCGTTTTGCAACTTGCATGAGAAACTATCGAGCATCGGTGGGCAGGCGATCACACAACCTGTGCGACCCGCACAGAGGAGTGAGGTCCACACTGCAGCTGACACACCGGAATGCTCACCGGCGGGGGTCGCCGGATGAGTGGGGGAGGCACCGTGGACGAGCTGCCGATCGGCCGCCGAGTCGCCTACTGGCGCGGCCGTCGCAAGATGTCCCAGCAGGTCTTCGCAGACCGGTTGGGCAAATCCAAGAGCTGGGTCGACAAGGTGGAACGAGGCGTCCGCCGGCTCGACAAGTTCTCTGTCGTCTATGAGATCGCCGACGTTCTGCAGATCGACGTCCAGCTGCTGCTGGGCAAGGACGTCGAGCGCAGGCCGGAGACGCAGAACTGCATCGACCAGGTCGAGGTCGAGGAGATCCGCGCGGCGCTGGAACGGTACGACCAGATGAGCGCCTTCTTCCATCCGGTGCCGGTGGCCCCGCCGCTGGTGGAGATGCGCAAGGCGGTGAGCCACGCCTGGCTGACCTACCAGCACGCCAAGTACGGCGTGCTGGCCCGCAAGCTGCCGCAGCTGCTGCGCGACGCCCAGGCGGCGGACAGCGCGCACGCCAGCGGCGAGGAGGCGCGCGACGCGGCGCACCTGCTCGGGCAGGTGTACCAGATCGCCTCGTCGGCGCTGCGCAAGGTCGGCGAGCACGAGCTCTCCTGGCTGGCCGCGGACCGCTCGATCGCGGTCTCGCAGCGCGCCGGCGACCAGCTGCTCGCCGGGATGGCGAGCCACCGGGTCGGCATGGCGCTGCTCTCGCTCGGCCGGGTCCGCTCGGCGCTCGAGGTCAACGTCAACATCGCCAACCGGCTCGCCCCGATGACGCCCGACGCGGCCACGCCGGAGCGGCTGTCGGTCTACGGCCTGCTGCTGCTCACCGGCGCCATGGCCGCGGCCCGGATCGGCGACAGCGCCACCGTCCGTGACCTGGTGTGCGGTGCCGAGCAGGCGGCCGGCGCGCTGGGCGGCGACTACAACTACTACTGGACGTCGTTCGGCCCGACCAATGTCGAACTGCACCGGGCCGCGGCGGCGGTGGAGCTGGGCGACGGCGGCAAGGCGATCGAGACGCACAACCGGATCGATCCGGAGCATTTCGCGGCGATGCTGCCGGAGCGGCGGGCCCACCACTTCCTGGACATCGCCCGGGGCTACACGCAGGTCGGCGACGTCGAGAAGGCCAGCGAGATGCTGCTGGAGGGCGACCGGCTGGCGCCCTCGGAGATCCGCTGCCGGCCGCTCGCCCACGAGGTCATCTCCGACGTGCTGCGACGCACGCGGGGCACACCGCCGGCGCCCATAGCGGAGCTGGCAGAGCAGATGGGAGTCGGCGTATGAGGTGGGTTCTCGGGTGATGAGCATCAAGTCCTCGCCCGGCGTCCTGTACGTCCTCGTGTGCGGCTCACCCATCGCCCGCGACGTCGGCGTGCTCGTCGACCTGGCGCAGCGGGACGGCTGGGAGGTCTGCGTGATCACCACGCCGGACGGGCGCAAGTTCGTCGATGCCGCCGCGCTGCAGGCCCAGACCGGGCATGCCGTACGCAGCTACTACAAGAACCCCGGCGATGACGACGTGCTGCCCCAGGCGGACGCGATGATCGTGGCACCGGCGACGGTCAACACGATCAACAAGTGGTCCGCCGGCATCACCGACACCCTGGTGCTCGGCCTGCTGGTCGAGGCGTACGGCTTCGGCATCCCGACCGTGGTGGTGCCGTACACGAACAAGGTCATGGCGCTGCACCCGACGCTGCACGAGAGCATGGACAGACTGCGCAACTGGGGCGTTCAGGTGCTTTACGGCGACGACGTCGTCCGGCTCGGCGGTCCCGGGCAGAACGATCGTTTCCGGAGCCAGTTCCCGTGGCGGCGGGCGCTGCAGGCGCTGCACACCCGTTTCCAGACCGACAACCGAGTCGAGCCCGGAGCCCGCTCGTAGAGCTGGGTAGAGTTGGCGGCCGTGACCGACACCGCCGCTGCCCCACCCACCGTCCGCGCTCTGGTGGACGCCCTCGACGCCCGGTTTCCGCGCGCGTGGGCGGAGCAGTGGGACCGGGTCGGCCTCGTGCTGGGTGAGTTCGACACCCCGGTCCGCACGGTGCTGTGCGTGGTCGACTGCGTGCCCGAGACCGTCGAGGAGGCGGTCGCCGCGGGCGCGAGCCTGATCGTGGCGCACCATCCGCTGCTGCTCAAGGGCGTCTCGTCGGTCGCGCCGGACACGTACAAGGGCCGGATCGTGCACCGCTTGATCAAGGCCGACATCGCGCTCTACGTCGCGCACACCAACGCCGACGTCGCCGACCCCGGCGTCTCGGACGCCCTCGCCGCCCGGCTCGACCTGGTGAACCTGCGCCCGCTGGTGCCCGCGGAGCCCGGCAGGGGCCGGGGCATCGGCCGGGTCGGTGAGCTCGCCGCCGCGATGCCGCTGGCCGAGCTGACCACCTTCGTCGCCCGGCGCCTACCGGCCACCGCGGGCGGGGTCCGGGCGGCCGGCGACCCCGAGCGCCTGATCCGTACGCTCGCCGTCTGCGGGGGCGCGGGCGACTCGTTCCTGGCCGCGGCCGGCGGGGCGGGCGCCGACGCGTACCTCTGTGCCGACCTGCGCCATCACCCCGCCAGCGAACATCTCGCCGCCGGCGGCCCGGCGCTGCTCGACGCGGCCCACTGGGCGACCGAGCGACCCTGGCTCGACGCGGTGGCAGGCTGGCTGCACGCCCAGTTCCCGGTCACGGCTCTCGTGTCCGATCTCGACACCGACCCCTGGACCGTGCATGCGGTCAGTGGAAAATAAGGAGTTCCTGACGTGAAGGCCGCCCCGGAAGCCCAGCGCCGTCTGCTCGATCTGCAGGCCATCGACATCGCCCTGGCGCAGCTCGCCCACCGCCGCAAGTCCCTGCCGGAGCTGGCGGAGATCAGCACGATCTCCCGCGAGCTGTCCGCGCTGGAGGACCAGCGGGTCCGCGCCCAGGTGGCCGTCGACGACCTCGACCGCGACATCGCCCGCTTCGAGAAGGACATCGAGCAGGTCCGCACCCGCAAGAGCCGGGACGAGGCGCGGCTCGACGCCGGCGGCGCGCTGCGCGAGATCGAGGGCCTGCAGCACGAGCTGGCCACGCTCAACCGCCGCCAGTCGGAGCTGGAGGACGCCGAGCTCGAGCTGATGGAGCAGCGGGAGGGCGCCGAGCAGGCGCTCAACGACGTCAAGAAGAAGCTGGCCGAGGCGGCCGAGCGGCGGGCCGCGGCCGAGGCCCGGCGGGACGCCGCGAACGCCGAGATCACCAAGGAGCAGGAGTTCAAGACGCAGGCGCGCGGCCCGCTCGCCGCCGACCTGCCGGCCGACCTGATCACCCTGTACGACAAGATCCGCGCGGACTCCGGGCTGGGCGCCGCGCTGGTGCGCTCGGGCCGCTGCGGCGGCTGCCGCATCGAGCTGTACGGCGCCGACCTGAACCGGGTGAAGGCGGCGCCCGCGGACGAGGTGGTCCGCTGCGAGGAGTGCCGCCGGATCATGGTCCGCACCGCGGAGTCCGGCCTGTGACCACGGAGCTCCGGGTGGTGGTCGAGGCGGACGGCGGGTCGCGGGGCAACCCCGGCCCGGCCGGGTACGGCGCCGTGGTGCTCCAGGAGGGCACCGGCGAGGTGCTGCTGGAGCGCTACGCCTCGCTGGGCACCACGACCAACAACGTCGCCGAGTATTCGGGCCTGATCGCCGGCCTGCGCGCCGCCGCCGAGCTGGGCGCCACCCGGGTCGACGTGCGGATGGACTCCAAGCTGGTGGTCGAGCAGATGTCCGGCCGCTGGCAGATCAAGAACCCGGGCCTGCGCCCGCTGGCCGCCGAGGCGGCGAAGCTGGTGGACGGCTTCGCGGCGGTGACCTTCGACTGGATCCCCCGGGAGCGCAACAAGCTGGCCGACGCGCTGGCCAACCGGGCGATGGACGAGGCCGCCGGCAAGCCGGTGGCGTTTGATTCCCCCACCGAGCCCAAGGCGCCCCGGAACTGGGCGCCGCCGTCGCTGGACACCGCCACCCGGCTCATCCTGGTCCGGCACGGCGAGACCGCGATGACCGTGCAGGGCCGCTACTCCGGCCGCGGCGACGTCCCGCTCTCCGAGCAGGGTGAGGCCCAGGCGATGGCCGCGGCCGGGCGGGTGGCGGGCATCTCCCGCGACGTCACGGCGGTCGTCACCTCACCCCTGCGCCGGTGTACGCGCACCGCCGAGCTGATCGCCGCGGACCTCGGCAACGTCACGGTCACCGTCCTGCCGGAGCTGATCGAGTGCGACTTCGGCGACTGGGAGGGCCTGACCTTCGCCGAGGTCCGGACCCGCTGGCCCGCCGAGCTGGACCGCTGGCTCGACTCGACCAGCGTCGCGCCGCCGGGTGGGGAGTCGTTCCAGACGGTGGCCAAGCGGGTCCGCGGTGCCCTGGCCACGCTGCAGTCGGCGTACCCGTCGGGCACCGTCGTGGTGGTCTCGCACGTCTCGCCGATCAAGCTGATCCTGCGTGACGCGCTGGCCGCGGGCGACGCCTTCCTGCACCGGCTCTATCTGGACGCGGCCGGGGTCTCCACCATGGACATGTGGCCCGACGGCGGCATCGCGGTCCGGTCGGTGAACGAGACAGCACACCTGCGCTGAGGTATTGACCCGCCGGGTGCGGACGTTTAGCTTCCTCGATCAGGAAACATTGTTTTCTATTGATCAGCTCCGTCCGCCCCTGGAGGGCTCATGCGCGGAATATCCCGCCGTCTGCTGGCCGTCGGCGCCGCCGTGCTCGTCGGCGTCACGGCCGCACCCGCTGCCGCTCAGGCACATCAGAAGAAGTCGTACGTCAAGGTCGGATACTTCACCCAGTGGGGCATCTACGGCCGGGACTTCCAGCTCGCCAAGGTCCAGCAGTCCGGCGCCGCCGCCCGGCTGACCCACCTCAACTACGCCTTCGGCCCGGTCACCGCGGCCGGCGTCTGCGACTCGGCCGACCCCTGGGCCGACTGGCAGACCCCGTTCTCCGACGCGCTCAGCGTGGACGGCGTCGCCGACGTGGCCGGTCAGCCGTACGCCGGCAACCTCAACCAGCTCGCCGAGCTCAAGCGGAAGAACCCGCAGCTGCGGGTGCTGATCTCGCTGGGCGGCTGGACCGGGTCGGCGACCTTCTCCGACGCCGCGCTCACCGACGCCTCCCGCAAGAAGCTGGTCAGCTCCTGCGTGGACCTGTGGATCAAGGGCAACCTGCCCGGCCTGGCCGCGGGCGTCGCGGCCGGTGTCTTCGACGGCATCGACCTCGACTGGGAGTGGCCCGGCTCCGCCGGCAACGCCGGCAACGTCATCCGGCCCGAGGACAAGCAGAACTTCACCCTGCTGACCGCCGAGTTCCGCAAGCAGCTCGACGCGCTGGGCCGCAAGAACCGCAAGCACTACGACCTCACCGCGTTCCTGCCGGCCGCCCCGGCCAAGATCGACGCCGGTTTCGAGGCGAAGAAGATCTTCAAGTACCTCGACTTCGGCACCGTGCAGGGTTACGACTTCCACGGCTCCTGGGAGGCTCGGACCAACCAGCAGTCGGCGCTGCGGGTGCCGGCCGGCGCGCCGGACAACCCGGACTTCTCCATCGACGGCACCATCAACGCCTGGCGGGACCGCGGGGCGCCGAGGGGCAAGCTGGTGCTCGGCATCCCGTACTACGGCCAGGGCTGGACCGGCACCACCGGCCTCTTCGCCCCGGCGACCGGCGGCGCGCCCGGCAAGTTCGCGGTCGGCACCGAGGACTACAAGACCCTGAAGAACCTGCCGGCCCAGGGCTTCGCGGTGCACCGGGACTGGCGCGCCGGCCACTCGTGGCTCTTCGACGGCACCACCTTCTGGACGTACGACGACCCCGCGCAGATCCTGCAGAAGACGGCGTACATCCGGGCCGAGGGGCTCGGCGGGGCGATGATGTGGTCGCTCGACGGCGACGACGAGCAGGCCTCGCTCACCCGTACCATCTCGGCGGGTCTCTGGACCCCCTGGCGATAGCAGGTCCCGGGCCGGGGTGGGGTGCCGTTCGGCGCATCACCCCGGCCGTTCGGCGCAGCGTGATCACGGCCTGTCGCGCTGTCGCCGAAACCTCTCGGTAACCTGCGGCGATGGCCGTGACCACGGTCACCGCCTCGTTGAGCTCCGATGAGGAGGCCTGCATGTCCGCACCGCGCAGCGACCGCAGCCCGTGGAACTGGCTGCTGGTCGTCCCGATCGTGCTCCCGCTGATCACCCCGCTGTACAACTTCGACTCGCCGCGGCTGCTCGGCTTCCCGGCCTTCTACTGGGTGCAGCTCGCGTTCATCCTCGTCGGCGTCGTCACCACCTCGATCGTCTACCAGATGACCCGCAAGCCGCCGGTGCCCTCCGCGTCGCAGGAGGCCACCGATGAGTGAGCACATCACCGAGATTGTCGTCTTCACGTTCCTGTTCCTGCTGGTCAGCGTCATGGGCTTCGTGGCGGCCAAGTGGCGCCGGCCCACCGACATGGCGCACCTGGACGAGTGGGGACTCGGCGGGCGCAGCTTCGGCGCCTGGATCACCTGGTTCCTGGTCGGCGGCGACCTCTACACCGCGTACACGTTCGTCGCGGTGCCCGCGCTGATCTTCGGCGCCGGCGCGGCCGGGTTCTTCGCCGTGCCGTACACAGTGGTCATCTACCCGCTGTTCTTCCTGATCCTGATCCGGCTCTGGTCGGTGTCGCACCGGCACGGCTTCGTGACGCCCGCCGACTTCGTCCGGACCCGGTTCGACTCGCCGCTGCTGGCGCTGCTGGTCGCGATCACCGGGATCGTGGCGACCATGCCGTACATCGCGCTGCAGCTGGTCGGCATCGAGGCGGTGCTCAAGACGATGGGCGTGACCGGCGAGAGCGCGCTCGCCCGGCACGCGCCGATCATCGTGGCGTTCGCGATCCTGGCCGCGTACACGTACCAGTCCGGGCTGCGGGCACCGGCGCTGATCGCGTTCGTCAAGGACACGCTGATCTACATCGTGATCATCGTGGCGGTGCTGTACCTGCCGTACAAGCTGGGCGGGTGGGGTTCGATCTTCGACGACGCCGCCGCCAAGTTCGCGGCCTCGCCGTCACCCGGCGACGGGATCACGCTCAACGCCAACAACCAGCTGCAGTACGTCACGCTGGCGCTGGGCTCGGCGCTCGCGCTCTTCCTGTACCCGCACAGCATCACCGGCGTGCTGGCCAGCCGGAACCGCAACGTGATCAAGCGGAACATGTCGGCGCTGCCGGCGTACAGTCTGCTGCTCGGCCTGATCGCCCTGCTCGGCTACATGGCGATCTCGGCCGGGGTGAAGCCCCTGCCGGGCGCCCGCGAGGGCAGCCTGGACAACAACACGGTCGTGCCGCTGCTGTTCGACCAGCAGTTCCCGTCCTGGTTCGCGGGCATCGCGTTCGCCGCGATCGGCATCGGCGCGCTGGTCCCGGCGGCGATCATGTCGATCGCGGCGGCGAACCTGTTCACCCGCAACATCTACAAGGAGTACCTGCGCAAGGACGCCACCCACGCGCAGGAGGCCGGCGTCGCCAAGATCGCCTCGCTGGTGGTGAAGGTCGGCGCGGTCGCGTTCATCATCTTCCTGGACCCGCAGTTCTCCATCGACCTGCAGCTCATCGGCGGCGTCATCATCCTGCAGACCGCACCCGCGGTGGCGCTCGGCCTCTACACCCGCTGGCTGCACCGAGGCGGGCTGATCGCCGGCTGGGCGGCCGGCATGGGCCTGGGCATGTGGATGCTCTACAGCATCCCGAACGTCGCGACCAAGCGGGCGCACTTCGGCGGCTCGGCGTTCCCGCTGGAGAAGTTCGGCTTCGACACCCCGAGGACGATCTACGTCGGCTTCGTGGCGGTCGCGGTCAACCTGCTGGTCGCGGTGCTCGTGACGCTGATCCTGCGGGCGACGAAGACGCCCGACGGCACGGACGGCACCGAGCGGGACGACTACTTCGCCGACGAGGGCGACCCGCGGCTGGAGAAGGCCCGTCACACCCCGGAGACCCTCGCCTCCTCAACCTGACCCGCCCCCATGGTGTCGCGACCCCGGATGTCCTTATCCGGGGTCGCGGCCTTTGAGGTACGTGTCCATGTCGCGGGTCAGCCGCTCCAGCACGCCGGCGAGCCGCACCCGCTCCTCGGCGCTCCAGCCCCGCAGCACCTCGTCGTAGACGTCGCGGCGGGCCTTGCTCACGGCGTCGACCTGGGCCAGCCCGAGGTCGCTGGCGGCCACGACGCTGCCCCGGCCGTCCTGCGGGTCGGGGTTGCGCTCGACCAGGCCGTCGCGGTGCAGGGCGCTGATCTGCCGGGTCACCGTCGAGCCGTCCAGGTTGAGCCGGGCGGCGACGGCGGAGACGTTCTGCGGGCCGGCCTCCTGCAGGAAACGCAGGATCAGGTACGCGGCGCGGTCGAGCGCGCGGTGCGGGCGCGGCGAGGAACGGCGGGTCGCCTCACCCAGCCGCATCAGCATGGCCACCTGGGTCTCGATGACCCTGAGTGCCGAGTCGTCGTCCGCCATCTGTCCTTCCCGGTCCGCTGTGGTTCGGCTGCATCTTGCCGCCGGTGGCTGAAGGTTTCCTGACAGCACATCTCAGCAGCTTCCGGCCCGGTACGCCTCAGCGAAACGCCCGCCATAGCAGGATGAGCCCGACAACAGTTCCGAAGCTGACGATCAGGACCTTCAACACCCGGGCGGGGAGCCGCCGGGCGAGGTGCGCGCCCAGGTAGCCGCCGACGATCGTGGCCGGCGCGACCACGAGCACCGCACCCCAGTGCACCGGGGCGAGCACGGCGAAGACCACCACGGTCACCAGCCCGACGCAGGCGGAGAGCACGTTCTTGAGCGCGTTGATCCGGTTCAGCGTCTCGTCCAGCACCAGCGCGAGCGCGGCGACGTACATGACACCGAGCGCGGCGCCGAAGTAGCCGCCGTAGATCGCCCCGACGAAGACCACCACCTGCAGCGTGACCTTCTTCTCCCCGTGCGACCGGCCGACCAGCGCCCGCAACCGGTCCTGGAAGAACAGAATCGCGGCGGCGCCGAGCACCAGGAACGGCACGACCAGCTCGAACGCCCGGGCCGGCGTGCCCAGCAGCAGCAGGCACCCGAGCACGGCCCCGGCCAGGCTGGTCGGCACGATGGTCCGCAACCGCCGCCCCTGCCCGGCCAGATCGGCCCGGCTCGCGGCGACGCTGGAGACATAACCCGGAAAGACCGCGACGGAGTTGGTCACGTTGGCGTCCACCGACGGCAACCCGACGGCGATCAGGCTCGGGAACGTGATCAGCGAACCGCCCCCGGCGATCGCATTGACCACGCCGGCGGCCAACCCGGCGGCGACCAGCAACAGCACGTGGGAAAGATCCATGATGCCGACGAATCTACGGGGCCCCGCGGCCACCGGGGCCGCCGCCCGTAGGATGGAACCGCGACGGACGAGTCGACCGGGCGGTCGCGTCGGTGTCCTCACGGACACCGCCGAGGAACGTCCGGACTCCACAGAGCAGGGTGGTTGCTAACGGCAACCCGGGGCGACCCGCGGGAAAGTGCCACAGAAAACAGACCGCCGGCTTCGTGCCGGTAAGGGTGAAACGGTGGGGTAAGAGCCCACCAGCACCCCGGGTGACCGGGGTGGCTCGGTAAACCCCACCCGGAGCAAGGCCAAGCAAGGCCACCACCGCGAGGTGGGGGCCGGCGCAGGCATTCGAGGGCTGCTCGCCCGAGTCTGCGGGTAGGCCGCAAGAGCATGTCGGCAACGGCACGCCTAGATGGATGACCGCCCCCGGCACCCGCAAGGGCCGCCGCGGACAAAATCCGGCGTACAGGTCGGCTCGTCCGTCGCCTTCCTGGCCGGAGCCCTGCTGATGGGCTCTGGCCAGGCGTTTCTCCGGTCGCTGCCGGTCAACGCCGGTGGGCGTTCGACGACCCGAACACGGCCCCGCACAGCTCGCTGACGGCCCGGAGGGTGTCGTGTGGGCCGCGCGGTTCGTGATCTGATGCCACCGTGGCAATCGAGCCGGTGGAGGAACCGTCGATGACTACTGATTCCACGCTCGCGCGGATCGGCCATGCTGTCGCGCTGCACCACAGCCAAGGCCGACCTGCCGCCGCCCGCCAGCTGTTCGCGCAGCTCTGGGACGAGATCGGCGGCGAGCGAGGCGACCCGCTGCACGTCTGCGTGCTGGCGCACTCCATGGCCGATGTGCAGGACGACGTCCACCAGGAACTGCTCTGGGACCGGCGGGCCCTGGCCGCGGCCGCCCTGCTCACCGAGGACCGGGTGGCGGCGGCCGGGGTGCCGTTGTCCGTGGCCGGGTTGTATCCGTCGTTGCACCTCAACCTGGCCGATTGTTACCGCAAGCTTGATGATCTCGACCGCGCCCGGGAACACCTGAGGCTGGCGGAGGCCGGGATCGGTGCGCTCGGTGACGACGCCTACGGCCAGCTGATCAAGGATGGCCTTGATCGGCTGGCGCAGCTGCTGAGGCCGTCGCAGCCACTGACCGTGCAGATCTACTGCCGCCTCACCGTCACCGTGCACCGCCCCGAGGCCGTCACCGATCTTGCCGTCCGGCAGCTGCGTGACGCCGACATCGACTGGTCGGCGGAGGAGGACGATCTCGAGACGGCGGCCGGGGAGCTGCGGGCCGACCTGCTCAACTCGCTGGCCGGCCTGGTCGAGCCCGACCGCCTGCTCGACGGGATTCCCGGCGTCACCGCGGAGGACGCCCGCGTCTGGGCGGAGCCGGGCGACCCGCACCCGCGTTTCCAGCCGGGCTTCCGGGATCCTGACTGACCGTGGTCGAGGGTCGCCGGCGTGCGCGGACTTGCATCCGGTACCCAGGTACAGGCTTACCGTCGAGACACACCGTTCTGAGGAGCCCGTGATGTCCGTCGTCATCCCTGATGCCTGCACGTTGCCGACCGCCGAGCGGTCGCCGCGGCTCGCCGAGTTCGACGCCTTGTTCGCCGCCGCGGTTCGCTCGGTCGAGACGACCGGGCCGACCCGGCTCCGGCTGCGGCTGAGCGGTCCGGCCGGGCTCACCACGACGGTACGGGACCTGACCGCCCGGGAGACCGAGTGCTGCTCGTTCTTCACGTTCACGATCACGCCCGAGCCGGCCGACGACGAGTCCCTGATCCTCGACGTCGAGGTGCCCGCCCGGCACGCCGACGTGCTCGCCTCCCTCGCCCAGCGGGCCGCCGTGCTCGGCCTGCCCGGCCCGCCGGCCACCGAGGTGCGGGAGGTTCACGGTGCGGCGCATGCCCGGTGACCTGGTCTCCGCCGATCGGGCCGGGCTGCGGACCGGTGAGGTCGCCGAGCGGGCCGGCGTGAACATCCAGACCCTGCGGTACTACGAACGCCGGGGGCTGCTCAGCGAGCCCGTCCGGTCGAACGGCGGGCACCGGCTCTATCCGCCCGACACGGTCGCGCTGCTCTCCGTGATCAAGGCGGCGCAGCGGCTCGGGTTCACCCTCGACGAGGTCGCCGAGCTGCTCGACGCCGGCCGGCGGCGGCACCCCGGCGCCGATCTCCGGCAGCGCGCGATCGACAAGATCGTGGAGGTCGATGCGAAGATCGCCGACCTCACCGCCATCCGGAACACGCTGGCCGAGGTCGTCGACGCACGCTGCGACAGCCTCACCCATTGCACCTGTGCCGACTGCCCCATCCCGTTCCTCACCATCGGCACCGCCGACCGTCCCGGGGGAGATCCCGCATGAGCCTGCCCATCCGTCCGGTCACCCCGGGCTCGCCGCCGGCCCGGAGCAAGGTCGCCGGTGGTCTCGCCGCCCTGGCCTGCGCCGCGTGCTGTGCGATTCCGCTGCTGATCGCCGCCGGCGTGCTCACCGGGGCCGGTGCCGCGGTCCTGGAACGGACCCTGCTCGTGGTCGCCGCGGGTCTGGCCGTGCTCGCGCTGGGCATGTGGTGGCTGCACCGCCGCCGCGCCGCCGCGGCCTGCGGTTGTGGTGGCTGCTGAACGTCCGGCGCTGCCGCAACCGGATCTCGGACTTGCGGGCGCCGTCCGGCGGCAGGCTTGCCGAACCGGCGGGGCGGGTATGACCGTTGCGTGACTACGAACCAGGACGAGCGCCGGGGCACCGCGGAGACGATGCACCAGACCGCCGAGGCGTTGGAGCGGAGCGAGGCGATCCTGCACGAGAGCGCCGAGAAGTCACCGGACGAGGAGACCCGGCGGCGCCTGCACCGGCTCGGCGACGAGGTGACCAGGCAGGCCCTCGCGATCGACAAACGCGCCGACGCCCTGTGACTCAGGGCGCGTCGGTCTCCCAGGGACAGCGGAAGTCCGCGGTGCGCAGGCCCCACTCCTCGATCGCCGTGACCAGCTCGGACTCCCCGTGCACGGTCTGCTCGCGTCCCCGCACCGCGCCGATGTCGTAGTCGAAGCCGTCGAGCCATTCGGCGTCGTAGTCCCAGTGCTGCAGGGTGAAGGAGCGGTCCGGGTCCGGTCGGGTCCAGCCCTCCCGCCTTGCCCGGGCGTCCGCCGGAGTGCCGCCGGGCAGGATCGTCACGAACGCCCGCCGGCCCGGGCCGGTCGGCACCTCGGCCACCAAGGGCCGACCCAGCCGCAGCGTGTTCAGCTTGTCCATGGGCCAGGTCATGGCGCTGCTCCGGGCATCAGCCACAACGTCAGTCCCGCGTCGGTCACGGCCAGGGTCAGCAGGCTCATCCGGTCGCCGCGGCGCAGCCACGCCTCGTCGTCGGCGGTGGCGGACAGCACCTGCGCGGCCGGGATCGGAACGGCCTCGTGCCAGGGCGCCGGCCAGTACGGGAAGTCGAAGAGGTCGATCAGCCCGCGGCCGGCCAGCGCGGCGACCGCCGCCCGCAGCTCCGGGACCGCGCGCCTGCGCTCGTCCTCGGTGCCGTTGCCGGTCCAGCCCGCGGGCAGCTCCACCAGCATCGCCTCCGGATCGAGCTCCTTGAGCACGTACTGCTCGGCCGGGCTGAGGTCGTTGATGCTGAGCACGATGCCATCCTGTCCGACCGGGGCAAGAAACGTGCCAACCTGACGATGGCACGCGGCCGGGCGGCACCCCCCGGATCGGGGGAAATCGTTTCCGGAGTGGCCGCGGTCGGTGCCGGCGTGGGTGGAATGTGAGTACTCGGGATCGTTTGCCGGAACCCGCGCCGAGGCCGTGTTTGAATGGTCGATGCGCCCGTCGACCATCGAAAGGGCCGATGATCGAAATCGGGCCGGGAATGCGCGGTTATACGGCGCCCGGTTTGCCCCGGCCATCGTAACGATTCAATGCCCTCACCAGCGCGGACGTGGTTGTACCGTCCAGGTGAGGTGTGCGCCCGGTGACCGTGGCTGCCCTGCCGGCCGACGGCCGCTCCGGTCGGTCCGGACTACTCAGGTCCGCTCGGCGGCGCAGTCCGGGTGCCGTCCGATATCGGGGTAATCGCTGGTGACCGCCACTGTCCAGAGGGGATTCGCCGGTGAGTAGACTGCTCGCCCGGGGCACCGTACGGGGTGTCCGACTTGTGAGTTTCTCCTCGGCGCACTCCGGTTGACGTGCAAGTTGCACACTCATAGTGTCTGGAGTGTGACGGCGGGTGTTTGCTGGGTCTGCTTCCAGCGCGGTCGCGCCACGGCATGTCCGTTGACCAAACCGGCCGTAGGGAGTTCTTGGTGAGTATCGCGATCGGCATCAACGGTTTCGGTCGGATCGGCCGGAGCGTGATGCGCATTGTCGGTGCCTCCGCGGACACGGGAATCACCGTCGCCGCCATTAACGACATAGCCCCGGTCGAGCGATTGGCATACGGACTCAAGCGCGATAGTCTGCGCGGCCGATTCCCCGGAACGGTGGCCGCCGCCCCGGGTCAGCTCATCGTCAACAATCGGCCGATCTGGGCGTTCCAGCAGCCGCAGCCGGGCCGCATACCCTGGGCCGAGGCCGGCGTCGACGTGGTCATCGAGGCGACCGGCCAGTTCCGCACCGGCGCGAGCGCCCGGGAGCACATCATCGGCGGCGGCGCCCGCAAGGTCGTCATCAGCGCCTCGGCCGACAACCCCGACGCGGTGCTGGTCTACGGCGCCAACCACCAGCGGTACGACCCGGCCCGGCACGACGTCATCTCGCCGGCCTCGTGCGGCGTGAACGCGCTCTCGGTGATGGCCAAGGTGCTGCTGGAGCGCTTCGGACTGCGTTCGGTGCACACCTCGGTGGTGCTGGCGATCCAGGGCTGGCAGAAGGCGCAGGACTCGCTGACCGGCTCGTCCCGCGACGACCCGCGGCTGGGCCGGGCCGTGCACGACAGCATCATCCCGCACAACCACGTGCGCGGTGACCTGCTCAGCGTCGCGCTGCCGGAGCTGGGCAAGGTGCGGTACAGCTACTACTGCGTGCCGACGCCGATCGGTTCGCTGGCCGAGCTGACCGGCTTCACCGACCGCCCGGTCAGCCGCGACGAGGTCAACCGGGCGATGGCCGAGGCCGCGGCCGGCTTCCTCGGCGGCGTGCTGGACTACGACCCCGATCCCACGGTCTCGGTCGATGTGCGGGACAACGCGGCGTCCTGCCTGTTCGACCCGTCGGGCACGCAGACCAGCGCCGATGGCGGTGTGCAGGTTCGCGGCTGGTTCGACAACGAGTGGGGCTTCTCGCACCGGCTGCTGGACCTGGCGCGCCTGGTGGGGGAACGTGAGGCCGTGCCGGTGGGTGCCCCGTACCGGTCCGGCGTCGTGTAGAACTGATCGGGTGATCACGGCCAGCGAGCTGGAGGCGGCGGCCCGCCGGGTCGCCGGGCGGATCCGCCGGACACCCGTGTTCAGCGCCGGGCCGGCCCTGCTGAAGCTCGAGTTCCTGCAGCACGCGGGCTCCTTCAAGACCCGGGGCATGTTCAACAAGATCCTGGCGGCGGCCGAGCACGGGCTGCCGGCCGCGGGTGTCGTCGCGGCCTCCGGCGGCAACGCGGGCCTCGCGGCGGCGTACGCGGCCCGCGAGCTCGGGGTGCCCGCGGAGATCTACGTGCCGGTCACCGCCCCGCCGGTCAAGGTCGCCAAGCTGGCCAAACTCGGCGCCCGGGTGGCCCAGGTCGGCGCCGAGTACGCGGAGGCGTGCGCGGCCGCCACCGTGCAGGCCGAGGCGACCGGGGCGCTGTTCTGTCACGCCTACGACGACCCGGACATGGTGGCCGGCAACGGCACCCTGGGGCTGGAGCTGATCGAGCAGCTGCCGGAGGGTTTTGACACCGTGCTGGTGGCGGTCGGCGGTGGCGGCCTGATCGCCGGGGTCGCCGCCGCGCTGCACGGCCGCGCGCGGGTGGTCGCCGTCGAGCCGGTCACCTCCGCCGCCCTGCACGCGGCCCTCGAGGCGGGTGGCCCGGTGGACGTCCCGGTGTCCGGCGTGGCCGCGGACTCGCTCGGCGCCCGGCGGGCCGGGACGATCGCGTACGAGACCGCGGCGGCGGAGCGGCTGCCGTCGGTGCTGGTCGACGACCAGGCCATCGTGGACGCGCGGCGGGAGCTGTGGGAGGAGTACCGGATCGTCGTCGAGCACGGCACCGCCGCCGCGCAGGCCGCGCTGACCTCGGGCGCGTACGTGCCGGCGCCGGGGGAGCGGGTCGTGGTGCTGCTGTGCGGCGCGAACACGGACCCCACCGACCTTGCTTGAGCAGCTCCGGCCGGGCCGATCAGGCCGAGGTAGGCGATCAGGAAGAGCCCGGCGACCAGCCCGGTGGTGAACCGGCGGCCCGGCGCGATCCGGCGCGGGCCCGGCTCGGCATGATCGACGATCGCCTGCGCCCGCCCGGCGCTCTCGGCGATGCTGGGTGAATGTCCGAGGACAACCCGATTGCCACGCTTCGGCAGTTCCGCCGGTTCGCCGTGGTGGTCTGCCTCGTGGGCGTCGCGGTGCAGCTGGCGCTGACCGCGTACTACCTCGGCATGGGGCACAAGGCCACCCCGCACGACGTACCGGTGGGCCTGATCGCCCCCGCCGCCAAGCGGGCGGCGATCGTCGACCTGCTGGAGCGCGACGGGGTCTTCGCGGTCCACGACTACGCCGGCGTCGCGGACCTGCAGGCGGGGATCAAGAGCCGCGAGGTGTACGGCGGGGTCGACGCCGGCGCCGCGCAGCCGCACCTCTACCTCGCCTCCGCCGCCGGCCCGGCCGCCGCGAGCCTGCTGCGCGCCACCTACGTCTCGGTGGTCGGGCAGCAGAACGCGCAGCTGCTGGCCGAGCTCGCCGCGCGCGGTGACACGATCCCGGTCGCGCGGGCGCAGGTGATCGCGGCACCGCCGGCCGTCACCGACGTGGTGCCGCTGCCGCCCGACGACGTCAACGGCGCCTCGCTCGGCTTCCTCACCCAGGCGCTCGCGCTCGGCGGCACCATCGCCTCGATCGGGCTGGGCCGGCTGATCCCGCGCACCCGCCGGTCCTGGAAGCGCGGCCTGGGCCACTTCAGCACGCTGATCGTGTACGCGCTGGGCTCGGCCGCGGTGGTGCTCTGGTCGATGAGCTGGTTCGGCGTCGGCGCGGACGCCGACCACCTGGAGATGTTCGGCATCTTCGCGCTGATGTCGCTGGCCGTCACCGGCTCGACCGCCGGCGCGGTCGCCCTGGTCGGCCCGGGCGGCGCGCTGCTCGGCGGCCTCTACTTCACCGTGGGTACGGTCATCTCCGGCGCGAGCATCCTGCCGGAGTTCCTGCCCGCGTTCGGCCGCTACCTCGGCGAGAACCTGCCGACCGGCGCCGGGGTGCAGGCGGTCCGCGACAATCTTTATTTCCCGGCCGCGCCGATCGGCGGGCACCTGCTGGTGCTGGCCCTCTACGCCGGCCTCGGCTGCCTGCTCGTGCTGGTCACGAACATGTTGCCGAACCGCGGGGACCGCATCAGCGAGGTCGACCTGGAGCTGCGCGACCGCATCGAGGGCACCGAACACCGCGAGCCGGCCGTTATTCCCTCGGCTGTTTCTTGATCCGTTGTGACGTTTGGCTCGTGGTTCCCTGCAGAGGCGCGGCGTATGGTGAAGCGCGTACTTGAAGCGTCAAGTGCTAGGGAGCTCACATGTCTTTGGGTATTCGCAGCCGGGTCACCGTGCCGCTGAAGTTCGCGGACGGCTACGGCACCACGGCCGAGGTGATCACCTTCGACGGCCTCGCCGACGGCAAGGAGCACCTCGCGCTCGCCCTCGGTGACGCGTTCGGCGCCGAGGTGCCGCTGGTGCGCCCGCACTCCGAGTGCCTGACCGGTGACGTGTTCGGCTCCGAGCGCTGCGACTGCGGCCCGCAGCTGCGCGAGGCGGTCGAGCGGATCGCCGGCGTCGGTGGCTTCCTGCTGTACCTGCGCCAGGAGGGCCGGGGCATCGGGCTCTACGCCAAGCTCGACGCGTACGCGCTGCAGGACCTGGGGATGGACACGTACGAGGCGAACCGGGCACTCGGGCACGCCGACGACGAGCGGGACTACACCGCCGCGGCGCAGATGCTGAGCGCGCTGGGCGTGGGCGCGGTCGACCTGCTCACCAACAACCCGGACAAGCCGGCGCAGCTGCGCGCCTCCGGCGTCGACGTGCGCCATGTGGTGCCGACCAGCGTGCACGCCTCCGCCGCCAACGTGCGCTACCTGCAGGCCAAGGTCGCGCACACCGCGCACACCATCAACCTGCCGCTGGCGGTCTGATTTCGGGTTTCCGCTCAGTCATATTTCCGGTGCGCCGAACGGTAGTGCGACATGCCGTCGAGCACGGAGGTAGCCCGCTGTGGGGATCGAGGCCGTGAACAGCCGGATCGCGGACATCCAGGGCCGGATCATCGCGATGCAGACCCAGCAGGCCGCCGCGACCAAGGCGGCGGCGGCCCCGACCACCACCTCGGCGGCGTCGGGGGACAGTTTCGCCACCGCCCTCGCCGACGCGATGGGCTCCCAGTCGTCGGCCGCCGCGTCGGCCAAGTCGTTCTCGCTGAACAGCAAGGGGATCCCGACCGAGCTGGCCGGCTACGGCAACGGCAAGATCCCGGCGAACGCGCTGGAGCAGGTCGGCAGCACCAACCACAAGCTCTGGGCGCCGGCGGCCGAGTCGCTGACCCGGATGATCTCCGACGCCAAGGCGCAGGGTGTGACCATCGGGATCACCGACTCGTACCGCTCGTACGCCGAGCAGGTCGACGTGGCCCGGCGCAAGGGGCTCTACTCGCAGGGCGGGCTGGCGGCGAAGCCCGGCACCAGCGAGCACGGCTGGGGCATGGCCACCGACCTCGACCTGAACAACAAGGCGCAGGCGTGGATGCGCGCCAACGGCGAGAAGTACGGCTTCGTGGAGAACACCCCGCGCGAGCCGTGGCACTGGGCGTACGAGCCGAAGTCGGTCTAGCCGGGCTTCTGCCAGATCAGTTCGCCGTGCAGCAGGGACATCCAGCCGTCCGGGTGGGCGGCCCAGGTCTTCCAGGCGGCGGAGATCTTGTGGATGTCCGCGCCCTGCTCCGTTGCCTGCCGCGCCAGGTCTGACCGGAGGATGCGGTCGGCCCACATGCCGCCCCACCACCGGCGGTCCTCGGGCGTCGCGAAGCACCAGGTGCTCGACGTCGCGGTCGCGCCGGTCAGCCCGGCCGCGTGGGCCCAGGAGAGCAGGCGGCGGCCGGCGTCGGGCTCGCCGCCGTTGCCGCGGGCGATGCGCCGGTAGAGGTCCAGCCACTCGTCCAGCTCCGGCAGCTCGGGGAACCAGGCGAACGCGGCGTAGTCGCTGTCGCGTACCGCGATCAGGCCGTTTGGTTTGGTCACCCGGGCCATCTCACGCAGCGCCGTCACCGGATCACCCACGTGTTGGAGCACCTGGTGGGCGTGCACCACATCGAAGGAGTCGTCGGGGAAGTCCAGCGCGTGCACGTCGCCGACGGCGAAGCCGACGTTGCCCAGCCCGCGCCGGCCGATCTCGGCCCGGGCCAGGTCGAGCGCGGCCTCGGTGGTCTCCAGTGCGGTGACGCGACCGGGTGTGATGTGCGTCGCCAGGTCCGCGGTGATGGTGCCCGGCCCGCACCCGATGTCCAGCAGGGTGTCGCCGGATTTCAGCCGTGGCAGCAGATGCGCCGCCGAATTTTCTGCGGTGCGCCAGCGATGTGAGCGCAGGACCGATTCGTGATGCCCGTGGGTGTAGACAGCAGCCATGCCCCGAAGCTACGTCTGCGTCTCGCATATCGGGAGGACTTTCTTGAAATCTGGGAGCTATGCGGATACCGGATTTCGCTGAGTGGCTGGCAGGCCGTAGTTTTGTCGCCATGAGGATCGGCATCGTAGGGGCGACGGGGCAGGTCGGTGGCGTCATGCGCCGCATCCTGGCCGAGCGCCAGTTCCCCGTTGACCAGCTCCGGCTCTTCGCCTCCGCGCGTTCCGCCGGGCGCACCCTGTCCTGGGGTGACGGCGAAGTGACCGTCGAGGACGCGGCCACCGCCGACTACCGCGGGCTGGACATCGTCCTGTTCTCCGCGGGCAAGGCCAGCTCCCTCGAGTACGCCCCCAAGGTCGCCGAGGCGGGCGCCGTGGTGATCGACAACTCGTCGGCGTACCGGATGGACCCGGACGTCCCGCTCGTGGTGGCGGAGGTGAACCCGGCGGCGATCACGCAGCGCCCCAAGGGCATCATCGCCAACCCGAACTGCACGACGATGGCCGCGATGCCGGTGCTGCGCCCGCTGCACGACGAGGCCGAGCTGGTGGCGCTGGTCGCCACGACGTACCAGGCGGTCTCCGGCGCCGGCCTGGCCGGCGTCGCCGAGCTGGACGAGCAGATCAAGAAGGTCGCGGACCGGGCCACCGAGCTGGCCTTCGACGGCAGCTCGCTGGAGTTCCCGGCGCCCCGCTCGTTCGCCCGGCCGATCGCGTTCAACGTGCTGCCGCTGGCCGGCTCGATCGTCGACGACGGCCGCGGCGAGACCGATGAGGAGCAGAAGCTCCGCAACGAGAGCCGCAAGATCCTGGACATCCCCGGGCTGAAGGTCTCCGGCACCTGCGTCCGGGTCCCGGTCTTCACCGGCCACTCGCTGCAGGTGAACGCGCGCTTCGCCCGGGCGATCACGCCGTCCCGCGCGCGGGAACTGCTCGCCTCGGCACCCGGCGTGGAGCTGTCCGACATCCCGACGCCGCTGCAGGCGGCCGGCCGGGACCCGACCTTCGTCGGCCGGATCCGCGCCGACGAGACGGTGGAGAACGGGCTGGCATTGTTCCTCTCCAATGACAATCTGCGTAAGGGCGCGGCGCTCAACGCGGTGCAGGTGGCCGAGTTGGTGGCTGCGGCGCTCTGAGGTCTTCGGCCCGTCCCGCCTTTGGGTGGGGCGGGCTTTGTCGTTTCCGCGGCCCGTCCCGGCTTTCGGATCGGGCGGGCTTTGTCGTTCCTTCGGGGAGTCTTTCCGACAATCCACTATGGAAAAAACGGGCTTTTTGCCTGAATCGGTAGCGCATGGTCGGTTTGAGGTGCACAGTGATTGCATGAACGACAGTGGGCCCGGCGGCGGCTACTTCTGGTGCCTCCGCCACAACCGGGTCGAGACCGGGGACGACAAGTGTCCTGCCCAGTACCGGCTCGGCCCGTACTCCTCCGCTGACGACGCCACGCGGGCGCTCGAGACCGTCGAGAAGCGCAATGCGACGTGGGACGCCGAGGATGCCCGCTGGACCGGGGAGGTCAGCTAGACCGGCTCGACCCCTGTGTCCAAGCCGGAATCCTGCAGTCTCCAGGCGGAGACGAGCCCGCAGTCATTCGCAAGGAGGAACGTCCCCATGGCCGTGCCCAAGAAGGCCCCGACCCGGGCCGCCACGACCGGCGCCAGAACCGCTCGGGTCGCCGCGTCCCCGGCCGCCGCGTCGCGGGTCACCGCATCGCCGGTCACGGCATCGCGGGTCACCGCATCGCCGACCGGTGCCAGATCGTCGACCGGTGCCAGGTCGTCGGCCGGCGCCAAGTCGCTGGTTGCCGGCAAGACCTCGTCGGGTCGGGCGGTTGCCAAGCGGACTGCTGCCGCTTCCTCTGCCAAGCCCTCGATCTCCGGGACCAGGACCGTTGCGGTTTCCGCTGCGGCTAAGCCCGCCGCGGCTGGTGCTGGTGGGGCTAAGAAGGGTGCTGGGCCGGCCAAGAAGGCGGCGAGCGGGTCCTCCTCGGCGGCTCGTTCCGCGGCCAAGTCGACCGCTGCTCGGCCGGCTGTCAAGTCTGCTGCTGTTGGTTCGGGTGCGGCTCGTCCGGCTGCTAAGCCGGCTGCCGCTAAGTCGGTCGCGGCTAAGGCCAAGTCCGCCGGGGTGAAGGCGAGCAGCGCCAAGCCGGTGGCTGCTAAGTCCTCCGGGGTGAAGGCATCTTCCGCTAAGCCGTCTGCGGCGAAGTCGGCCGCTAAGCCGTCTGCGAAGTCTGCCGCTAAGTCGTCTGCGGCTAAGTCGGCGTTGACCTCGGCCGCTGCGAAGTCGCCGACCTCGAAGTCGATGTCGGCCAAGTCGGCCGCAGCGAAGTCCTCCACCGGGAAGTCGACGACGAAGACCTCGGCTGTGAAGCCGACGGCTGCGAAGTCCACCGCTGCGAAGCCTTCGACCATGAAGTCGGCCGCCAAGTCGACGGCTGCGAAGTCTTCGGCCGCGAAGTGGGCCGCCAAGTCGACGGCTGCGAAGTCTTCGGCCGCGAAGTCGGCTGCGAAGTCCACGACCGCCAAGTCCACGACCGCCAAGTCCGCGCCGGCGAAGTCCGCGGCTGCGAAGTCGGCCGTCGCCAAGTCCACGGCCGTGAAGTCTGCGGCTGCCAAGTCGACCGCGGCGAAGCCCAAGTCGGCCGGCGCCAGGTCGGCTGCTGCCAAGGCTGCCGGCGCCAAGGTGACTGCCGGGAAGTCCGCCGCCGCGGTCAAGGCCAGTGCCGCCGGCAGTGCCAAGTCCTCCACCTCGGCCAAGTCCTCCACCTCGGCCAAGTCCTCGGCTCCGGCCAAGTCCGCGACCTCGGCCAAGTCCTCGGCCTCGGCCAAGTCCTCGGCGACCGCCGCCAAGAAGACCGCCGCCCGCAGCACCACCAACGCGGCCAAGACCCGGACCGCCGGCACCGGCAAGGCGGCCAACGCCAAGCCCAGCGGCATGACCAAGACCTCGGCCACCAACGCCGGCCGGGTCACGAAGGCCGCCACGCCCGCCGCGGCCCGCCAGGCCACCGCCGCCGGCAACGGCCGCGTCTCCACCGGCAACGGCCGCGTTTCCGCCGGGACCAGCCGGGCAACCACCGGCACGAGCCGCGTTCCTGCCGGCACGAGCCGCGTTCCTGCCGGCACGAGCCGCGTTCCTGCCGGCACGAGCCGCGTTCCTGCCGGCACCGGCCGCGTTCCTGCCGGCACCAGCCAGGTGACCAGCGGCGCCGGCCAGGTGACCAGCGGCGCCGGCCGGATTTCTGCCACCGGTGGCTCCTCGGCCCGTAAGGCGACCACGAGGCGCTGACCCCGGGCCAACCGGGACCGAGGGCCGCGCCGTGATCGGCGCGGCCCTTTCGCGTACGCGTGGGCCCGCGGAAATGTCGGTCGGGCCTGGTAGGAATGACCCGTGCCGATTAAACGGGTGTGGGCGCCACGCATCGACTTCTCCGTGCTGCGCCGCGAGCTCGACCTGCCCGCCGAGTTCCCGCCCGACGCGATGCGGGAGGCGCAGGAGGCCGCGTCCGCCGCCGCCCTGCCCGCCGTTGACCGCACCGAGATCCCGTTCGTCACCGTGGACCCGGCGACCTCACGCGATCTCGACCAGGCCATGGAGCTGACCCGCCGGGCCGGCGGCGGCTACCGCGTGCGATACGCGATTGCCGACGTCGCCTCCTACGTGCGGCCGGGCGGGGCGCTCGAGGCCGAGACCTGGGCGCGCGGCCAGACGATCTACTTCCCGGACGGCAAGATCCCGCTGCATCCGCAGGTGCTCAGCGAGGGCGCGGTGAGCCTGCTGCCCGACGTCGACCGCGCCGCGGTGCTGTGGACCATCGACCTGGACGCCGACGGGGAGTTCGCCGCTATCGCCCTGGAGCGTGCCCGCGTGCGCAGCCGGGCAAAACTCGACTACGTGGGCCTGCAGGCGGCCGTCGACGCGGGCACCGCCCCCGATCCGATCGCGCTGCTGCCCGAGCTGGGCGCCCTGCTGGCCCGCCGCGCCGCCGACCGCGGCGCGGTCAACCTGCCCCTGCCCGAGCAGGAGGTCGAGCAGAACGGCGACGGCTGGCAGCTGGTGCTCCGGGCCCCGCTCGCCGTCGAGGAGCACAACGCGCAGATCTCCCTGCTCACCGGCATGGCAGCGGCCACCCTGATGCTCGCCGGCAAGATCGGACTGCTCCGCACGATGCCCCCGCCCCGCCCCGAGGCGGTCACGAAGCTCCGGGCCGCGGCGGCGTCCCTCGACGTGACCTGGCCGCAGCACGCCTCCGTGGGCGCGGTCGTGGCCTCGGTCGACCCGGCCAGCCCGCGCGGCGCCGCGTTCCTCAACCAGGCAGCCGAGCTCCTGCGCGGCGCGGGCTACACGGCCTTCGACAACGAGCAGCCCGCGGAGACCGGCCACGGCGGCGTGGGCGCGCCCTATGCCCACGTCACGGCGCCACTGCGCCGTCTCGCCGACCGCTACGCGACGGAGGTCTGCCTGGCGCTGCACGAGGAGCGCGAGGTGCCGCAGTGGGCCCGCGAGGCGCTGCCCCGCCTCCCGAAGTGCATGGCGACCACCGACCGCGCGGCCTCGGCAGCGGACCGCGGCGCGGTGGCGCTGACCGAAGCGGTGCTGCTGGCGCACCGCGTAGGGGAGACGTTCGAGGCGGGGGTCCTCGATGTCGACGATCCCCGTCCCGGCGGCGGTGCTGGAAACACGGTCGATCGGGCCGGCCCCACCGCGCCGGCCGCGGGTGGCAAGCCGGGGAACAAGCGGCCTCGCGGTGGCATGGTGGCGATCGACGAACCCGCCGTGCAAGCCCGTTGCGTGGGCGACCTGCCGCTCGGTGGTCGCATTCAGGTCCGGTTGGCCCAGGCCGACCCGCGGACCAGAGAGGTCCTCTTCCAGCAGATCTGATCATCGGCCGGAGGTGCCGGTCAGCCACCCCGGGCTCCGGGGCCTGTGGTCGCCGTCCGGACGGCCCCATCCGACCTGGAGGACCACGAGGTCGTCCGGCTGCACGGCCCATCCGACCTGGAGGACCACGAGGTCGTCCGGCTGCGCCGGACCACCTTGGTGACCGTGCCGGGCCGGGTTGGGCGCTGACCCGTGGTCAACGTCCCGGCAGTGCCCAGATCCGGACGCCCTCGTCGGCGCCCGTCGCCACGCTCAGCCCGTCGGGGGCGAACGTTACCGACGGCACGGGTGAGTGGTGTCCGACCAGCGTGCACAGCAGGTCGCCGGTGGCCACGTCCCAGATCCGGGCGGGGTGAGGCCGATTGGCGGTCGGGGAGAAGGACAACGAGGTGACGTCGTCCGCGGCCCCGGTGCCGAGGTCGTAGATCAAGGTGGCGGTGTACGCCGACGTCGCCAGGGTGGTGCCGGCGGGCGGACCGGCTTTCTCCAGGTGGGCTGGGCCCACCGGGTGGCGCGGGTTCTTTGCATGCGTTGGTCAGACACGCTCCTGTCCGGACACTCGGCGTCACCGAGCGCGGCCTACCTCGGCTCAGCCAGGGGTCCAGTCCACGCACGGGTCGGCCGGGTCGGGCGGGGGATGATTGGCGTCGGGCTTCTCGTACCAGGTGATATAGACAACCTGCGCCATGGTGTCGATCAGGGTGATGAGGGTGACGCGTAGTTTGGCAGGCTGATCACTGGTGAGGCTTTCGCCAACCGAGAAGCTGGTGTGCGGGGTGAACCGTTTGTCGATGATGCGCTGGCAGCGGAGAACAAGATCCGGCGAGATCGTCTCACCGAGGTTGACCCGCGGGGCGAGCACCGTGGTGATGTCCCGCATCGCCGGCGAGCAGACGTTGATCATGTCTGTCTGCTTGCGTGGCGTTGGTGCGTCCACTCGACGGATGGAGTCGACCGGGTGGATTTCCAGCCAGCCGCCGTGTCCCGGTAGATGGTCGTCCCAGCATTGCCGGAATTGACCGACGGGGGAGTTGTCGGCGTGTGAGGTGTCCTGCCACAGGGTTCCGCTGATGATGACGTACTGCCCGGGGCTGAGGTCGGGATCACCGGGGTTGACGCCGAGCGGCCGTCGCGGTTGGAACGGCCAGGCATTGCCGTCCTTCGCGGGGTCGCTGGGGTCCGTGCCGGCCCAGCCGGCAGGGGGCCGGCCGCGATCGGCGATGTGCCAGGCGTTGAGTTCGACGGTGAACAGACCACCGTTGCCGGGCCATAGGAACGATGCAGCGGTCGCATGCCCCAGGTTCACCAACGGTATGTCTCGGCCCGGTCGAAGGTCGATGAGTCGGCTTCGGGCGCCCTTGACGATCGCGTCGCGGACCGGTTTCAGGAGCGCTGGTGTGTCGTAGTTCCGCGTGATGAAGTCGTTGTCGAGCCAAATGTCGTAGTGATAATCCTCGCTCTCGTTCGCGCGGATGACATCCGCTTCCCCGCTGTCGTTGCGGGTGGGTGCTGTGTCGCCATCCTGCCAGAGCCAGCCGGCGAGGACGATGCCCTTGGTGATCACCTGGCTCTTGGCGCGCCCGTCCTGTTTGGTGTTGTCGCCTTGTGCCTCGTTGAAGAAGTCGCTCGCGAGGGGAATCCGCGCCGGGTCGGCGAAGTTGCTGAGCCGAACAGTCAACGGCGGCCGCTGCTCCACCGGTGGTGGGGTCTTGAGATATGTCTGGTCGCGTACCTCCACGACGATCGGCGCCACGCTGACGCGTTTGAGTGGTGGAAGATTGATCACGATTTCCCAGAAGAGATTTCGGCTGGGCGCGGGTACCACTTTCGCGACGGACTCATACCACGGATCGGTCTCTGGCCGGCCCTCGCGGAGGCTGATGTCGGCGCCGTCCAAGGCGACAGCGATGTTCGTGCTCCAGTCGGCTTGCACCCTGATGCGAATTCTTCCCGCCGTCGGCAGCGCGGCGAAGTCGCCGTTGGGGTTCTGCGGGACCACCCGGTCTCCGGACACCACCGTTTCCAGCACCGGCGCACGCTGCGTCTTGAAAGGTGTGTCCTCGCCGCAGCCGATCAGGGCGCCGGCGGCGACAACTCCGACGGCAAGCAGGCGAAGCGGCTTTGACCTCGACACGCGGTCGGCGCCGTTGCCCGTGAAAAGCGGCAGCATGCTCGACTCCCTCTGCTGGGGTCGCTGAGGTGTTGGCGGTTGACGGGATGAGCCTTCGATGGGGCGACCATCCACGTCAGGTGTGGGGCCAAGGAAGGCAATGTGAGCAAGGTGTGTTTCGGGAGATGTGGCTCACCGCGCGTCGGGCCGGATCTGCCGTCGAGTTTCGACAGTCTGCGACCGGACGCTTTCGAGAACGTCACGCGAAGCTCTGATCATGCTTCCTGCGAATGTGTATTTCCCAATAGGCCTGCCTCATCTCGAGCGCGGCAAACCGATAGCGGAAAGCGGCGCAATCGTGTCGGCAAAGCTTGCAGCAACCCCCATGCGTGACTGGGGACTTTGCTGTCGACCGAAGTTTAGATGACCCTGGGAACCGGATCCTGCTACATGTCGCAGATCCGACATCGGTTGCCGTACCTTGCAGTGGTTTGGGCGAGGCCCATTGGAGATCGGTTCGACCGGCCATTCGGCCGAACCGGCCGGCGGCGGCCGTGCCCATATTGATCACGGCAGGGCTGTCGGCCGGATGGTTGCCGGCTGCACCTCGGACATCCTGCGGCGCTGCCACACCGTCCACACGAATCACGATCATGATCGGCAACGGGCGCGTAACCGGCCAGAACGGGAAGAGAACGATGTTGCCGCCGTCCGCTCGTCCGCCACCGGTTCGATTTTGCGTCCAAGAATGTCGTCCATATCGCCATGCGTATATCCACCAAAAACACGCATTGGTGCGCGCCGGCTTCCGGGAGATAGTTGACCATGTCGGTGCGGCGGTCACCAATTTCCGAGATCCGGGAACCCGTACAGGAGATCGGGTCGTCTCACCGGAATGTCACGTGTACTGGTCTTCCTTGCGATGGTGGGCGTGCTGGCCGCATGCACCCCGGCGGATTCTGGTGGCGGTCCCGTGGAAGGGTCCGCTGGAGCGGATCGTTCGGGGGTCCGCGGCATCGCGATCGTCGATGTCGGCTGCCCTGTGCTGGAAGGGTCGTCGCCGTGTCCGCAGGTGCCGTTGCGGGCGCGGATCGCGGCCGGCCGGCCGGGCCAAGCGGGGCGGCTCGTCGCTGTGGAGACCACGGACGACGGCCGGTTCGAGATCGTGCTGGCGCCCGGCACCTATGAGCTGCGTGGCGAGAACCTTGCCGGGCAGCCGGTGCCCTCGGCGATGCCGGTGACGGTGGTCGTCCACCCGGGACAATTCTCCGATGCGGTGGTGGTATTCGACTCCGGCATTCGGGGCGCCCCATCAGATAATTGACCAATCGAACCTGCACTTTCTGTCGGGTATGACACCACCTGCATTCATTGAGGTTGTCCGAGCAAGGAACTGACTACTGAAGGTCATGTAGTGCGGTTGTGTTCGATGTGGAGGATGACCAGCGCGGCGGCGACGATCTTCCCGATCCGCCACGGGTTGAGGCTGATGTTGCGCAGTGCTCGGAAGCTCATCTTCAGTAGGGAGTTGCCGCGTTCGCCGATCGCGCGCAGGCTGTTGTGGGCCTTGTTGAACTGCTGCTGGGCGAGGAGCAGTCCGCCGTTCTTGGGTCTTTTGAACGCGACGGTGATCGTGTCGGCGAGGCCTTCATAGCCCAGATCGCCGAGGGTGCGCAGGTCCGTGCCGGCGTCGGTGAGGGCGGGCAGGATCTCGGTGTGGGCGCGTGTGGCGGTGGTGTCGTGTTCGCGGCCGGGCCGTACGTCGGAGGTCCAGATCGGCCAGCCGTCCGGTGCGGTGATGACCTGGACGTTGCCGCCGTGGTTGTCGTGTTTGCCGGACCACCACAGGTCGACGCCTTCGGTCGGGCCCGGGGTACGGCACCGGTCGGTCTCGATCAGGGTCCCGTCGATGTTCACGTAGTCGTAGCCGGCGGCCTTCGCCGCGAGTAGCGCGCCGTGCAGTGTGGGCGAGCGGGCGGCGAGCACGTCGATGGCTTCGTTGAGGTAGTCGTAGCCGGTCGAGACGCTGATCTGGTTGTCGGTGGCGAGTTGCCGCATCCGGGTGCCGTCGAGGAACCAGCGCAACACCAGGATCGCCTGTTCGCGGGCGGGTACAGCTCGGGTGCCGGCCCTGGTACCCCGGCGGGCGCGTTCCGCGGTCAGCAGCCCGGTCAGGAAGTTCACGGTGTGCTCGCGTGCCGGTAGCACGGCGGTGTATGTGACACTCATCGTCGGCGCAGGATCCCTATGAAGTTGATCTGTGGTAGGACCACCTTCATATCGGGGTTCTGCGCCTTTTCTACGTACCGGCGCCCATCAGGCGCGTCTCGGACCTTCTGGACACCAAATCCGCTACAGCCCGCAACCGGAACGTTGCGCGGAATGGCTCATTGGTTCGGGTTGAATTGGTGTGCCGTTGCGAGATACGAACTCGCCGGAACCCGACAATAGGCTGTGCCGATCAATTGCTTGATGACAGAGTCGCTTCCGGGAAGCTTCCCGCTATCCACGTCGATCATTACGCGCAAGATTCGACAAGGGGGGAAGTGTGGAAAGAACACGGAAGATGTCGGCCGTCATGGCATTCGGGGTCCTGCTCGCAGGTCTGTTGGTCGGCGTCGATGCCGCCGCCGCACCGGTGCCGGCGCCGACGGAGGTCGCCCTCGCCGCAGGCGGTCGGGGGGCCGCCGCTGCGAAGCTGGTCGACCAGCGCACCAACCCGAAGGCCCGTCCGGCGGTCACTACCGATCGCGGCGCACTGGGCCGCGACGGCAAGCCCACCGGGACGGCCCTGCCGACCGGGCAGACCCGCGCGGCCAAATCGCCGGGCGCGACCCGCTCCGGGGCTTCGGGCCCGAATACCGGCGGTGTGCGGACGCTTGCGCCGTCGCCGACCACGATCAACAGCAACTTCGACGGGATCAACCAGACCGGTGGTGGCGGCGGACAGCCGTCCGACGTCAACGCCAGTGTGGGTCCGACGCAGATCCTGGAAACGGTCAACCGGCGCGTCACCGTCTTCAACAAGACCGGTACGCAGCAGTGCACCAACACCCTCGCCGGGTGGCTCGGGCTCGGGACCACGAACGTCTTCGACCCGCGCACGCTGTACGACAACCTGAACAACCGCTTTGTCATCATCGCCACCACCAACGGCACGGCCGGGGCTGCACCGCGGCTGTTCCTGGCGGCCAGCACGTCCGGAAACGCCTGTGGCGGCTACTTCGTCTACACGCTGACGTTCACGGGCGGGCTGTTCCCCAACGGCATGCTGCTCGACTACCCGTACCTCGGGCAGGACCGCAACGCGATCCTGTCCTCGACGAACAACTTCAATCCCGGCTACCTCAACTCCACCGCGTGGTCGGTGTCCAAGGCGCAGCTCTACGCCGGCGCGGCCGTCAGCTTCCCGGCCTTCTCGGTGGCGTTCTCCACCGCTCCGGTCACCGTCGCCGGCATTCCCATCGGCACCACCGCCAACACCTTCTACGTCGCCGGCGTGCCGGGAACCGGCTACAACCTCTACCGGATGACCAACAGCGCAGGCCCCGGCACCGCCCTGGTGCTGCAGGCCACTATCGCGAACTCGTATGCGGCACCACCTCGTCGGGTCAACCAGTGCGGCACCACCGTCACTCTGGACCCGCTTGACGGACGCATCGCCTGGGCCCCGGTACAGGCCGCGAACTCGCAGTTCATCTGGTTCACCCATGGCAACAACATCGCCGGGTTCCCCGGCATCCGCTACGGCGCCATCAGCACCACGGCGAATACCGCAACGGTCGCGAACGCGTTCCACAACGGCACCAGCGACGACTTCAGCCCTTCTCTCGGGGCGTTCGAGACCGCCGCGAACTCCTTCAACATCTGGCTCAACTGGGCCTACACCGACACCGGTGCCACCCCGTGCCGTAACACCTCAACCACGGTCAACGGCGTGACACCCGGCGGCGGCGTCCCGGCTCTGACCAACAGCGACGTCACCCTCGCCATTGGTGCCGTCACCACCACCAACACCCGCTTCGGCGACTACTCCAGCGTCCACGTCGACCCGGCCGCCGCCAGCGGCACCTGCCCCGCCGGGCAGACCGCCCTGCTGGCCCAGCAGTACTTCCAAGCCGGCGGCAACTGGACCACCCGGCTGTCGCGCGTCAGCTTCGGAGCAGGCTGCTGAACCAAACCCACCACACCCCGGTTACCCGGTCGCTGTCCGCGACCGGGTAACCGGCCGCTGGCATCCGGGCGGCCGGCTCTTGTGCCGATGCGACTCAGCGGCCTGTACCCGCACTGCCGTGCCGGACGGACCAGAGCGCCGAGGACCTGCGGCGCCGGTACACGCAGCAGGCTCTCCACCGCGGGCTCGGAGGCCACCGCTTCAGGCTGCACCAGCAGGTCACTCCGGCGCAGACTGCCGGGCTGACCCACGCCACCGACGCATTCGGTCGGGTCCGAGAGGATGATCGGGGATCGCGATGAGCGGGCTGTGCGCAGTCGCGGCAGGACCAGCCCGCCCGGGTTCGCGCGCTCAGCCCGATCAGGATGACGACCACCGCGTACAAGGACGCGTGCGTGGTGGGCCCGCCGCCGCAGCCGGCGCACCGTGCCGGACGGGCCCGGACAGCGTTGGACAGGCGGCGGATCAGGGGAGCCGGGGCACGTCCGCGTCGTCGAGCGGCCACGCCGGGTTGTGGGTGATCTCCCAGAGGTGGCCGTCGGGGTCGGTGAAGTAGCCCAGGTAGCCGCCCCACTCCGCCGTGCCGCCGCGCTTGACCAGCGTGGCTCCGGCCTGGACCACCGAGCGCAGCGCCTCGTCCACCGCCGCCGGGCTGTCCACGTTGATCGCCAGCATCGTGCCGCGGAAGTCGGTCGCCGGGTTCGGCGGCGCCTGGCGGGTCGGCAGGCCCGCGTCCGCCGCCATGTCGTCGGTCGACACCAGCGACAGCAGGCCGCCCGCCGTGTGGAAGAAGCTGACCACCCCGGGCACCGAGGCCGGCGACAGCCGCCAGCCGAGCGACTCGTAGAACTCGGTCGCGCGGGCGACGTCCGCTACGCCGAGGGTGGCCAGGCTGACTCGGGCAGGAACGGACATGACAGGCAGTCTGCCACTGGTCCGATCTTGCCCGAGCCGTACCCCTGGACCGTCAGAAGGTGTGCTCCTCGGCGGGGAACTCGCCGCCGCGGACCTCGTTTGCGAACTGCCGGGTCGCCTCGGTGAGGACGCCGGACAGGTCGGCGTAGCGCTTGACGAAGCGTGGCGCCCTGCCCTCGCGCAGCCCGGCCATGTCCTGCCAGACCAGCACCTGGGCGTCCGTGTCCGGGCCCGCGCCGATGCCCACCGTCGGGATGGTCAGCTCCTTGGTGATCTGCTTGGCCACCTCGCCGGGGACCATCTCCAGCACCACCGCGAACGCGCCCGCCTCGGCCACCGCCCGGGCGTCGGCGATGACCTCCTCGGCGTCGCTGCCGCGGCCCTGCACCCGGTAGCCGCCGAGGGTGTGCTCGCTCTGCGGGGTGAAGCCGATGTGCGCCATCACCGGGATGCCCGCGCCGGTGAGCGCGTGGATCTGCGCGGCCACCCGGCGGCCGCCCTCCAGCTTCACCGCGTGCGCGCCGCCCTCCTTCATGAACCGGACGGCCGTGCGCAGCGCCTGGGTCGGGCCCTCCTCGTACGAGCCGAACGGCAGGTCACCCACGATCAGGGCGGTCTTGGTGGCGCGCACCACCGCGCGTACCAGGGGGAGCAGCTCCTCCGTGGTCACCGGGAGGGTCGTCTCGTAGCCGAACACGTTGTTGGCCGCGGAGTCGCCGACCAGCAGGACCGGGATGCCGGACCGGTCGAAGATCGCGGCCGTGTACTGGTCGTAGGAGGTCAGCATCGGCCAGCGGTCGCCGCGCTCCTTGGCCGCGATCAGGTCGCGGGTGCGGACGCGGCGGGTGGCGGGGCCCCCGTACAGCGTGGGGATCTCGGACATCGTCGTCTCCTTCCCTCGAGGCCGCGCTGTGCGGTCCCCGGGTACGCCAAATCGTCGCACCCGGGGAGCCGTACCGGTCAGGGTTGAGTGGAACCGGTCACACGCCCTCGCGGAAGCGGTTGGTGATCGGCAGCCGGCGGTCCCGGCCGAACGCCTTGATGGAGATCTTGGTGCCCGGGGCGGACTGCCGCCGCTTGTACTCGGCCAGGTCGACCATGCGCAGCACCCGGTCGACCAGGGCGGCGTCGTGACCGGCCGCGATCAGGTCGTCGCGGCCCTGGTCGCCGTCGATGTAGCCGGCCAGGATCGTGTCCAGCACCTCGTAGTCCGGCAGCGAGTCGCTGTCCACCTGGCCCGGGCGCAGTTCCGCGCTCGGCGGCTTGGTGATCGAACTCTCCGGGATGGGGGAGTCGGCCTGGGTGTTGCGCCAGCGGGCCAGCTTCCAGACCATCGTCTTCGGCACGTCCTTGAGCGGGTTGAAGCCGCCCACCGAGTCGCCGTAGAGGGTCGAGTAGCCGACCGCCAGCTCGCTCTTGTTGCCGGTGGTCAGCACCAGGTGGCCCTCCTGGTTCGACAGCGCCATCAGGATCACGCCGCGGACCCGGGCCTGCAGGTTCTCCACCGCCAGGCCGGAGAGCGACAGGTTCGCCAGGAACGAGTCGACCATCGGCTGGATCGGCTCGCTGCGGTAGTCCAGGCCGGTGCGCTTGGCCAGGTCGGCGGCGTCGTCGCGGGAGTGGGTGGAGGAGTAGCCGCTGGGCATCGAGACGCCCACCACACGCTGCGGGCCGAGCGCGTCGACGGCGATCGCGGCCACCACCGCCGAGTCGATGCCGCCGGACAGCCCCAGCACCACCGAGCGGAAGCCGTTCTTCTGCACGTAGTCGTGCAGGCCCAGGGTCAGCGCCGACCAGATCTCGGCCTCGTCGGTGACCCGCTCGGCGATGCCGCCGACCGCGGGGCCGTCGGCGAGCGGGCGCAGCGGCGCGTCGACGGTGACCCGGACGATGCCCATGGGCTCGGCCGCGGCCGGCTCGGGGCCGTTCGCGACGGCGTCCGCCGCGGGCAGCGTGAGGTCGTGGATCAGCAGCTCGGTGGTGAACTGGCCGGCCCTGGTGAGCAGCTCGCCCGCGGCGGTGACGATCATCGAGTCGCCGTCGAAGACCAGCTCGTCCTGGCCGCCGACGGTGTTCACGTACGCGATCGTCGCGCCCGCCTCGGCCGCCCGGCGCCGCACCAGCGGCAGCCGGACGTCGTCCTTGTCCAGCTCGTACGGCGAGGCGTTGATGTTGACGACCAGCCCGACCCCGGCCCGCCGGGCGGCGGCGAACGGCCCGCCGGCCTGCCACAGGTCCTCGCAGACGGTCAGCGCGACGTCCACGCCGCCGAGGCGCACGACCGTCAGGGAGTCGCCCGGCTCGAAGTAGCGGTCCTCGTCGAAGACGCCGTAGTTGGGCAGGTGATGCTTGAAGTAGGTGGCGACGACCTCGCCGCCGAACAGCAGCGCGGACGCGTCGCGCCGGCCGCTGCCGGGCACGGCCGCGGAGCTGGTCGGCGCGGGGCCGTCGGCGTCGACGTAGCCCACCACCACGGCGATCTCACCCAGGCCGTCGGCGGCCAGGTCGGTGGCGAGGGTACGCAGGGCGGACTGCGACGCCCGCACGAACGAGTCCCGGAACACCAGGTCCTCGATGGGATAGCCGGTGAGCATCATCTCGGGGAACGCGACCAGCTGGGCCCCGGCCCCGGCCGCCGTCCGGGACCAGTGCCGGACCGCGGCGGCATTGCCGGGGATGTCCCCGACGGTGGAGTTCACCTGGGCAAGGGCGACGCGCAACGAAGGCATGTCGCTATTCTTCCCCAGCGTTGGGCGTACTGTCTGTGATCAACACCGTGCCTTACCCGGGGGCACCCGGTGGGCACGGTCAGCGTAATCTCGGCGTAACGGGACCGGGAGAGACTGATCGCCGGGCAAGTACGAGGGGTTGACGTGGACCGACAGCAGGAGTTCGTGCTTCGTACGCTCGAAGAGCGCGACATCCGTTTTGTCCGGCTTTGGTTCACCGACGTGCTGGGCACCCTGAAGAGCGTGTCCGTCGCGCCCGCGGAGCTCGAGTCCGCGTTCGAGGAGGGCGTCGGCATCGACGGCTCGGCCATCGAGGGCTTCGCCCGGGTCTCCGAGTCCGACATGGTCGCCATGCCCGACCCGACCACGTTCCAGGTCTTCCCGTTCGAGGGCGGCGTCAGCGGCGAGAGCGCGCGGATGTTCTGCGACATCCTGCTGCCCGACGGCAGCGCCGCCTGGGCCGACCCGCGGCACGTGCTGCGCCGGATGCTCGCCAAGGCGGCAGAGAAGGGCTTCACCTTCTACACCCACCCCGAGGTCGAGTTCTTCCTGGTCCAGGACGGGCCGCTGGACGGCACGGTGCCGATCCCGGTGGACGGCGGCGGCTACTTCGACCACACCACGCACTCGGTGGCCCGCGACTTCCGCCGGCAGGCCGTGCTCGCGCTGGAGCGGATCGGCATCTCCGTGGAGTTCAGCCACCACGAGGTCGCCCCCGGCCAGCAGGAGATCGACCTGCGCTACGCGGACGCGCTGACCACGGCCGACAACATCATGACCTTCCGGCACGTGGTCAAGGAGGTCGCGCTCTCCCAGGGGGTCCGCGCGACGTTCATGCCGAAGCCGTACACGGACCAGCCCGGCAGCGGCATGCACACCCACCTGTCGCTGTTCGAGGGCGAGCGCAACGCCTTCTACGACGGCGAGGACCCGCTCAAGCTCTCCAAGACCGCCCGTGCCTTCATCGCCGGCCTGCTGGTGCACGCCCGGGAGTACACCGCGGTCACCAACCAGTGGGTCAACTCGTACAAGCGGCTCTTCCCGCTGCAGCTGCCCGACCGGATCACCGAGTCGCCGGCGTTCGTGAGCTGGGGCGCGCTCAACCGGTCCGCGCTGGTCCGGGTGCCCGCGTTCGGCAAGCCGAACTCGGCCCGGGTCGAGGTCCGCTCGATCGACTCGGCGACAAACCCGTACCTGGCGTTCGCGGTCATGCTCGGCGCCGGCCTCAAGGGCATCGAGGAGGGCTATGAGCTGCCCCCGGGCGCCGAGGACGACGTCTGGTCGCTGTCGCCGGCCGAGCGCAAGGCGATGGGCTACGACGCGCTGCCGGAGAACCTCGCCGAGGCGATCGACGTGATGGCCAAGTCGGAGCTGATCCCCGAGGTGCTGGGCGAGCACGTCTTCGACTTCTTCCTGCGCAACAAGCGGCAGGAATGGGAGCAGTACCGGCGCGAGGTCACGCCGTACGAGCGCCAGCGGTACCTCGGCGCGCTCTGATCGAATCCACAATCGGCCCGGCGGTGGATCACCTGGGTGCGCTGGTCCGATACGGTGCCCTCTGACGTCGTGACGAGGGAGAGACCGTGCTGGAAAATCTGCTTGAGGGTGCCGGACGCAGCATTGTGTTCGGGCTGGTCGGCATCGGGCTGATGGCAGTCGGCTTTCTGCTGATCGACCTGCTGACCCCGGGCAAGCTGCGGGACCTGATCTGGGTGGAGAAGAACCCGAACGCCGCGCTGCTGCTGGCGGCGAATCAGGTGGGCATCGCGGCGATCGTCTTCACGGCGATCTTCACGAGCTACAACGACTTCGTGGAGGGCCTGCTCTCCACGCTCATCTTCGGCCTGCTGGGCATCGCGGTCATGGCCCTGGCGTTCCTGGTGCTGGACTGGATGACCCCGGGCAAGCTGGGCGAGGTCATCTGCACCCCGGAGCGGCACCCCGGCGCCCTGGTCAGCGCGGCCTCGCACTTCGGCGCGGCGCTGATCGTCTGCGCCTGCATCGCCTGACCCACCCCGGGGAGCCGCGCCTGCGGCTCCCCGGGACCAGGGCTGTCAAGCGCCCGGGGTACGCCCGAAGTCGCTGATCGCCGCGCTGCCACCGGCCCGCCGCGCACCCGGCAGGTCCGCCACGATCGCGGCCGCCGCCATGATGAGCGGGACCGCCGCGAGCTGGGTCACCGCGAGCACGTGCCGGAGCGGGATCGTGGCGAGCTGGGTCACCGCGAGCACGTGCCGGAGCGGGATCGTGGCGAGCTGGGTCACCGCGAGCACGTGCCGGAGCGGGATCGTGGCGAGCTGGGTCAC